>JAPUEM010000039.1 GCA_027492575.1 Propionicimonas sp.
CCGACCCCGACTTCTCGCTGGATCCGTTCGGCACCGACGAACTGGCCTGAGCTCTCCGCCATGAGCCGGATCGTGCTCGGCGTGGCCGGGGGCATCGCCGCCTACAAGGCGTGCCTACTGCTGCGCCGGTTCACCGAGGCCGGCCATGACGTCACCGTGGTGCCCACTCGCAACGCGCTGGAGTTCGTCGGCGCCACGACCTGGGCGGCCCTGTCGGGTCACCCGGTGGCCACCGACGTCTTCACCGGCGCCGAACAGGTGCCCCACGTCCGGCTGGGCCGCGAGGCCGACCTGGTGGTGGTCGCCCCGGCGACCGCCGATCTGCTGGCTCGCGCCGCGTCCGGACGGGCGGACGACCTGCTGACCAACGTCCTGCTCACCGCCGGCTGCCCGGTGCTGATGGCCCCCGCCATGCACACCGAGATGTGGCTGCACGCAGCCACCCGGGCCAACGTCGCCACCCTGCGCTCGCGTGGGGTCGTGGTGATGAACCCCGCCAGCGGGCGGTTGACGGGTGCTGACACCGGTGCCGGACGGCTACCCGAGCCCGAGGACATCGAGGGGCTGGCGCTGTCGCTGCTGGACGATCCCGCGCTGGCCGCCCGGATGGCCGGCCAGGATCTCGCCGGACGCCGGGTGGTGATCTCCGCCGGCGGGACGCGGGAGGCGCTCGACCCCGTCCGGTTCGTCGGGAACTCGTCCTCGGGGAAGATGGGGCTGGCGCTGGCCCAGGCCGCCGCCGCCCGCGGTGCCCAGGTGACCGTGGTCACCGCCAACGTGTCGCTGCCCCTGCCGTCCGGCGTGGCGGGGGTTCCGGTGGTCTCCACCGGCGACCTCGCCGAGGCCATGTTCGTCCAGGCCGCGGACGCCGATCTGGTCGTGATGGCCGCCGCACCCGCCGACTACACCCCGGTCGCGCCCAGCGAGACCAAGCTGAAGAAGTCCGGCGACGCCGGGCTGACCGTCGACTTCGCCCAGACCACCGACGTGCTCGCCGAGTTGTCGCGCCGCCGTCCCGCGGGCCAGGTGGTCGTCGGCTTCGCGGCCGAGACCGCCGGCTCGGACGAAGAGTTGCTGCGGCTCGGTCAAGCCAAGCTGGCTCGCAAGGGCTGCCAGTTGCTGGTGCTGAACGACGTCAGCGGGGGGAAGATCTTCGGCGCCGGCGCCACCGAGATCACCGTGATCTCGCCGTCCGGCATTGTGGCGCAACGCTCCGGCAGCAAGTCCGCGGCAGCCCACGCCATTCTCGACGCCGCCCTCGGCGTCTTCGACAGTCTCTGAAAGGAACCCCGAGTGAGCCGACTGTTCACCTCCGAATCGGTCACCGAAGGACACCCGGACAAGGTCGCCGACTCGGTCTCCGACCACGTCCTGGATGCCCTGCTGCGTGAGGATCACCGCAGCCGGGTCGCCGTGGAGACCCTGGTCACTACGGGAACGGTGGTGGTCGCCGGCGAGGTCACCACGTCCGGCTACGCCGACATCGCCAAGATCGCCCGGGACCGCATCCTGGAGATCGGCTACGACTCCTCCGACAAGAGCTTCGACGGCGGTTCCTGCGGTGTCCTGGTGTCGCTGGGCACCCAGTCGCCCGACATAGCTCAGGGCGTGGACGTGGCGCTGGAATCTCGTTCCGAGGGCTCCCGTGACTTGCTGGACGCCCAGGGCGCCGGCGACCAGGGCTTGATGTTCGGCTACGCCTGCCGCGACACCGCTTCGCTGATGCCGCTGCCGATCGACATCGCCCACCGGCTCTCCGAACGGCTCGCCGAGGTACGCCAACGCGCCGACCTCGACTTCCTGCTGCCCGACGGCAAGACCCAGGTGACCGTGGAGTACGACGGCGACCGGCCGGTGCGGATCGACACAGTGGTGGTCTCCACCCAGCACATCGAGGCGGTCAGCCAGGCCACCATCGCCGCCGAGGTGAAGGCCCGGGTGATCGAGCCGGTGCTGGCCCGCTACCCGATCGGGCACGACGGCCTGAAGGTCTACGTGAACCCGACCGGCAAGTTCGTGGTGGGCGGCCCGATGGGCGACGCCGGGGTCACCGGACGCAAGATCATCGTCGACAGCTACGGCGGCATGGCCCGCCACGGCGGCGGCGCCTTCTCCGGCAAGGACCCGTCCAAGGTCGACCGCTCCGCCGCCTACGCGCTGCGCTGGGTGGCGAAGAACGTCGTCGCCGCCGGCCTGGCCGAACGCTGCGAGGTGCAGGCCGCCTACGCCATCGGCCGCGCCCACCCGGTCGGCTTCTACACCGACTGCTTCGGCACCGAGCAGGTCCCGCTCTCCCAGATCGAGGAGGCCGTGCTGTCGGTCTTCGACCTGCGCCCCGCCGCGATCATCCGCGACCTCGACCTGCTGCGCCCGATCTACTCCCGCGTCACCAACTACGGCCACTTCGGCCGCGAGCTGGAGGTCATGACCTGGGAGCGCACCGACCGCGCGGCCGCCCTGGCCGCCGCCGTCAAGGGCTGATCGGACGATCCCTGAGCCTGGCCTACGATCCCTGCACCTGGCTCACGATCCCTGAGCTTGTCGAAGGGCCGTCCCGCGACTTCTACATGCCCGCACCCCCTTCTGTCATCCCCGCGAAGGCGGGGATCTCCCGCCAGCGTCGCCGAAACCGTGGTTGCGTCTGCTTCCGGCGACAGGGGAACCCGGCCTGGCTCGCTCACCATGACGGGTAGGTGTCACGCTGTCGCGTGAATGACTGGGAACATCGCCCGGGATTCCTTTACTTCGCTCAGACCGGGTTCCCCTGCCGCCTTTGGTTCTCACGTTTCCGTATGGAGTGCGGCTGGTGACCCGCTTGGCCGCCAGTCCGGGACGCGCAGAGGTCGTCGAACGCCGCTCGGTGTGGCTAGGAGATGCTCGGGTCAGATGTCAGTTGACCAGGTTCGGGCCAGCCCGAGGTAGTGCGCCAAGGCACTTTCGACTTCGGCGAGTTGGGCGTGGGTGAGGTAGTCGACGGTCTCGCCGACGTAGTCGACGTCGATCGTCCGGAGTTTATCCACGAGCAGCCGAGTCGGGCGTCCGGCTATCTGGACTTCGGGTCTGTGGATCCCGGGACGGGCGCTGGTGGATGTCGGGATGACGGTGCAAACCGAGAGTTGTGAGTTGGACGGCGACACC
>JAPUEM010000040.1:0-21531 GCA_027492575.1 Propionicimonas sp.
AAGCGGGTTTCGGGGTTAACCCGATCGCGAGTTCAAATCTCGCCACCTCCGCCATCACAAGGGGAAACGCCCCTCCCGAACGAGCTTCGGGAGGGGCGTTTCCGGTCTCTGCCCGTGGGTTCGGGGCGGATCAGCCGGCCTGATGGGCCGCTCGCCGGTAGCCCCGCGTGGCTCAACGTAACTCTGCGTAGAGACAAGCGCAGGGCAGACCTGTTCGGATGGTGCTGTCCCGGCTCGGTCACTCGAGCCGGGGGAGCGGGGGTGCGGCATGATCTTCGAACCAATCACCATCAACGGCGTCACGTTGCCGAATCGGCTGATGCGCTCCTCGATCGGGGGGCGGCTGGCCTACTACGACGGCACCGTGAACGAGGCCTGGCCCAACTTCGAGAAGCGGTTCGCCGAAGGCGGGGTCGGCGCGATCGTCTCGGCCACCCTCACCATCGACGACAAGCGGTGGTCGCCGATCGAGTACCCGAAGATCAGCCAGGACAAGTTCATCCCCGGGCTGCGCGCGGGGGTGAAGCGGGTGCAGGCCCTGGGCACGAAGTACATCATCCAGATCGGCGACCCCGGCTCCCACACTCAGACCAGCCTGTTCAGCCAGCCGGCCGACGAGGTCTCGGCGTCCTCCGGTTTCGACCTGCTCTACGGCTACCGGACGCGGCGGACGGCGCTCACCATCGGTGAGATCGAAGCGGTGGTCGGACGGTTCGCGGACGCCGCGCGACGGGTGCGCGAGGTCGGCGCGGACGGGGTGGAGGTCACCGCGTCCAAGGGCTACCTCATCCACCAGTTCCTCAACCCGGCGATCAACCGGCGCGACGACCGCTACGGCGGCTCACGGCAGAAGCGGTTCCAGTTCCTGAAGGAGATCGTTGAGGCGATCCGTGCGGCGGTGGGCCGCGACTTCCTGTTCGGCGTCCGGCTCTCGGCGTGGGATTACAACTACCTGCCGACGAACCTGCGGCTCCCGATCACCCGGCCGCTGCGCGACTGGTGGGTCGGCAATACCATCGACGACACCCTCGAGTACGGCCGGTGGATGCGCGACCTGGGCGTCGACTACCTGCACATCTCCAACGGCTACGGGTTCATCAACCCCAAGGAGAACCCGGGCGACTTCCCGCTCGACGAGGCGCGGATGTTCTTCGACACCAACCGCCACCTGACCACCAAGGCCGCCCTCCGCGCGGCCGTCATGCACCTGCCGAAGGCGCTGGTGAAACCCCTGGCCGACCGCGGCTGGGGCGAGAAGACCACGCTGAACCTGGAGGACGCTCGGCGCTTCCGGGCCGAGGTCGGCCTGCCGGTGATCGCCAACGGCGGCTTCCAGAACCGCTCCGAGGTCGAGGCGGCGCTCACCTCAGGGGGCGCCGACCTGGTCTCGATGGCCCGTCCGCTGCTGGCCAACCCCGATCTGCCGAAGCTCTTCGAGGCCGGCGTAGAGAGCCCCGAGCGTCCGTGCACGATGTGCAACCGTTGCGCGATCCGCACCACCATGTTCCCGCTCGGCTGCTACGACCCCAGCCGCTTCGACAGCCAGGACGACATGGAGCAGCAGATCATCACCTGGTCGGCCACCACCACCCGGGAGAGCGAGCCGGTCGCCCCATGAGGCGTGGTCCCGGTGGTACCGATGCTGTCGCGGCACCGCGCCACTAGGGTGGGACGGTGAAGATCCTGGGGTGGCTGGCGGACGCGGCCTCACGCCGGATGGGCTGCTCGCTCGTCGTCGGTGTGCTCGCCGGCGTGGCGGTGGGCTGGGCCGGCTGGGCGGCCGGCGTGCTGGTCGGGGTGGCGGTGACCGGGCTGGTCTTCGTCGTCCTCGGCTGGCTGGCGCTGTGGCCGATGGACGCCGCGGCGACCCAGGCCCATGTGCAGCGGGAGGACTTCCGGCCGCACGCCTACGAGTTCGTGCTGACCTCGGCCGCGCTGTGCGGGCTGGCCGCGACCGGTGGGCTCCTGGTCGTCGGCGGCAGCGACGCCCCGGCCTGGCTGGCCGCGGTCGCGGTGGTCGGCGTCTTCATGTCGTGGGCCGCCCTGCACCTGATGTACGCGGCCCGCTACGCCTACCACTACTACATGCTCGAGCCGGAGAGCATCGACTTCAACGCCAAGGAGCCGCCGACCTTCCGCGACTTCTTCTACTTCAGCTACAACCTCGGCATGACCTACCAGGTCTCGGACACCTCGGTGACCACCCCGGGCCTGCGGGCGATCGTGCTGCGGCACTGCCTGCTGTCGTACCTCTTCGGGGTGGCGATCCTGGCCACCGCCGTGAACCTCGTGGTCGGCGCCCTGGGCGGCTGACCTCAACTCCTGCGTCGTCGATCGCGCGGTTCGGGCGGTGATTAGGCGCAGGCCTCCCGAGGTGAGTCAATGGGGCATGGATGATCTGTACACCAAGAGCGGCCGGCTGCTCCAGCGGGTGGGCAACCACCTCTACTCGCGTTCGGGCCGGTACCTCGGGCAAGTCGACGACCGCAAGGTGTTCGACCCGAACGGCCGCTACTGCGGCACCCTGGTGGGCGACCGGGTGGTGTACCGGACGATCGACAGCGCGGCCGTCGGCGCCGCCTCGGTCGCCGAAGCCCAGTCGCCGAGCAGCCAGGGCAATCACAAGGGCTCCGCGGTCTGGGGCATGGAGCCACCGTTCGCGGATTGAGCCCTCCTGGCCGGCTCCCAGGATCAGAAGTTCCAGTCTTCGTCCTCGGTGTTCACCGCCTTGCCCATCACGTAGGAGGAGCCGGAGCCGGAGAAGAAGTCGTGGTTCTCGTCCGCGTTGGGGGAGAGGGCGGCCAGGATCGCCGGTGACACCGCGGTCGCCTGCTTGGGGAAGAGCGCTTCGTAGCCCAGGTTCATCAGCGCCTTGTTGGCGTTGTAGCGCAGGAACATCTTGACGTCCTCGGTCAGGCCGAGCGGGTCGTAGAGATCCTCGGTGTAGGACTCCTCGTTGTCGTAGAGCTCGTAGAGCAGCTCGAAGGTGTAATCCTTCAACTCGTCGCGGCGGGCCTGATCGGCCTCCTTCAGCGCCTGCTGGAACTTGTAGCCGATGTAGTAGCCGTGCACCGCCTCGTCCCGGATGATCAGCCGGATCAGGTCGGCGGTGTTGGTCAGCTTGGCGTGGCTCGACCAGTACATCGGGGCGTAGAAGCCGGAGTAGAAGAGGAATGACTCCAGCATGGTCGAGGCGACCTTGCGCTTCTCCGGGTCGTCGCCGTAGTAGAAGTCGAGGACGATCTGCGCCTTGCGCTGCAGGTGCTCGTTCTCCTCGCTCCAGCGGAAGGCGTCGTCGATCTCCGCGGTGGAGATCAGGGTGGAGAAGATGGAGCTGTAGCTCTTGGCGTGCACCGATTCCATGAAGGCGATGTTGGTGTAGACCGCCTCCTCGTGCGGGGTGCGGGCGTCCGGGATCAGCGAGACCGCGCCGACCGTGCCCTGGATGGTGTCGAGCATGGTGAGGCCGGTGAAGACCCGGGTGGTCATCAACTGCTCGTGCGGCTTCAGCGTCCGCCAACTGGGGATGTCATTGGAGAGCGGCACCTTCTCCGGCAGCCAGAAGTTGCCGGTCAGGCGATCCCACACCTCCAGGTCCTTGTCGTCTTCGATGCGGTTCCAGTTGATCGCCTGGACGCCGCGCAGCAGGGTGAGTTTCTGGGTCATGGTTTGTTCTCTCTTTCAGAGCATGCAGCTGACGCAGCCCTCGACCTCGGTGCCTTCGAGGGCGAGCTGGCGCAGGCGGATGTAGTAGAGGGTCTTGATGCCCTTCTTCCAGGCGTAGATCTGGGCCTTGTTCAGGTCGCGGGTGGTGACGTTGTCGGGGAAGAAGAGGGTCAGCGACAGGCCCTGGTCGACGTGCTTGGTCGCCTCGGCGTAGGTGTCGATGATCGCCTCGGGGCCGATCTCGTAGGCGTCCCGGTAGTACTCCAGGTTCTCGTTGGTCAGGTACGGGGCGGGGTAGTAGACCCGTCCGATCTTGCCCTCCTTGCGGATCTCGATCTTCGCGACGATCGGGTGGATCGAGGAGGTGGAGTGGTTGATGTAGCTGATCGATCCGGTCGGCGGGATGGCCTGCAGGTTCTGGTTGTACATCCCGAACTCGGCCACCTCGGCGGCCAGCGCCCGCCAGTCGTCCGGGGTGGGCAGGTGGATCCCGGCCGCCTCGAACAACCCGGCCACCTTCGGAGTCCGCGGCGTCCAGGTGCCCTCGAGGTACTTCACGAAGTACTCCCCGCTGGCGTAGGCCGAGCGTTCGAAGCCGTCGAACCGCTCGCCTCGCTCCCGGGCGATCCGGCAGGAGGCCGCGATCGCGTGGAAGGCGACCGTGTAGAAGTACAGGTTGGTGAAGTCCAGGCCCTCGACCGAGCCGTAGTGGATGGACTCCCGGGCCAAGTAGCCGTGCAGGTTCATCTGCCCCAGCCCGATCGCGTGGCTGCGCGCGTTGCCGTACTCGATGGACGGCGCGCAGGCGATGTTCGACTGGTCGGAGACCGCGGTCAGCGCCCGCACCGCGACGTCGATCGTCCGGCCGAAGTCGGGCGAATCCATTGCCTTGGCGATGTTCAGCGAGCCCAGGTTGCAGGAGATGTCCTTGCCGATCTCCGCGAACGAGAGATCCTCGTTGTAGCTGGACGCGGTGGAGACCTGCAGGATCTCCGAGCACAGGTTGCTCATGGTGATCCGGCCGTCGATCGGGTTCGCTCGGTTCACCGTGTCCTCGAAGACGATGTAGGGGTAGCCCGATTCGAACTGGATCTCCGCGAGGGTCTGGAAGAATTTCCGGGCGTTGATCTTCTGCTTGGCGATCCGCCGGTCGTCCACCATCTCGCGATACTTCTCGGTGACCGAGATCTCGGTGAACGGCACCCCGTAGACCCGTTCGAGGTCGTACGGGCTGAACAGGTACATGTCCTCGTTGTCGCGGGCCAGCTGGAAGGTGATGTCTGGGATGACCACGCCCAGCGACAGGGTCTTGATCCGGATCTTCTCGTCGGCGTTCTCCCGCTTGGTGTCCAGGAAGGCCAGGATGTCGGGGTGGTGGGCGTTCAGGTAGACCGCCCCCGCGCCCTGGCGGGCGCCCAGCTGGTTGGCGTAGGAGAAGGAATCCTCCAGCAGCTTCATGACGGGGATCACCCCAGAGGACTGGTTCTGAATCTTCTTGATCGGCGCGCCCGCCTCGCGGAGATTGGTCAGCGACAGGGCCACTCCGCCGCCCCGCTTCGACAGCTGTAGAGACGAGTTGATCGCCCGCGCGATCGACTCCATGTTGTCCTCTACGCGAAGCAGGAAGCAGGAGACCAGCTCCCCGCGGGAGGCCTTGCCGGCGTTGAGAAAGGTCGGGGTGGCGGGCTGGAAGCGTCCGGCCATGATCTCGTCCGTCACCTGCTCGGCCAGGCGGCGATCGCCGGCGGCCAGGGTGAGCGCGACCAGGCAGACCCGATCTTCGAACCGCTCCAGGTAGCGCGACCCGTCGAAGGTCTTCAGGGTGTACGAGGTGTAGTACTTGAAGGCGCCCATGAAGGTCGGGAACCGGAACTTCACCGCGTACGCCCGCTTGAACAGCGCCTTGACGAAGTCGAAGTCGTACCGGGCCAGCACCTCGGGCTCGTAGTAGCCCTGCTCGACCAGGTAATCGAGCTTCTCCTTCAGCGAGTGGAAGAAGACGGTGTTCTGGTTGACGTGCTGCAGGAAGTACTGGTGCGCGGCCTGCCGGTCGGCGTCGAACTGGATGCGGCCGTCCTCGTCGTACAGGTTGAGCAGCGCGTTGAGCGCGTGGTAGTCGAGGCCGGCGACCTCTTCGATGCCGGTGTCAGTGAGCAGGGTGGAAGACATTGGTGAGTCCTTCGCGGACGCGTTCGACATCGTCGGACGTGCCCATCAGTTCGAATCGGTACAGGTGGGGGACGTGGCATTTCGCCGCCACGATGTCGCCGGCCAGGCAGTACGCCCGTCCGAAATTGGTGTTGCCGGCCGAGATCACGCCGCGGATCAGGCCGCGGTTGCCGGGGTCGTTGAGGAAGCGGATCACCTGCTTGGGCACCGCGCCCGTCCCGTTGCCCCCGCCGTAGGTGGGGACGAGCAGGACGTACGGCTCGTCCACCGTCAGCGGCGGCTCGGAGGCATGGAGCGGTATCCGGTGGGCCGGCAGCCCGAGCTTGCCGACGAAGCGGTGGGTGTTCTCCGAGGCGGACGAGAAGTAGACCAGGTTCATGCTTCTTCCTTTCCTCCACCTGTTCTGGTGTCGTAGTCAGGGAAATGCTGATCAATGCGGTCGGCGGGCTTCGACAGGCTCAGCCAACGTTCCCTGAGCTTGTCGAAGGGCCCTTGATCAGCGGTTCCTTCTCGTCCAGGAGGCGAACAAGTGCGGCACCAGAACGAGCGGGCGGGGGAGGGGACGGGTCAGGCGGCCCGCAGGGCTGCGGAGGCCTTGATCCGGTCCGGACGGAAGCCCGCCCAGTGGTCGTCGCCGTCGATGACGACGGGGGCCTGCTGGTAGCCCATCGCGAGGATCTCGGTGAGCGCGGCCTCGTCCTCGGCGAGGTCGATGACCTCGTACTCCAGGCCGAGCTTGTCGAGCGCACGGTAGGTCGCCGTGCACTGGACGCAGGCCGGCTTGCTGTAGACCTTGATCGCGGATGTCATGTGATTGCCCTCCTTCGCGCCGATGTGAAGGAGGAGCCGAGGCGCCACCACCCACTGCTTGCGCGACAGTGTCGATTGGTTGACCCCACTGCGTCAGGCATTCCGACTCGCCCTGGCGGGCACACGGCTGCGCGACAGCGCCGGATTCGCACCGGCTTCCCCTGTCACAGTGGTTGTTGAGTTGTGTCCTGGACGATAGCCCCTCGCCACCGGTCCTGTCGCGCGCCACGCCGAGAAACCACAACATCTAGTCGATCTGCGTCTGCGGTGCGGTGTATGTAGTAGACGTGCGGTGGGAGGTGCGATGGGGCGATTCCGATGGCAGACTGCCCCTCGCGCAAGGATCGGCCTGCGTTCGACGGAGAAGGGGCGGGCGATGGGTGTTGCGGTGGCCCTGGTGCTCGGAGTCGTCGCGGGCGCGGTGATCCCCTTGCAGACCGCGATCAACTCCCGGCTCGCCGGCCGGCTGGGCGCGATCCTGCTCGCCTCGCTGGTCTCCTTCGCCGTCGGGACGGCCGCGCTGGCGCTGGCCCTGCTGGCCACCGGGGCGCCGCTGCCGCTGGCCCGGACGGCCGCCACGGAGCCGTGGTGGATCTGGATCGGCGGGCTGTGCGGGCTGGTCTTCCTGACCATGAACATCGTCCTGCTGCCCCGGATCGGGGCCTCGGCGACGGTCATCCTGCCGCTGGTCGGGCAGGTCTTCGGCGGGTTGGCGATCGATGCGGTCGGTGGCTTCGGGGCGCCCTTCCACGCGCTCACCTTCGTCCGTGGGCTGGGGGCCGCGCTGGTCGTGGGCGGGGCGGTGCTGGTCAACTTCGTCGGGCAGGGCCGGGATCGTCCACAGAAACCGGGTGATTCCGGCCCGGTGCGCCCCACGCGCACGCAGAGCCCCTCGATTGCCCGGTTTCTGCCCGGGTCGCGGACGGCTGCCGCCCATGGCCACCCGGTGTTGTGGGCGGCGGCCGTCGGCGTGGGTGGGCTGGGCGCCGTCCAGACCGCCGTCAACGGCCGGCTGGGTCAGGTGATGGGCTCCGGTCTGGCGGCGGCGCTGGTCTCCTTCGCGATCGGGTTGCTGGGGCTCGCCGTCATCTGCCTGGTGACCCGGCAGCGGCTGCGGCGGTCGGGCGCGCTGCGTCCCTGGCACTTCGCCGGTGGCCTGCTCGGCGCGGTCTTCGTCCTTGTCAACGCCATCAACGCGCCGATCCTGGGCACCTCGCTGGCCGTCAGCATCACTCTGCTCGGCCAGGTCGCGATCGGCCTGTTCTTCGACCACCACGGCTGGATGGGCGTCCCCCGCCGACGGGCGAGCGCGTTGCGGGTGCTCGGCGCGGTGGTCGTCCTGCTGGGGGTGGCGCTGGTCCGCCTGGGCTGAGCGCCGCGGACGCACCTGACACAATGGCCGGGTGCTGCTCACTGTGACGTTGACCGGGCCGGACGCCGGTGCGCTCGGGTACCTGCTGCACAAGCATCCCGACCGCGCGCAGGAGTTCAGCCTTCCGGTGGGAAAGGCCACGGTCTTCTACCCCGAATCATCGAGCGAGCGGACGACGGCCGCGTTGCTGCTGGAGGTCGATCCGATCGGCATGGTGAAGCGCCGGCTGAAGTCGCGGGAGGGGTTGTCGCTCACCGACTACGTCACGGACCGGCCGTACGCCGCCTCGTCCATGCTGGCGGTCGCGCTCGGACGGGTCTTCAACACCGCCCTCAACGGACGTAGTGACTCCTACCCGGAGCTCGCGGCGTCCGCGCTGCCGCTGGAGCTGCGGGTGACTGCCGTCCCGGTGCGGGCGGGCGGTGGCGACGGAGCCCAGGGCGAGGCGCTGGCCCGCCGGTTGTTCGAGCCGCTCGGCTGGCAGGTGCGGGCGACCGACACCCCGCTCGGGCCGGACCCGAGCTGGGGCCGCGCGCCCTACGTCGAGCTGACCCTCACCGGGCAGCTGCGGCTGGCGGACGCGCTCTCGCACCTGTACGTGCTGCTGCCGGTGCTCGACAACGCCAAGCACTACTGGGTGGGTTCCGACGAGGTCGACAAACTGGTGCGGCGGGGCGAGGGCTGGCTGGCCGGCCACCCCGACCGGCAGCTGATCGTCCGCCGCTATCTGGCGGCCCGCCGCGACTACGTCGAGGACGCCACCGCCCGCCTGGCCGCCCTGGACGACCTCGTGCCCGCGGACCCCCTCGACTTCGAGGACGAAGGGGTTGCCGACGCCCCGACATCGGAGAATCCGCCACAGCTTGGCGAGGTGGCGAACGTGCCGGCCGACCGACAGGTCCCCGCTGGCTCACAAGGTGTGGCCGATGTCGCAATGTCGGGGAATTCGCCACAGCTTGGCGAGGGCGAGGGTGCGTCGGCTGACGACCCGGCCTCGGCGGCGCAAGGTGTGGCCGATGCTCCGACCTCGGCGATTCGGCCACAGCTTGGTGAGGGGGAGGGGTCGCTGGCTGACGGGCCGATCCATGAGGCGCAAGGTGTGGCGGATCTTCCGACCTCGGGCGATCCGGCACAGCTTGCCGGTGGGGAGGACGCCCCGCGGCCGCAACCGCTGAAGGTGAAGCGGCTGAACGCGGTGCTCGCGGTGCTGCGCGAGGTCGGCGCCCACCGGGTGGTCGATCTGGGCTGTGGCGAGGGCTACTACCTGCGCGCACTGCTGGACGACCCGTCGTTCACCGAGATCGTCGGGGTCGACGTCTCGCCGCGGGTGCTGGAGTTCGCCGAACAGCGGCTGCGGCTGGACCGCCGCTCGGATCACCAGCGCTCCCGGATCACGCTGCGGCAGTCGTCGGTGACCTACCGCGACGACCTGCTCGCGGGCTTCGACGCGATCCTGCTGGTGGAGGTGATCGAGCATCTCGAGCCCGACCGGATCGCCTCCCTGGAGGCGACCGTCTTCGGCGCCGCCCGTCCCGGCCATGTCGTCGTGACCACCCCGAACCAGGAGTACAACCAGGTCTACGGCCTGGCCAACGACCAGCTGCGCCACCGCGACCACCGCTTCGAGTGGACCCGCGCCGAGTTCACCGCCTGGGCCGCCGAGGTAGCGGCGCACTACGGGTATCAGGTTGAGTTCCGCCCGGTCGGTGAGGTGGACCCCGGCCTCGGACCGCCCACGCAGCTCGCGCTGTTCAGCCGCGAAGCGACCCTTCGAGACTCCGAACTCCGTTCGAACCTCAGGGGCCGCGAGGCCGGTGAGCCGGCGGAGCCGCCACTTTCTGCCACATATGGGTCCTCCGCGACAGATACGTCGCGCGGAGCGGCTATATGGCAGAAAGTGCACGAGGGGGTCGGTGATGACTGAGCTTCACCTGCCGCAGCTGTGCCTGGTGGCGCTGATCGGGGTCTCGGGGTCGGGCAAGTCGACCTTCGCGGGGCGGGCGTTCGAGCCGTACGAGGTACTCAGTTCCGACTACTGCCGGGCGCTGGTCAGCGGGGACGAGAACGACCAGTCCGCGTCCTCGGACGCCTTCGACGTGCTCTACTACATCGCCGGCAAGCGGCTGGACCGCGGGCTGCTCACCGTGGTGGACGCCACCAACACCTCCCGCGAGGCGCGCGCCCGGCTGGTGGCGCTGGCCCGCGAGCACGATGTGCTGCCGGTGGCGATCGTCCTCGATGTGCCCACCCCGGTGGCGATCGAGCGCAACCGGACCCGCGCCGACCGCAACTTCGGCGACGGCCCGATCCGGCGCCAGGCAGCTCAGCTGCGCAAGTCGATCCGAGGGCTGGGCCGGGAGGGCTTCCGCACCGTCCACGTTCTGAAGAGCGTCGACGAGGTGGACGCCGCCACGATCGTCCGGGACCGGCTGCTCAACGACTTCCGCGACCAGCACGGGCCGTTCGACATCGTCGGCGACGTCCACGGCTGCCTGGACGAACTGGTCGCGCTGCTCGGCAAGCTCGGCTACTCGATCGTGCGGGATGCGGCCGGCGACCCGGTCGACGCCCACCACCCCGAGGGCCGCAGGCTGATCTTCGTCGGCGACCTGGTCGACCGCGGCCCGTCCTCGGTGGGGGTGCTGCGGCTGGCCATGGGCATGACCGCCGGCGGGCACGCGCTGGCCGTCCCAGGCAACCACGAGGCCAAGCTGATCCGCGCCCTGGACGGCTCGAAAGTGCAGCTCAGCCACGGCCTGGAACGCACCATGGCCGAACTCGCCGAGCAGCCGGACGATTTCCGGGCCGCGGTGCGCGAGTGGTGCCGCGGCCTGGTCTCGCACCTGGTGCTGGACGACGGCAAGCTCGTCGTCGCCCACGCCGGCCTCAAGGAGGCCTACCACGGCCGGGCCTCGGGCCGCGTCCGCGCCTTCGCGCTCTACGGCGACACCACCGGCGAGACCGACGAGTTCGGGCTGCCCGTCCGGCTGCCCTGGGCCGAGCAGTACCGCGGCCGGGCGATGGTGGTCTACGGCCACACCCCGACTCCCACCCTCGACTGGATCAACAACACCCTCTGCCTCGACACCGGCTGCGTCTTCGGCGGAAAGCTCTCCGCGCTGCGCTACCCCGAGCGTGAGACCGTGCAGGTGGACGCGGACGCCGTCCACTACGAGCCGGCCAAGCCGCTGTTCCCACCGACGGCCCAGCGCGCCGAGGACGAACTGCGCCTGGACGACGTGGTGGGCCGCCGGTCGGTGGAGACCGGCCTGCTGGGCAGGGTCACGATCACCGCCGAGAACGCCGCCGGCGCCCTGGAGGTGATGAGCCGGTTCGCCCTGCACCCGCGCCTGGTGCCGTACCTGCCGCCGACCATGTCCCCCGTGGCCACCTCGCGCCGCGAGGGCTACCTGGAACACCCCGACGAGGCCTTCGCCACCTTCGCCGAATGGGGCATCGACCAGGTCATCTGCGAAGAGAAGCACATGGGCTCCCGGGCGGTGGTGTATCTCGGCGGGCACAACGGGGGAAACCCCGCGAGGGCCGGGATCTCCGCCCTGGATCTGGCGGACATCCGGCTGCCCTCCGCGGTGGGCACCGTCATCCCGGCGAAGGCCGGGATCTCCGCCCCTGAGATTCCGGCCTCCGCCGGAATGACGATGGCGGCTTCTGGATCTGGCCAGGGGGCGGTGTTCACCCGCACCGGACGAGCTTTCTTCGGCCCGGAGCTCACCGCTGAATTGCTGGAACGCGTCCGCTCGGCGGTCAGCAAGGCGGGCGTCGACACCGAGCTGAACACCGACTGGCTGCTGCTGGATGCGGAGTTGCTGCCCTGGTCGGCCAAGGCCGGCGGCTTGCTGCGCGAGCAGTACGCCCCGGTCGGCGCGGCGGCCCTGGTGGCGCTGCCGCCGGCGGTCGAGGCACTGGCCGCCGCCCGGGCCCGCGGCGTGGAGGTCCAGGCCTTGCTGCAACGGACGGAGGCCCGGCTCGCCAATGCCCGGGCCTACGAGGCGGCCTGGCAACGGTACGTCTGGCCGACCGACGGGCTGGACGGCGTCCAGCTGGCCGTCTTCCAGGTGCTCGCCGCCGCGGGCGCCTCGTTCGCGACCCGGGATCACGCCTGGCACCTGGCCATCGCCGACCGCCTGGTCGAGGCCGACCCGGAGCTCTTCCGAACCACCCAACGGTTGATCGTCGACACCGCCGACCCCGAGAGCCGCGCCGCCGGCGTCGCCTGGTGGGAGGAACTCACCGGCGCCGGGGGAGAGGGCATGGTGGTGAAACCCCTGGCCAACCTCACCCAGAGCGAGAAGCGCCACCGACCGCAGCCCGGCCTGAAGGTGCGCGGACGGGAGTACCTGCGGATCATCTACGGTCCCGACTACACCGAGCCCGAGAACCTGACGCGGCTCCGCGACCGCAACCTCGGCCGCAAGCGTTCGCTGGCCCTGCGCGAGTACGCCCTCGGCCTGGAGGCTGTCGACCGCCTGGTCGCCGGCGACCCGCTGTGGCGCATCCACGAGGCCGTCTTCGGAGTCCTCGCCCTGGAATCGGAGCCTGTCGACCCCCGCCTGTAGTTGGTCCGCCGTGCCTTGGTGCGCGAGAGAGTGGTTTTGACGGGGGTGCCGAGGCGGCAACGGACGTTGCGCTACGCGATGGTGCTTCTGAAGCGGGCTCAAGGCCTGAGAACAGCCATCTCGACGCGCAACGGCCGCCTTGCCCTGGCCACCGCCGCCATAACCGCCATCCTGCAGCGCAACGACTGACTCAGCGCTGCGGGGGTGGCCCGGCCGACGGTGGGGCGGATCCGGGGCGCCAGGGCGGGTTGGGTCGCCCAGACGGTGGGACGGGTCCGGCGAGCCAAGAGTTGGGTGGCTGGGGTGGCGTGGCCGGAATCGGAGCCGGCCCCGTCCAGCCGGGGTGGTGAAGGGGGTCGGGGGTGATGGAGCGGGTCTGCTCGGCCAGGCGGTCGCGCTCCCAGGTGGGGGCGGCGTCCTCGACGGCGGCGACCAGGGCGGCGGCGTAGCTCCAGTCCCAGCGGCGGGTGGCGCCGTAGCCGCGCCAGCCGGCGTCGGTGGTGTAGGTGAGCACCTGGACCGCGGGCGGGAACGGTCGAAGAGCCAAGGGTGCGAAGAGCGGCAGCCGGCAGGCCGCGGCGAGGAAGCCCTGCCAGCGGGAACCCAGCTGCTCACGCGGCCAGGGGGCGACCACCAGCACCACGCGGGCGTGGCGCTCGGCGTCGGAGAGCTGGACGAGTTCCCACATCAGGCCGTCGCGCACCTGGTCGGGGGTGGCGGCCACCACCACGGTGAGCGCCTGGCCCATCCACTCGTGCACCTTCTGCTGCCACTGGTCGTCGGCGAAGGAGGCCTTGGCGGCGCCCAGCGACGGCAGCGCCCGGCCGTGCTGGCCGGAGATCGCGATCACCGGGCCGAACCGGGAGAGGTAGCGCACCATCACCTCCTCGAACCGGGGACGGCCGAACGGCGTCAGCCACTGCAGGAAGCTGGTGCGCGCCAGGGACGGCGAGATGCGCAGGTCGTCCTCCTCGAAGCCGCGCAGGTACAGCAGATGCGGACGGGTGTCCGCTTCCAGCACGGCCTGCAAGGAGCGTTGGGCGAGGCGTTGCCCGACCCGGTCGAGCAGGTACGCCACCGTCATCGGCCCGGCCAGCACGGCCAGGAAGAGCAGCAGCATCAGCCCGCGGCTCTCCAGCCCGGCGACGAAGCCGAAAACCGTCCCGACCAGCATCGACAGCGGATCGCCGGAGGCGAGAAGCGAGCCGATCATGGTCGCCGTCAGCTGTGGCGTCTGGTAGTTCAGCAGCAGGTACAGCACCGCGCAGACGATGTACCCGACCAGCGCCAGCACCGCCATCACCCCCGCACCGGCGCGCAACCCAGCACCCGCCACCGACGCGGCGGACGCCGGTCCGCGGGCGCCGCGTGCCACCGCTGCCAGCCGGTGCCGCGGCCGGACCAGCCGCAGCAGGCCGGAGATCGCCGGCACCAGCACCAGCGGCGCCAGGAAGATCCACAGGCTGAAGGCGATCAGGTTGCCCAGCACGGTGGTCAGATAGAGCCCGGCCAGGTAGCCGACCAGCACCAGCGCCGCGGTCACCGCCCCGCGCAGCCACCGCGAACGCTGGGCCCGCCGCACCTCCTCGTCCAGCGTGGTGAACGCCGGGTGCGCGGGGCCGACCGCCCAGCCGCGCTCCCGGCTCAGCCGCCAGGCGGCCCGCGGCAGCACCAGCAGCGCGACCGTCCCCAGCGGCACGACGAAGAGCAGCGCGAAGACCTGCAGCGCCAGGTTGAGCGCACGGTTGTCGGGGACGAGCTCACCCGGCAGCAACCCACCCAGCGCGACCGCGTCCACAGCGACCGCCTGCCGGCAGGCGTCGTACTCGGTCTGCGGGCAGATCCGGTGGACGTAGGCGTAGCTGGTGCCCTGCACCCAGGCGCGGCCGTAACCGACCCGGGTGGCGTCCACCTGCCAGGCGGCGGCCTTGTCGATGTTCGGCCCGAGCACATTGCCGTCCGGGTACTGGATGACGAGGTTGATCCACAGATCCGACCACGCCCGCGCGGCGAGTTCGGCACTGCCGCATTCGACGACCGACACCATCGCGAAGCGGCCGCCCGCGTCGCGCCATTGCCGCTCGTGGGCCATCGCGCAGTCGGTCACCCGCAACTGCTCAGACGGCAGGGTCGCGTCCCAGGCGAGCATCCACGGCCCACCGCTCGGGGTGAAACCGGTGACCGGTCCGGTGGCCGGGGCCGGCCAGATCGGGTTGATCGGTTCCCCGACCAGCCCGGCCAGCTGGCCGGCGTACCGCGCGGTCGCCACCGCGCAGTCGCGGGCCCCGCAGCTGGTTCCGACGCCCAGATATCGCGAGCCCTGCGACCAGTACCGGTCGAGGTTGCCGCCGGAACCGGTCAGCGCGAGGTCGTAGCCGGCGCCGAAGACCGGTGCGATCTCGGGCGCCCCGGCGAAGTCGGAGTTCAGCGCGATGCTCCGGACGACCCCCGCGGCGGTCTGGTCGGAGTCGCAGTCGAGGGCGATGAGGGTGACCACCCCGGCCTCGGACTGCCAGTAGGTTCGTTCGCCCCCGCACCCCGGCACTTCGGTGGCGGGGACCGCCGTCACCTGCGCCTGGCCCCAGACGATGCCGTCGTCCACCGGACGCCAGTCGCCCGGCGCCGCCTGCGCCGGCGTCCCGCTCAGGCTCAGCGCGCCCAGCAGCACCGCCGCGGCGAGACCGCGACCCCAGCCGCGCAGGTTCCCCATAGGTGCTCCCTCTGGCCCACGATGCTACTGGCCCGAGGGCGGGCCGGGTCAGCCCGCCGCGGTTCGGCTTCCCGGGCGGCTTCGTTCTGGGAACGCCCGGTCTATCGTGGGACGGACGGCTGGATCAGGACGTGCTGGGCGACCA
The DNA here is from genome assembly GCA_027492575.1 of Propionicimonas sp. Taxonomy (GTDB): domain Bacteria; phylum Actinomycetota; class Actinomycetes; order Propionibacteriales; family Propionibacteriaceae; genus Propionicimonas. The sequence goes on from JAPUEM010000040.1 coordinate 15,450, forward strand.
GGAAGGCCAGCCCCGATAGGCCGATCGAGGGCTCGCGGGTCTCCGTCAGCAACTGCAGGTCGCGGGTCGCCAGGGGAGCCACCTGGGCGTGGACGTGTTCCCGGACGCCCGCCAGGATCAGTTCGTCGCACCTGGCCAGGGTGTCGGTCAGGACGACGTAGTGCGGGTTCAGGACGCTCACCAGGCTGGCGATCGCATCGCCCAGGATGCGGCCGGCCCGGCGCACCAGCCGGACGGCCTCGTAGTCGCCCTCCCGCACCAGCCTGACCACGTCGTGGGCGTCCGCCACCGGTCGGCCGGCCCGGGCCAGATCCCGGGCTATCCCCCAGCCGCCGGCGTAGGCCTCGACGCAGCCGAGGTTGCCGCAGCGGCAGACCTCCAGTTCGGCGCCGTACAGGTTCGACGCCCGGGTGTGACCGAGGTCGCCGGCGGCGCCGGCGTAGCCCCGCAGCAGCAGGTCGTCGGCGATGATCCCCGCACCGATGCCGGTCCCGATCTTCACCGCCACGACGTCGGACAGTTCACCAACGGCTTCTCCGCGATCTCCAACAGCGTCATCCTGTCGCTGATCGCGACCCCGCTGACCACCCTGGCCGGCATCGCCATCGCCTACCTCCAGGTGCGTCGCCGGTTCCCCGGACGGCGGCTGATGGATATCAGCACGATGCTCGCCTTCGGCGTCCCCGGGACGGTCACCGGCATCGGCTTCGTGCTGGCCTTCAACACCGCCCCCTGGTACCTCACCGGCACCGCGGCGATCATCGTCTTCGCGATGATGGTGCGCAACGTCCAGGTCGCCATCGAGGCCGGTGTGAACAGCCTGCGGCAGGTGGATCCGGCCATCGAGGAGGCTTCGGCCGTGCTCGGCGCCAACTCCACGAAGACCTTCGTCCGGATCGCGCTGCCGCTGCTGCGGCACGCGGTCTTCACCGGCCTGGTCTATTCCTTCGTCCGGTCCATGACGTCCATCAGCGCGATCATCTTCCTGATCTCGGTCAACTGGAACGTGCTGACCACCACCGTCCTGTCCCAGGTGGAGCAGGGACGCCTCGGCGTCGCCGCCGCCTACTGCACCGTCCTGATCGCGATCGTCCTGGTCGCCATGGGCGGCTTCCAGCTGATCGCGAACTCGTCGGTTCGCAAGAACTCTCGATGAGGAGATCCACGTGTCAACGGTTGAACTGATCAATGTGTCCAAGGTCTACGAGTCGGCCCGGCAGGGCGCCGGGGTGTACGCCGTCCGTGACTTCAGCCTCACCATCGCCGAGGGCGAGCTGGTGACGCTGGTGGGCCCGTCCGGCTGCGGCAAGACGACCACGCTGCGGATGGTGGCCGGGCTGGAGTCGATCACCTCCGGTGAGATCCGGGTGGGTGGCAGGGACATCTCCCGGACGCCGGTGCACCGCCGCGGCCTGGGCATGGTCTTCCAGAGCTACGCCCTGTTCCCGCACATGACCGTCGCCCAGAACGTCGGCTACGGCCTGGAGGTGCAGAGCCTGTCGAAGAGCGAGATCGCCGAGCGGGTGAGCCAGGTGCTCGACCTGATGCAGCTGACCAAGCTGCCGGACCGGCTGCCCGGTCAGCTCTCCGGCGGCCAGCAGCAGCGGGTCGCGCTGGCCCGCGCGGTGGTCACCGAACCGGCCGTGCTGCTCTTCGACGAGCCGCTGTCGAACCTGGACGCGAAGCTGCGCGAGTACATGCGCGCGGAGCTGCGGGCCATCCAGCAGCGGGTCGGCATCACCAGCATCTACGTCACCCACGACCAGACCGAGGCGATGACCCTCTCCGACCGCGTGGTGATCATGAACGAGGGCGAGTTGCAGCAGGCCGGGTCGCCGCGGGAGGTCTACGGCCGTCCGGTGTCGCGGTTCGTCGCCGACTTCATGGGCAAGGCCGCCTTCCTGCCGGCCACGGTCTCGCAGGTCTCGGGCGAGGAGGCGACGGTCACCCTGGCCGGCGTCCGCGCCGCGGCCGTGGTGGCGGACGGCTTCAACCCCGCCTCCGGCACCGAGGTGCTGTGCGTGGTGCGTCCGGAATCGCTGCTGATCGGCGGCGACACGGGCATCCCGGGCACCGTGCTCAGCGCGGTCTTCCTGGGCGCCTCGGTCGAGTACCGGGTCGAGATCGCCGGCAAGCCGGTCTCCATCTCCGATCACCAGTACCTGGAGCACGGCTGGTTCGAGGTCGGGTCGGCGGTCTGGCTGCAGCCGCGTCCGGGTGGCTTCAGCATCGTCCCGGTCGACGGCGCCGCCGAGGACGCCGAGGAGGAAGCGGCGTGAGCGAGCAGGCCGAGCGGGTCGCCGTCGAGGCGGCCCGCCAGGCCGGCGCGGTGATGCGGGAGGCGCTGCGCGGCCACCTCGAGGTGCGCTCCAAGTCGAGCGCGATCGATCTGGTGACCCAGGTCGACGTGCAGTGCGAGCAGCTGATCAACCAGATCCTGCGGACGGCCTTCCCGGGCCACACCATGATCGGCGAGGAGTCGGCGGCCGAGTACGGCTGGACGGACGAGCAGGTCGCGACAGCGACGATGGAGGCCGAGAACGCCTGGATCGTCGATCCGATCGACGGCACCCGCAATTACGTCCAGCGGATCAGCGGGTTCACCTGCTCGATCGCCCTGGTCCGCCGCGGACGGGTCGAGCTGGGCGTGGTCTACGACCCGATGGCCGACGAGATCTTCGTCGCCCGCCGGGGCCACGGGGCGCGCTGCAACGACCGTCCGATCCGGGTGGCGTCGGTGCCCGACCTCGGCATGGCGGTGATGGGGACGGCGTTCCCCTCGGCCCCGGCCAGCCGGGCCCGGGCGACCGCTGACATCGCGGCGATCGCGCCGCGGGTGATGGACATGCGCTGCCTCGGCTCGGCGGCGCTGGATCTGGCCTACGTGGCCTGCGGTCGGCTGACCGGCAGCTGCGATCTCGATCTGCACAGCTGGGATCACGCGGCCGGCGCGCTGCTGGTGGAGGAGGCCGGCGGCGTGGTGACCGACGCCCACGGCACCCCGTACACGCCGGTGAGCGTCGACTCGATCGCCAGCAACGGCCAGATCCACGATGCCCTGCTCGAGCTGCTGACCGTGCCGTGACGCGGCGGTTCGGCTGACCCTCAAGTCTGGGGGAATCCGTGGCCAGGCGGGCGCGGCGATGGGACGAGTCGCGGTTTCCGGGCCCGGCCGGGCGGCGTGCTTTGTAGGCTGAAGCTCTCAGGTCGGCTGTGCCCAAAGGAGAGCGCATGAAAACGAAGGCCTGGCTGGCGATGCTCAGCCTGGGGATCCTGCTGCAGGGGTGCGCGGTGACCCTGCCGTACGAGACGACCCCTCCGAGCCAGCCGCCGGCAGGGGCGCTCCCCGAGCCGGCCCCGCCGCTGGGGCTCGACCAGCTGGCCGCCTTCGGTGGCGTCGCCATGCTCAATGCCGGCTCCAACTGCACCGGAACCCTGATCGACACCGGTGTGCCGGCCGGGCCGGCGTACGTCCTCACCAACGGGCACTGCGTCGGCGATGTCGGACGCTCCCGGCAGGTGACCACCCTCGACTACGACTGGTTCGGCGAGGCGACCTTCTTCCGCGCCGCCGGGAACCTCGACAACACCTACCAGGCGAAGGTCGTGCAGCTGGCCTACTCGACCATGCACCAGACCGACACCGCGATCGTCCGCCTCGCCGTCAGCCTCGGCGAACTGCAGGCGCAGGGGGTACGGGCGGTGCCGATCGCCGACGCGGAGCCCGCCGGAGGCGCCCCGGTGGTGAACATCGGCATCCCGGTGCAGGATCTGGACGAGAAGGATTGGGTGCTGCGCGAAGGCCGGTGCACGCTCGGCGCCCAGCACACCCTGCTCGAGTTCGGCTGGCTGTGGCACGGCGTCTGGAGCAACGACTGCCCCGGCATCATCCAGGGTTCCTCCGGATCGCCGCTGTTCGAGGCCGACGACACCGGCCCGGTGCGGATCGTCGGCATGATCAACACGACCTCCAAGGGCATCGCCCCTGGTCAGGGCGGCGACTGCTGGATCAACCGGCCCTGTCAGGTCACTCCGGACGCGGTCACGATGGTGCCCGACACCTCCTACGCGCAGTCGGTGGCCGGCATCGGACGCTGCTTCGACCCGACCACCGGCGATTTCGCGACCGGCGGCGACTGCCCGCTGCCGGTCTCGGACCTCTGGGCCGAAGAGGGCGGCGGCTGGTTCCGTGGCGCCGGCGAGCCCGACAGCGCCGGCCGGATGCCCGAGGCGCGGCTGGTCGGACGCGAGGCCGGCACGGTGCGCACCGCCCTCGTCCCGATCGGGGACGGCACCGCCTGCCAGGCTCCGGCGACCTACGCGGACGCCGACCCGCAGCAGTTGCCCGAGGCCGGCGAGCACCACTGGGACGCGTCGATCGGTCTCACCCTGCCGGTGGACCTGCCCGGCACCGAGGGCCACTTCCTGTTGTGCGCGGTGCGTGGTGACAACTACGCCGGGGCCGTCGGCGTCCACTTCGGCGTCGACCGGACGCCGCCGCTGTTCCCGGCCGGCGCCTCGGCCGAGCGACTGGACGACATGGTGATCGTCCGTCCGCACATCGATCCGCCGGAGCTGTCCACCGTCCGCTTCACCTGGGGACCCCAAGGCCAGGTGGACTGCGAGGACACCGCCGCCTTCCAGGAGTTCTTCATGGTGCCCCTGACCCTGATGGCGGAGGATCTGCCCGCGACCTACTGCATCTACGGCCTGGACGCCGCCGGCAACCGGACCCCGGTGGAGAAGATCGAGATCCCGGCCTGATCGCTCAGGGAGCGCTGGTGCGGTTTGCCCACCGGGCGCCGCCTTCGGCGGCGATCAGGTGCAGGGCGGCGCCGGTGGTGAGGACGGCCTCGTCGAAGACGACGTCGGCGGAGTGGTTGAAGGCGGTGCGGCCGGGCACGGCGGCGCCGAGATAGACCATCGCCCCGGGCCAGCATTGCAGGAAGTAGGCGAAATCCTCGATCACGGTGGACGGCTCGGGCATCGACCCGACCGGGATCCCGGCCTCGGCGAGCGTCCCGGTCAGCCCGGCGACGTACTCCTCGTGGTTCACGACCGCCGGGTAGCCCTCGATCACCTCCACCTCGACCGCGAGTCCGTTGGCGGCGGCCGCCTCGGCCGCGATCCGGCGCAGCCCGGCCAGCAGAGCGTCCCGCTGCCGCGGGCTGAACGTACGCAGCGTCCCGCGCAGGCTGCCGTGGGCGGGGATGACGTTGACGGTATTGCCCATCAGGCTCTCGGTGACGGTGGCCACCAGGAACTCCTCGCCACGCAGCCGCGCCACCTCCTCGCGCAGCGCCAGCACGAAGTCGGCGCCGGCCACGATCGGGTTGCCCGCCAGGTGGGGCTGGCTGGCATGCCCGCCCGGCCCGCGGAAACCGATCCGGAACCAGTCGCCGTAGGCCATGAAGGTGCCGGGCCGGGTGAAGACCCGCCCGCTCTCCCAGGTCGCATGGACGTGGACGGCGAAGGCCGTCGCCTCGGCGACCGCCAGTTCCGGGTGGGCGGCCAGCGTCGGCACGGCCCCGCGATCGGCCTCCTCACCGGGCTGGAAGACCAGCACCGTGTCGTGCGCGGGCGGCTCCTCGGCCAGGCAGGCGGCCGCGCCGAGCAGCATGGCCATGTGCAGGTCGTGCCCGCAGGCGTGCATCGCCCCCGGACGCTGCGAGGCGAACGGTTCCCCGGAGGCCTCCTGAACGGGCAGCGCGTCCATGTCGGAGCGCAGAATCGCGACCGGTCCGGCCGCCCGGCCACGGACGACGGCCGTCACCCCCGCACCGGGGTGCACCCGGGGCCGCAAGCCGAGCCCGGCGAGGGCCTCGGCCAGGTACTCGTGGGTGTCGGGCAGTTCGAGCCCCACCTCGGGGTTGCGATGCAGGTGGCGGCGGTGTGCGATCAGCTCCGGCAGCCGGGCGGCCGCCTGCTCCAGCCGTGGCCCGATTCCTCCTCGGCCCGTTGACCCAGCCCTCATCAAGACGTCTGCGCCGTCCTCCGCGGATGTGGCCGAGTGGCTTCCGGTCTGGGACATCAGGAACCGTCCCCGGCGTCCCAGTTCTCGCCGACGGTCGAGCCGCGGACG
>JAPUEM010000040.1:21631-22950 GCA_027492575.1 Propionicimonas sp.
ACATCAGGAACCGTCCCCGGCGTCCCAGTTCTCGCCGACGGTCGAGCCGCGGACGACCAGCTCGCCGCGCAGGGTGGTGCGGATCGGCGCGCGGCTGCGGCGGGGGTGGACGAGCAGGCTCTGCAGCAGCCGGACGGCCTCCGCCGCGATCGGGGCGATCGGCTGCCGGACGGTGGTCAGCCCGGGGGTGAGCAGGCCGGCGTGCGGGATGTCGTCCAGCCCGGTGAGCCGGACGTCGCCCGGCACGTCCACCCCGCAGCGGGTGAGCTCACCCAGCACGCCGGTCGCGATCTGGTCGTCGGCGCAGACGATGGCCTGCGGCAGCGGACCGGCGGCCAGCAGCGACCGGACGGCGGTGCGGCCCCAGTCCGGGGCGAAGTCGCCCTCCAGGACGCCGATCAGCTCGACGCCGTGGCGGGTGCAGGCGGCCCGGCTCGCGATCGTCCGCAACTGGCTGGACGAGTTGCGCTCGTTGGAGGTGATCAGCACCGTCGAGCGCACCCCGAGCGAGGCGAGATGGCCGATCGCCGCGTCCATGGCGTGCATGTCGTCCAGCCCCACCCAGTCGATGTCGACGTCGCGGGCCGATCGGTCCAGTTGCACCACGGGCACCTGCCGGCTCGCGGCCGCCAGTGCCGCACCCGACCCGATGGTGTCGCAGGGGCTGACCAGGATGCCGTCCACGGCGCCCTGGGCGAGGGCGGAGAGCCGCGCCGCCTCGATGCCGACGTCGTCGCGCGAGGTGCACAGGTAGAGGTTCAGCCCCAGGTTCACCATGTGCTGCTCGACCTCGTCGACCAGCATGGTGAAGAACGGGTTGGAGATCGACGGCACGATCAGGCCGATGCTGCCGGTCGCGTTCTTGCGCAGCGCCCGGGCGATCGGGTTGACCCGGTAGCCCAGCTGCTGGGCGGCCGTGCGGACCTTGGTGGCGGTGTGGGCACTCACCCGCGGCGAACCGCTGAGAACGCGGGACACGGTGGCGGTGGAGACTCCGGCCGCGAGGGCGACGTCGCTGATCGTGGGTGAGGACACGGGCAATCCTAGCGTTCGGCTGCGTCGGGATGGGTGCTTGGTAACGATTGCATTTCGGTAAGCGCTTGTCAGAAGTCAGTTACATAACAGTAATCATCCACCTATTGACCCATGTCGTGGCAACGATTACATTCTGGATCGCCGTCATGCCCAGTCTTGGCCGCAAGGCCGCCAGAGAGGACTCACCATCATGAAGAAGCTCACCGGGGCCATCGCGCTGGCCGCCGCTGCAAGGCCGCCAGAGAGGACTCACCATCATGAAGAAGCTCACCGGGGCCATCGCG
>JAPUEM010000040.1:23050-24526 GCA_027492575.1 Propionicimonas sp.
GCAAGGCCGCCAGAGAGGACTCACCATCATGAAGAAGCTCACCGGGGCCATCGCGCTGGCCGCCGCTGCCGCGCTCGTCCTGAGCGCCTGTACCTCCGTCCCCACCACCTCGGGTTCGCCCGCCCCCGCGGGCAGCGAATCCGCCGCTCCCGCTCCCGGCGGCGACGTGAAGGTGGCCTTCGTCTCCCAGATCGAGGGCATCCCGTACTTCAACGGCTTCAAGGCCGGTGGCGAGCGGGCCGCGAAGGATCTGGGCATCACCTACACCCAGACCGGTCCGGCCACCACCAACTCCGCCGAGCAGGTGAAGATCCTGGACGGCCTGGTCTCCCAGCAGTTCGACGCCATCGCGGTCTCCCCGCTCGACCCGACCTCGATCAACAGCTCGATGGCCGCGGCCGCCGCGGCCGGGGTGAAGATGGCGACCTCGGACGCCGACGCCCCCGACTCGGCCCGTGAGGTCTTCGTCTCGCAGGCCACCGACGCCGCCCTGGGTGGCGCCGTGATGGACGAGATCGCCAAGGCCATGGGTGAGACCGGCCAGTTCGGCATCGTCTCCGGCGGCGCCGACACCGCGACCTTCAACAACTGGATCGACGCCGCTCTGGCCCGCCAGAAGGAGAAGTACCCGAACATGGAGCTGGTCGGCGGCATCAAGTACACCACCGACACCGCCAACGCCCTGCAGGAGGCGCAGAACCTGATGACCGCCTTCCCGGAGATCAAGGGCATCATCGCGATCCCCTCCACCGCGATCCCGGGCGTGGCCCAGGCCGTCCAGAACAACAACGCGATCGGCAAGGTCGCGGTCACCGGCTTCGGCTCCCCGAAGACCGCCGGCGAGTTCCTGGAATCCGGCGCGATGACCTCCACGGTGCTGTGGGACGTCGAGGCGCTCGGCTACCTGACCGTGTGGGCGCTCAACCAGCTGGTCGAGGGCAAGCCCTTCGAGGCGAGCAACACCATCCCCGGCCTCAAGCAGCCCGCCACCTACGACGCGGCCACCAAGACCCTGCTGCTCGGTGAGCCCTCGGTCTTCACCAAGGAGAACTGGGCCGAGTACGACTTCTGAGTCGCACCGCTGATCCCGACCCAGGAGCAACCATGACCAACCCCATCCTCACGGCCACGGGCGTATCGAAGCGATTCGGTGCGACCCAGGCCCTGGCGGAGGTGTCCTTCGAGCTGGCCGCCGGCGAGCGGGTGGCGATCATGGGTGAGAACGGCGCCGGCAAGTCGACCCTGATGAAGGTCTTCGCCGGCGTCCACACCCCTGATACCGGCACCATGCATCTCGACGGCAAGCCGTTCGCGCCGAAGACTCCGTTCGAGGCGATCCTCGGCGGAATCTCGACGGTCTACCAGGAGCCGGCGGGGTTCCCGCACCTCAGCGTGCTGGAGAACCTCTACATGGGTCGGCAGCACAACCGTGGCGGGTGGCTGGATTCCGCCCAGATGCGTGCCGAGGGGGCCGGC
>JAPUEM010000041.1 GCA_027492575.1 Propionicimonas sp.
GTCCACAGCCTGCGGCACATGGCCTCCTACTCGGTGGTGCGCCGCGAGGAGCTGCAGACCTCGCTGCTGCCCCCCGCGATCGCCGCCGAACTGGATGTGAGCCTGCTCCGCACCCGATCGCTGTACGGGATTCTCTGGCACGATCTCGGCATCCGGATCGACCGCGCCACCGAGACGGTCCGCGCGACCAGCCTGGACGCCGAATCGGCCACCCTGCTCGGCCGGACGGAGGGCGAGCCGGCCCTGCTGTCCGCCCGGCTCACCCACAGCGCCGACGGCAGGGCCGTCGTGGACGACCGGGCGCTCACCGCGGGCGACAGCGTCGTGGTGGTGGCCGAACGACGCGCCTCCGAGCCGGGGCTGGAGTTCAAGCTCGCCGCCGGCGACGCCGACCTGCTCTGAAGCAGCGGGTCACCCTTCGGCGAGCACCGACTTCGCCGTCTCCGAGTCTGTGACGAAGTGGGTCAGCCAGCCGCCACGAAGAGCCGCGCGGATGGCGGCCGCCTTCGCGGCTCCGGCCGCCACCCCGACCACGGCCCGGGCGTCCTGCAATTCGTCCACCTTCACGCCGATCATCCGGTCGTAGCCGGAGAACGGGACGAGCGCACCGTCGGCGTCGACGAAGGAGTTGCCCACGTCGGCCACCGCTCCGCGGCTCAGCAGTTCGGCGTGCGCGTCGGCGTCGATCAGGCCCGTCTGCATCAGGGTGGACTGCCCGGTGAGTTCACCGATGCCCACGATCGCCAGGTCGCAGGTGCTGCCCTTCCTGAGCACGTCCCGGATCTCCGCCTCGTCGAGAAGGGACTGCTTGGTGCCGGCCGAGGAGACGAAGGCGGGCGCGTTGAGCTGCAGGTACTCGCAACCCAGCCGCTGGGCGAGCGTCCGGGTCGAGAGGTTCGCCTGCCAGCGCGCCCCGCTCGGCCCCAGCCCGCCGACCAGCGGCACGACCAGACTGTGCGGCCGCGGCAGGCTGCGAACGACCTCGCAGGTGTCACTGAGCGTCGTCCCGGCGTTCACCCCGACGATGTCGCCGTCGGTGACCAGGTTTTCGATCAGCGAGCCGGCGGCCATCGCGACGCTGGCCCGCAGCGCGCTCACCTCCGTCGCGCTCGAGGAGACGACCGCCTCGCGGAGGCCGAACCGGGTGGTGAGCAGCCGCTCGATCTGGCTCTCGCCGGAAAGCGGATCGTGCACGGTGATCCGGACGATGCCGATCTCCTGCGCCCGGCTGAGCATCCGGCTGATCTTCGAGCGCGAGAGGGAGAGCTCCTTGCCGATCTCCTCCTGATTCCAGCCCTCGTCGTAGTAGAGCCGGGCGATCTTCACCAGAAGGCGCGTCTTTGCGTCATCGGACTGCATCGTTGTCGGTCTATCCTCTCCACGTCGCTGAGATGCCACACCCTGGCGCGCTCGATCTCATAGTAGACACCATGGAAACGCTGGTCGTTTCCGACCGGTCACGAGTCGGCAAGTGCCGCTTTCATCGGACGGATCCCCGCAGCGAAGCGCTCGATGCCGCCCGTCGTCAGCCACTTCAGGGCAAGACTTCCGATGATCACCCCGTCGGCGCCCGCCTGCCTCATCGCCCGCACGTGAGAGGGGTTGGAGATGCCGAACCCGGTGCAGATGGGAAGCTCGCCGAGCTGCGCCCGCAGGGCAGCGATCCGGTTGCCGAGTTCCGGCTCGACGCTTTCTCGCTCGCCGGTCACGCCGGGGGTGGCCTGCAGGAAGACGTAGCCGGAGAGGGACGCCCCGGCCAGGCTGCGGGCGAACTCCTCGGTGAAGTCGAACGGCGCCAGCCCGAGCAGGTCCATTCCTTCCGGATAGGACGCCGCCTGCCGCGGCCAGCCCGGCGCCGAGCCACCGATGAGGGCGGAATCCACCCCGTTCTCCTGGCAGAGCCGCAGGAACCGGTCCACCCCCACCTCGGCGACGACCTCGGCGTAGGTGAAGACCTCCAGCGGCTTGCGGGGGAACCTCTCCCGGATGCGTCCGATCTCGTCCAGGCACTTCTCCACGGTGAAGCCCGCGTCGAGCGCCGCGGCCATGACCCCGGCGACCGTCGCCCCGTCGAGGTAGGGGTTCCGCGTGGGGAGACCGACCTCCAGCACGTCCACGCCGCTGTCGTCGTAGACGGTCGCGAGTTCGACGGCGTCGATGCCGATGCCGACCGGGAAGTAGGTGATCAGCGCGCCGGAACCCGCTCCTCGCAGGCCGGCGAAGGTCTCCGCGAGCGGGGTGGGCCGGGCGGCGTCGGTGGTCATCGTGGGCTCCTCATCTGTGGTCACCCGCTCGAACGGGGGTCTCGTCGTGCCGCGTCATCCCAGCAACTCCTCGAAGTCCTGGATGTAGTGGTCGCAGATCTCCCGCTGCTCGGCGGCATCCCTGGTGTCCTCGTCGTGGACGCCCACGACGTAGAAGCCCGCGCTCTTGCCGGCCTTCATGGCCGCGGTCGAATCCTCGAAGACCGTGACCTCGTCCGGGGCCGCGCCCAGCCGGCGGGCCGCCTCGAGGAAGAGGTCGGGGAATTCCTTCGTCCGACCCACCTCGCTCGCCGAGATCACGAACGAGAAGTACCGCAGCAGACCCAGGCCTTCGAGCGTGCTCTCGACCAGGTACCGCTCGGTGGCCGAGGCCACGCATAGGGGCACCCGTTGCCCGGCCAGTGCCGCGACGTACTCCCGGGCGCCGGGCTTGGGTGGGACGCCCGCCGCGTAGACCTCCTCGATGTAGCGCCTGATCTCGTCGATCGTCGCGGCGAGCGGCTCGGTGGAGTGCGCGTGGTTCCGGATGCACTCGCTGAACCGCTCCAGGTTCATCGGCTTCGCCTGCTCGTTGAAGTCGTCGTCGGCCGGGAGCCCGCGCGCCGCGAAGTAGCGGACGCTGACGTCGGCCAGCAGCGCGTTCGAGTCGATCAGGGTGCCGTCCATGTCGAAGATGGCGAACCTGTTGCCGCCGGGCATCCTCGCCGTCGCCTTGCCTGTCATCTCGCCTCTTCGATCTCGCTGCGTGGGGGGTCGGGGTGCCGCTAGCTCCGCATGGCGGCCTTGAGTTCCTTCAGCCAGGTCGCGATCTCGTCGCGGGTCGCGCCGCCGCGCTGCTTCTTGATGAGCGCGGA
>JAPUEM010000042.1 GCA_027492575.1 Propionicimonas sp.
TCCAGCAGGCTCAGCCGGGGGATCGAGAAGCTGCCCGGATAGCTGATCTCATAGGCCCCGTAGCCGGTCAGCAGACAGCCGGCCGAGCCGTCCAGCGGAGTATCCGCCCGGTGCACCACCGAGAGCGGGACGCGGGTGCCGTCCGGCGCCGTCGCCCATTCCCGGCGCTGCACGTAGTCGCCGGGACGGTAGGGCCCGAACTCGGGATGATCGAGCACCGTCCGTTGCTTGAGGACGCGGCGCTCCCCGGTGTCCAGCCGGTACTCCAGCACCCGCTCGGGGGTGACCATCGACTGGTAGGAGAGCCGGATCCGGTCGGTGTCGGCGTCCTCGCTGCCGTGGGCGTCCACCTCGTAGAGGGCCTCGCCGAAGTCGATCTCCTCGCCGCGGGTGAGGCGTCCGTCCGGCCCGAACGGCGCGAACCGGATGCGCACCAGCCCGTCGCGGCGCAGGCTGATCACCAGGCCGCGGTCGTAGGCGGAGACGTCGAGCAGCCGGGCCCCGGGCTCGCCGGGCCACAGCGGCTCCCAGTCGTCCGCGGAGGTCGCGGTCAGGGGCGCGCGGGCGAGGGCGAAGTCGGGCGCGCCGTCGTTGTGGACGATGTAGAGGACGTCGCGGGCGACCTCCACGTCGTACTCGATCTCCGGCCGGCGCGGGGTGACGACGCGGGGGAGCGCGGCGTGGTCGTAGGCGTCCACCAGCCGGGTCTCGCTGCTGGTCTTGGAACCGATCCCGATCATCACCTGGCGCAGGTCGCGGGAGACCCCCAGTTCCATCCAGAACCGCTCGTCCGGCTCGTGGTGCAGTTCGATCTCCTCGTCGCTGCCCAGGACGTGCCGCCAGGCGGTGTCCGGACGCCAGGCCTCGTCAACGGTGAGGTAGCAGAAGCTGTCGTCGCCGGCCCAGCAGCCACCGGCCGCCACATCCGGCAGGTGATCGTCCAGCGCCGAACCGCTGCGCAGGTCGACGAACCGCAGGTCGTAGCGCTCGTCCCCGGCCGTGTCGGTGGAATAGGCCAGCCGGTTCCCGTCGGGGCTGACGGTGAGCACGCCGAGGGCGAAGAAGCTGGAGTCACCGGCCAGTTCGTTGACGTCGACCAGCAGTTCCTCGCCCTCGGGGACGGCGTCCAGATCGGGCAGGTGGTCGCGGTCGGTCACCGGGGCGCGGTGGTAGCGGGGATAGTTCTGGCCCTGCGTGGTGCGGGCGTAGTACCAGAAGCAGCGCCCGTCGGTATGGCGGGTGAACTCGGGGACGCTCAGATCGGTCTGCAGGGTGCGGGCGTCGATGTCGTCGTAGATCTGCTGGGCGAGCGCGCCGAGCGGTTCGGTGACCGCCTCGGTGTAGGCGTTCTCCGCCTCCAGATAGGCCAGCAGCGCCGGATCCGACTTGTCCTTCATCCAGGCGTACGGGTCCTCCACCTCGTCGCCGTGGAAGACCCTGAGTTGCGGCCGGCGCGGGGCGACGGGTGGCTGATCGGCGACGGGCATGGCAACGAGAGTAGCCGACAGCCGCGGGCTTGGGAGATGGCGATTCGCGTGGCACAATGGGCGCGAAGGCATTGACAGCTCCCGGTTGTCGCATGCCCTGAACCGATTTCTTGAGAGGTCGCCCGTGTCACCACGTTCCAGCGCCGCCGCCAAGGCTACTGTCGAAGAAGAGGCCCCCATTCCCGCCCCGCGGCGACGGACCACCCGTGCCGCCGCGGCGCCCAAGTCGGCCGCCGCCAAGGCGAAGCCGGTGGTCGCGGTCGTCCCGGACGAGCCCAGCGACGAGCCGGAGATCGACGAGGCCGAACTCGACGAACTGGAGGTCGAGGCGATCACGGTCGAGGAGGTGCTGACCCCCGGCAACCTGGACGTGAAGTTCGAGCGGGAAGGCGATGACGTCGTCCTCACCGTGGGCGGCAAGAAGCGCAGCCTGGACGAGGTGGACGACACCAGCTTCGAGCCGGCCGAGGAGGCCAAGACCGAGAAGGATCTGTCCGAGGACGAGGGCTTCATCGTCTCCGACGCCGACGACGCCGACGAGCCCGAGCAGCAGGTGCTGGTCGCCGGCGCCACCGCCGACCCGGTGAAGGACTACCTCAAGCAGATCGGCAAGGTCGCCCTGCTGAACGCCGAGCAGGAGGTCACGCTGGCCAAGCGGATCGAGGCCGGCCTGTTCGCCGAGGAAACCCTCAGCGAGCACACCGGGCTCGAGCTCGACCACGTCTCCGACCTGGAGTGGATCTCCGAGGACGGCCGTCGCGCCAAGAACCACCTGCTGGAGGCCAACCTGCGCCTGGTGGTCTCGCTGGCCAAGCGCTACACCGGCCGCGGCATGCTCTTCCTCGACCTCATCCAGGAGGGCAACCTGGGCCTGATCCGGGCGGTCGAGAAGTTCGACTACACCAAGGGCTACAAGTTCTCCACCTACGCCACCTGGTGGATCAAGCAGGCGATCACCCGCGCCATGGCCGACCAGGCCCGCACCATCCGCATCCCGGTGCACATGGTCGAGGTCATCAACAAGCTCGCCCGCGTCCAGCGGCAGATGCTGCAGGATCTGGGCCGCGAACCCACCCCGGAGGAGCTCGCCAAGGAGCTCGACATGACCCCGGAGAAGGTCGTCGAGGTGCAGAAGTACGGTCGCGAGCCGATCTCCCTGCACACCCCGCTGGGCGAGGACGGCGATTCCGAGTTCGGCGACCTGATCGAGGATTCCGAGGCGGTCGTCCCGGCCGAGGCGGTCAACTTCACCCTGCTGCAGGAGCAGTTGCACGACGTCCTGGACACGCTCAGCGAGCGCGAGGCCGGCGTCGTCAGCATGCGCTTCGGCCTGACCGACGGCCAGCCCAAGACCCTGGACGAGATCGGCAAGGTCTACGGCGTCACCCGTGAGCGGATCCGCCAGATCGAATCCAAGACCATGAGCAAGCTGCGCCACCCCTCCCGGTCGCAGGTGCTGCGCGACTATCTGGACTGACCGTCAGGGCGCCACGACGAAGGGTCCTCCGACACGATCGGGGGACCCTTTGTCGTCCCCGCCCGGCCCTTCGTGGTCCCCGCTCGGCCC
>JAPUEM010000043.1 GCA_027492575.1 Propionicimonas sp.
GGGAGGCCTTCGAGAACGCGATCGTGGTGAACAGCGCGATCGGCGGCTCGACCAATGCCCCGATCCACCTCAACGCCATCGCCGCCCACCTGGGCGTCCCGCTGACCGTCGAGGACTGGGACGCCGTCGGCGGCCGGGTTCCGCTGCTGGCCGACGTCGCACCGGCCGGCAAGCATCTGGCGGAGAGCTTCTACCACGCCGGCGGAGTGCCCGCGGTGATGGCGGAGCTGCATGCGGCGGGCTTGCTGCACGGCGAGGTGATGACCGTCACGGGCCGGACGCTGGCCGCCCAGCTGGCGGACGTCCGCACCGCCGACCGCGAGGTGATCCGCACCGTCGCCGAGCCGCTGGCTCCGACCGGCGGCTTCCTGGTGCTGCACGGCAACCTCTTCGACTCCGGGCTGATCAAGCTCAGCGTGATCGGCGACGACTTCCGCCGCCGCTACCTCTGTGACCCCGCCGACCCGGACGCCTTCGTCGCCACCGCGGTCGTCTTCGAGGGGCCGGAGGACTATCGCGCCCGGATCGACGACCCCGACCTGCCGGTGGACGAGCGCAGCATCCTGGTGGTGCGCGGCGCCGGCCCGGTCGGCTACCCGGGATCCTCCGAGGTGGTGAACATGACCCCGCCCGGCCGGCTGGTCCGCGCCGGAGTGAGCATGCTGCCCTGCCTGGGCGACGGCCGTCAGAGCGGCACCAGCGACAGCCCGTCCATCCTGAACGTCTCCCCGGAGGCGGCGGTCGGCGGCGCGATCGCCCTGGTCGAGACCGGCGACCGGATCCGCGTCGACCTCGGCCGGCGCCGGGTGGATCTGCTGGTCACCGACGACGAACTGGCCCGGCGCAAGGAGAAGTGGCAGGACCGCACTCCCCCGCACTCGACACCGTGGGAGGAGTTCTTCCGCGCTCACGTCACCCAGCTGGCCGAGGGCGCGACCCTGGATTTCGCGGTGGGTTACCGCGACGTCCGCCGCATCCGTCCGCGGCATTCGCACTGACCCCCGACCAGCCCACCACCGTCATCCCGGGCGAAGACCCGGGATCTCTGATCGAAGGAGCCGAGATGGCAAAGGGCTACTGGATCGCCCGCGTGGACGTGGCCGACCCTGAGCAGTACCAGCGCTACGTCGCGGCCTCGACCGCAGCCTGGGCCAAGTACGGTGCGGTGGCGCTGGCCCGCGGCGGCCGCTCGGAGGTGGTCGAAGGCCAGGGCCGCAGCCGCAACGTGATCTGGGAGTTCCCCAGCTTCGAGGCGGCGCTGGCCTGCTACCACTCCGAGGAGTACCAGTCCGCCCGCCGGCTGCGGGAGAGCGTCGCCGAGGGCGACTTCGTCATGGTGGAGGGAGTCGAGTGACCACTTCCGCCCTTTCCCTCCCCGCGAGCTCTCTCGTCCGCCCGGTCAACTTTTCTGACCCGCGGGCCAACTTTTCCGACCCGCCGGCCAACTCTTCCGTCCTGCCCGCCAACTCTTCCGTCCTGCCCGTCAACTCCTCCGTCATCCCCGCGAAGGCGGGGATCTCACGCGAGTTCGTCATGGTGGAGGAAGTCCAGTGATCACCCTCGGCTCCGGCGAGTGGACCTTCGAACCCGTCCCCGGCTGGCCCAACCTCCCGGACGGCCTCGTGCTCGGCGACGTCGCCGGGGTGGCGGTCGACGCCGCCGACCGGATCGCCCTGTTCAACCGCGGGCCGGTGCCGGTGGTGGTCGTCGACCCGGCCGGGAACCTGCTGCACGCCTGGGGCGCCGGCGACTTCGTCAACCCGCACGGCGCTTCGTTCGGGCCGGACGGCTCGCTGTACCTGACCGACAACGGGCTGCATGTCGTCCGCAAGTACACGATCGAGGGAGAACTGCTGCTGGAGATCGGACGGCCCGGCGACCCCGCGCCGGCGATGAGCAACCGCCCGTTCAACAAGTGCACCCATTCGGCAGTCGCGCCGGACGGCGACATCCTGGTCACCGACGGGTACGGCAACGCCTGCGTCCACCGGTTCAGCCCGGCGGGCGAGCTCAAGGCGACCTGGGGCCGTCCGGGCGTCCGCCGCGGCGAGTTCAACCTGCCGCACAACATCGCCTGCGACGCCCGCGGCCGGGTGTATGTCGCCGACCGCGAGAACCACCGGGTGCAGATCTTCGACGGCGACGGACGGTTCCTCACCGAGTTGGTCGACATGCACCGTCCCAGCGCCCTGACGATCACCGCCGGGGAGGACCCGCAGGTGATCGTCGGCGAGCTCGCCAGCTACCTGGAGGTCAACCTGCACACGCCGAACCTCGGCGGCTGCATCACGGTCTTCGACCTCGACAACACCGAGGTGGCAACGCTGTGCCGTCCGGATCGGCTGGGCCGCGAGCCGGGCCAGTTCATCTCGCCGCATAGTCTCGCCCTCGACTCCGAAGGCTCCCTCTACCTCGGCGAGGTCGGACGCGCGGACTGGCAGTTCCTCTTCCCCGGCCAACCCCTGCCGTCCGACCTCCGCGGCGTCCAGAAGTTCCGCCGGGTTCCTTTGATCGTCGAGTTTACGGGCCACCTGGCGACATCACGCCGTATCCGGCAGCGATCCCTACGCGGCCCGTTACACACACCCGACGGCCCGGACGTCGCACAGTGACGATGGCGCCTAAGCGATCCCTGAGGTCGCGCGAGGCGCGAGGCGCGGGGGTTGCGCCCCGCGCAGCGTCTTGACGAGCGGAGCAAGGAGCAAGGAACCGACTCGGCCCTGCGGGCCGGGCTGTCATCCGGCGCGGGCGGGTGGAGACCGGAAGCGCTGGTGACGGATCGGGTCGTCGCCGAGCCGTGCGAAGGGTGGCGGGATGACCTCGGGGACGCCGTCGGTGGCGATCTGGATGCGCCAGGGCTGCCGCAGCGGGTTCTTCGCGGGTTCGAACTTCGGATGGTGCTGCACACACAGAAGCACGAGGTTCGACAGCGCCGTGACCCCACCCATGGCCCAACTCAGGATGTGGTGGGCCTCGCAGCCGATCGGCCCCACGTCGCACCCGGGCATGACACAGCCGCGGTCGCGGAGTTCGAGGGCGGCGCGCAGATCGG
>JAPUEM010000044.1 GCA_027492575.1 Propionicimonas sp.
CTCCCGTCCTCCGACGCGGACTAGCAGTCATCTGTCGTAGCCTCGTCGGGGTTGCGCCACGAGCCTCAAATCGTTACCCCACCGAGATATGTTGCCGTTGACTGCATATCCCGGACGTGCCTATGCTGAAAGCGCCTAACCACTTTCGACTGCGCGGTCGAAACTTTCGAGAGGTTCGAAGATGAACAGATTTTCGACTCGGGGGCTCGTAGCCGGCCTCGCGGCCACCGCGATGGCGCTCGGCTTCGCAGCCTGCTCCACGCCGGCAGCGCCGGTGCCCAGCCCGTCCGACACCGAGTCGGCAGCTCCCACCACCGCACCGGCCGAGCCGGTGACCCTACGCTTCTGGCACAACGCCACCGCCGATCCGCTGAAGGGCATCTGGGACAAGGCGTCCCGCGCCTTCGAAGCCAGCCACCCCGGAGTGACCATCGAGGCCACCGGCTACCAGAATGAGGAACTCCAGCGCACGCTGATCCCGCAGGCCCTGCAGGCCGGCGGCGACGCGGCGCCGGACGTCTTCATGGTCTGGCCGGGCGGCGAGGTGCGTGCCCAGGCCGAGGCCGGCTACCTCAAGGACCTGACCGCCGGCGCCGCCGACACCATCTCCGCCTTCGGCGGCGTGGTGAAGCCGTGGGAGGTGGACGGCAAGCAGTACGCGCTGCCCTTCACCTTCGGCATCACCGGCATCTGGTACAACAAGGACCTCTTCGCGAAGGCCGGCATCGCCAGCACCCCGAAGACCCTGCCCGAACTGGAGGACGCGGTCGCCAAGTTGAAGGCCATCGACGTCGCCCCGATCGCGGTCGGCGCCAAGGACAAGTGGCCGGCCGGCCACTGGTGGTACCAGTTCGCGCTGAACACCTGCTCGGTGCAGACTCTGCAGACCGCCATCCCGGCGCTCGACTTCACCGATCCGTGCTGGGTCGAGGCGGGCACCAAGCTGCAGGACTTCATGAAGACCGAACCCTTCCAGAAGGGCTTCCTGGCCACCTCCGCCCAGCAGGGCGCCGACTCCTCGGCCGGCATGGTCGCCAACGGCAAGGCCGCGATGGAGTTCATGGGTGCCTGGAACTCCGGCCAGATCGGCTCGCTGGCTCCGGATCAGAAGGTCCCCGAGTTCCTGGGCTGGTTCCCCTTCCCGAGCATCCCCGGCACCGCCGGTGATCCCACCATCACGATGGGTGGCGGCGACGGCTTCGGCGTCTACAAGGATGCTCCCGATGTCGCGGTCGAGTTCGTGAAGTACCTGGTCTCCGACGAGGTGCAGAAGGAGTTCGCGGCGTCCGGCGCCGGCATCCCGGCCAACCCGGCCGCCGCCGGCTCGATCACCGACCCCAACCTGCAGGCGATCGCCGCCGGTCTGGCCGGCTCGTCCTACGTCCAGCTCTGGCTCGACAGCGCTCTCGGCCCGGAGTTCGGCAACCCGCTGAACGACGCGATCGTCAACCTGATGGGTGGCAAGGGAACGCCGGAAGACATCGTCAAGGCCCTTGAGAAGACCGCGGCGAACAAGTAGCAACCAATCATGACAACGACCACTCTGGCAGGGCCCGCGGCTACCGCGGGCCCTGCCCCCGGCAAGCGGACCCACCGCCCGGGATCGGCCCGCCAATGGCTGGAGATCGCCCTCTTCGCCGGACCGGCTCTGGTCGTCTTCCTGACCTTCGTCATCCTGCCGGTGATCCTCGCCGCGGTGTACAGCCTCTTCAACTGGAACGGGCTGGGACCGCTGCAGAAGTTCATCGGCCTCAACAACTACCTCGAGGCGTTCACCGATCCCGACTTCCTGCAGGCGATCGGCAACAACTTCTCGATCCTGATCGCGTCCATCCTGATCCAGGGCCCGCTCGCGATCGCCGCGGCCATGCTGCTCAATCGCAAGCTCAAAGGACGCGCGTTCATCCGCGCCGCGATCTTCGTCCCCTACGTGCTGGCCGAAGTCATCGCCGGCCTGTCCTGGAACCTGCTGCTCTCCCCCGACGGCTTCATCAACGCCGTGCTCGAGATGGTCGGGCTGGGCGACCTGGCCCGTCCCTGGCTGGCCGACCCCGACATCGCCCTGTGGGTGATGTTCGCGATCATCAGCTGGAAGTACCTCGGCTTCGCGATCCTGATCATGCTGGCCGGGCTGCAGGGCGTCCCCGACGAACTGCACGAAGCGGCCGCGATCGACGGCGCCGGCTGGTGGAAGGCGCAGTGGTACATCACCCTGCCACTGCTCGGCCCGACCATCCGGATCTGGGTCTTCCTGTCGATGATCGGCTCGCTGCAACTCTTCGACCTGGTCTGGGTGACCACCCGCGGAGGCCCGCTGAACGCCACCAACACGATGGCGGTGTACATGATCGTCAACGGCCAGACCCGGCCGGGCTACGGCAGCGCGATCGCCGTCATCCTCTTCCTGATCTCGCTGACCGTCGCGCTGGTCTACCAGCGGCTGGCGATGAAGCGCGACCTGGCCGGCGCGATCACCCGGGGGGTGCGCTGAGATGGCTGAGCTCACCGCGTCCGTCACCCCTCGCCGGATCAACTGGTCGTCGCCGCTGATCTACGTGATCGCCTATCTGATCGTCGTGGTCTCGGTGGTGCCGGTGCTGTACGTGTGGCTGAACGGCTTCCGCACCAATGCCGATATCAACGCCGATCCGGCCGGCTGGCCGAACCCGTGGTACTTCCAGAACTTCCTCACCGTGCTGGGCTCGGACCGGTTCTGGGGCTCACTCTTCTCGTCGACGGTGGTGGCGGGCGGCACCACTGTCGGCGTCTGCGTGCTGGCCATCATGGCGGCCTTCGTGATCGCGAAGTACGACTTCCGCGGACGGCAGGGGCTCTACACCCTCTTCGCCGCCGGGCTGATGTTCCCGCTGACCGTCGCCTCGCTGCCGCTGAACCTGCTGATCCGCAGCCTCGGTCTGCACGGCAGCTTCCTCGGCGTGATCGTGCCGCAGGTCGCGTTCGCCCTGCCGACCACGATCATCATCCTGGTGCCCTTCCTGCGGGCGATCCCGGACGAACTCGAGGAGGCCGCCGCGATCGACGG
>JAPUEM010000045.1 GCA_027492575.1 Propionicimonas sp.
GACAACCACGATCCCTGGCATGTAACAGCCCCCTCGCGTGAGACAAGCCCGCGGCCATGCCGCTGGGCTCTTGCGGCCATACTCTACCGGAGCCGCTCCGCAGCCCCATTCCCGCCCGGATTCGGCCCCGGACGCGACCCGACGTCACACCCTTTCGGCCTCCCGCACAGGAGTCGTCCGACCTTCCCGGCCCGTTCGACCCGAGACGACTTGGCGTCCCACTTGTTCTTCCTGAACCAGATGCCGAACAGGTACGTCCAGACGGGGCGTGAGCTAAAGCCAGCGCCGAACCCGAGCGCGATAGGCCTCGTACTCGGCGCCGAACTTCTCGCTGAGGTAGCGCTCCTCCGGAAGGATCGACCCCCACCACAGGGTGGCCACGCCCGCCGGGAGTAGCGCTACCGCCCAGAAGGACGGCCAGAGCAACGCCAATCCGAGATCCAGCGCGATCAGGCCGAGGTAGAGCGGGTTGCGGCTTACCCGGAACGGGCCGCGATCGAGGATCGTGGTCGTCGAACCGCCTGGCAGCAGGGCGGTCTGGTGCCGTCCCATCAGCCACAATGCCCAGCCGTTCCAACCCGCGAAGGCCACGATCAGGACGGTTCCCACCGCTCGCGAAGCCTCGGCCGGCAGGGCGAACGGGTCGCCCACACCGCCGGTGATGCCCACCCCGACGAGCAGCGGAATCCCCAACGCCACCGGCGGCCAGATCCGATAGGCAGGCGCGTCCATGCCCTCATGGTCGGCGCGAACCACGCGCGGGTCAAGGGCTGCGGAGCGGCCCCGCTTCCACCCAGGTTCCGCGCCGAGGCGACCTGGCGTCTCAGCTGTTCTTCCTGAGCAAGATCCCGAATGGATCGTTGCGCCAAGCGGACCAAGCCCGGGTCGGGCCTGGAGAGGGCCTCCGTCCGGCGCTCGAACAGAGCTGCCTCCAGATCGCGCCAGACGGCTGCGGATCAGACTGAATCGGCAATCTGGAGGTAGCTATGTTCACCTAGAGTGAGTGAGTGAGTGACCTTCCCCGACGATCTGCCGGTCTCCGAGTACGGCTTTCCCGGGGCTCTGCGCGACCGTCTGATCGCGGCGATCCTTTCGGGCGAGAAGACGGCAACCACCTCTCTCGTGCTGGAGTACGACGGCCAGCAGGAACCGCTGCCACGTGTCGGCGATCGAGCGCTCGTAGTGAACTCGGCCGGCGAGCCCGTGGGCATCGAGACGATCTACGACGTTCGCATCGCGCCACTGGGCGAGGTCGACCTCGACCACGCCATCGCGGAAGGCGAGGGCTTCACCACCGTTGCCGAATGGCGCGCCGGCCACGAGCGGTTCTGGCACAGCCCGGCCTACCTCGACGAACTCAGCAACCCTGACTTCCGCGTCACGGACGACACGCTCACGGTGCTCACTCGCTTCAGCTTCAGGCCGCTCCGCTAACCCGCCGAGCAGGGTGCTTTCCAGGCCGCGCACTGGCGGCCGATGAACAGACTTACTCCCAGATGCCTGCTGCCGCTGGGAGCCTGGTATTTGTCAGCTATCCACAGGCAGATCCGTTCGGCTGAGCTTTCCACAGGCCAGCAAACTCGTTGGCACATCCGGAGCGGGCGTGCCAAGAATCAAGCGCATGCTGAACCCCGAACGAATGCTGAGCCATGGCAACGGCCTCATCCGCGCCGGCGACCATCCCCGCCATCGCACCTCGCTGTATCACCTCGCCACCTCCGGCCGGCTCCAGACCGTGCTTCCCGGCGTCTTCGCCGCACCCGGTCCGATCGACACGGAAACCCGGCTCCGAGCGCTCTGCCTCTGGTGCCTGCACGGAGTCCTGCACGAGCGCACCGCGATGGCGCTGTGGCTGGGCGAGCCCTGCGCCGAGGTGCGGATGGCGACGGCCGTGCGTCGCGTTCCACCACGCGGTGTGACGGTGACCCTCCGCGCCATCCCGAGTGAGTTCGTGACCCAACGGGCGGGAATCAGGCTGGTGAGCCCTGCCTACGCCGCTGTGGAGTGCGCCAGCCATGACGACGGCAGCCGGCTGATGGCCGGGATGCGGGAAGGGCTGATCCACCACGATCAGCTTGACACGGCCCTGGCCGCGCTCATCGGCACAATCGGTCAGCGGGCGCGGGCGGCCGTGGTGGCCGCCGCGAAACGCAACCCCTGGTCTCCCGCTGAGCAGCTGCTGCAGAGGATCCTGCTGGACGCCGGCATCACCGGCTGGGTGGCGAATCCGGGCGTCCGCGTTCTCGGGCAGCGGTACCACCCCGACATCCTGTTTCCGAAGATCGGACTCGTGCTCGAGTTCGACGGCTACTCGGTCCATTCGGGTCGCCAGCAGTTCCTCAGCGATCGGGAGCGCCAGAACGCATTGGTGATCGGCAAGCACTGGGTGCTCCGCTTCACCTGGGAACACCTGACGGAGCGCCCCGACTACGTGGTGAAGATGGTCAAGCTGGCCATCAACACGCTCGTCCACGTCGCCTGATCTGAACAGACCTACCTCCAGATCGGCCAGGGTGGCCCGAGACGCGCCCAGCCACGGCACAGGGAAGCAGATCTGTCATGGTGGGCGCTCGGACCCGAGCTCGACTCCTCGTCGCAGACGTGCCTCGGGCGCCCTCACCGCTGTGGCCGCACTCACCACTCCTCACGAACAGATCTGCGCGGCGATCAGCGCGTGGCGGGTGCTGCGAGCTCGGGTGAGCCATCCGGAGGTAGGTCCGTTCGCGTGGACCTCCAGAGCGCGGGCGACCCGGCCAAGGCCGAGGCGTTCACGCGATCACCTTTCGGGATGCACACGATCCGGAAGTAGACAGCAGTGTGGGCCGGCCCCCGAAGGGGCCGACCCACAGTGTGAGTTCAGCTCAGCCGATGGTCTTGCCGGCGGAGCGCAGCTGCTGCGCGGCCTCGATCACGCGGGCCGACAGGCCGGCCTCGGCCGACTTGCCCCAGGCGCGCGGGTCGTAGGCCTTCTTGTTGCCGACCTCGCCGTCGATCTTCAGCACGCCGTCGTAGTTCTTGAACATGTGGTCGACGACCGGACG
>JAPUEM010000046.1 GCA_027492575.1 Propionicimonas sp.
GCCGCCAACGACTCCTGAGCGTGCACAGGATCCGTGAGCTCGCACACGATCCCTGAGCTTGTCGAAGGGTCGTCGATGGTGGCTGAGAAACCAGCAATCGTCCGCCTGTCGACACCGGCGGGCGGACGATTCGCTGTCTCAGACCCGGCGCAGCACCGCCACGACCTTGCCCAGGATGCTGGCCTGGTTGCCGTCGATCGGCTGGTAGGCCGGGTTGTGCGGCAGTAGCCAGACCTGGCCGGGAGTGCGCTTGAAGGTCTTCACGGTGGCCTCGTCGCCCAGCAGGGCGGCCACGATGTCGCCGTTGTCGGCGGTCGGCTGCTGGCGCACCACGACGTAGTCGCCGTCGCAGATCGCGGCGTCGATCATGGAATCGCCGCGCACCTCCAGCAGGAACAGGGTGCCCTCACCGACCAATTGCTTGGGCAGCGCGAAGACGTCCGAGACGGCCTCCTCGGCCAGGATCGGCCCGCCGGCGGCGATCTGCCCCAGGATCGGGACGTGCACCGTCGGGGCGGCGAAGTCGTCGATGCCGGTCTCGTCGAGCCCGGTCTCCAGCGCCGGACGGACGGGCGCCAGCGAACCCGGCAGCCGGACCTCCATGGCGCGCGGCCGGTGCGGATCGCGCCGCAGGTAGCCCTTGCTCTCCAGCACCTTCAACTGGTGCGCCACCGAGGACGACGAGGCCAGCCCGGCCGCCTCCGCGATCTCCCGGATGCTGGGCGGATACCCGCGGGCCTCGATGGTGTCGCGAATGACCTCGAGCATGCGGCGCTGCCGTGGGGTGAGCCCATCGGCGTCCGTCGGGCCGTCGGGCAGCTCGGAGACGGTGGTGCCGAGCGCATCGGCGATGTCCTGCTTGCTCGGACGCCCGCGACGCCGCGCGGGGGAGGTGGTGCTGCCGTCATTAGCCATGCCCTCACGGTAGGGGAAGGCGGCTGGAAAATGAAACATCTGTTCGAGCGTGTCGCCGATTCGATCCGCGGCCACTGCTGGCCTTCGTCGGCCCTCGCTCTGTCGATGGCCTGCCTTCTCGTCGAGCGCCACTCGTCGCGTCGAGACCCGGGCCCTGGGGCCAGGCTTTCGGTGAACGGAGTGGCGCTCGGTGGCAAGGGTGGCGCTCGGTGGGGCCGGGGGGAGGCCTGGGTTGGGACCGGTTGAGGAGGTGGGGTGGGGCGGACCGAGTGGGTGCCGAAGGGCCTGCGCGAAAAACGTCAGAGGCGGGTGATGGAGTGATTCCAACGACACACCGAGAACAGTTGTTCGAATACTCTTGCCAACCTGGGTGTCGGCAGGGTAGGAATGTATCGAACAGGTGTTCGACACAGAAGAAGGAGTCCCGAGATGGCCGTCATGCTGGTCGATCTTCCGCCCGTCGCGACCTCGGCTCCCGCCGCCCCTCGCCGGTGGGTGCATGTGAGCAACCCTCGCCCCGGCGCACGGCCGGTGGCCGCGCCGTCCGCCCGTCCGTCCGCGCCCTCCCGTCCCGGTGGGCGCCCGCAGGGGGTCGGTGCGCCACAGGTGGTCGCACGGGCCCGGGTCGCGGAGGCGCCCGCTCCCCGCGGTGCCACCGTCGCGGCGCCGGCGCCGCTGCGGCTCACCCGGCGTGGCCTGGCGGTGGTGATGGGCGGCTTCGCGCTGGTCATGCTCACCGCCGCGGTGGTGCTGGTGACCGCCTTCCTGGCCATCCCGAACGAGCCGGTTCTGGCTCAGATCGCGCTCGGCTGAGCCCTTCGGCAGGCTCGGGGCGAGCCCGCTCCCGATACGGAGCACGGCCGTTTCCGACACGCCGCCGACGCGCGGCGGCCAATCTCTTGCAGTAGGCCCGGTTTCGGCCTATTCTCTACATCTAGTAGTTACAGCGATGTGGTTCGTCCACAAGTTGTGGTAGTTACCCACAGCAGTTGGGTGGTTACCCACAGCGATATCCACAGAGCGATCCCCAGCGGCGAGAGGAGGCGTGATGTACTGCCCGTACTGCCGTCACACCGACAGCCGAGTGCTCGACTCCCGCGTCGCCGAAGACGGCAGCAGCATCCGCCGCCGCCGCCAGTGCCCCCAGTGCGAGCGCCGGTTCACCACCTTGGAGCAGATGCAACTGGTCGTGGTGAAGCGCTCCGGCGTGGTGGAGCCGTTCTCCCGCGAGAAGGTCGTCCACGGGGTGGCCAAGGCCTGCAAGGGCCGTCCGGTCACCGAGGACGATCTGGCCCGGCTCGGCCAGCAGGTCGAGGAAGCCCTCCGCGCCTCCGGGCAGGCAGAGATCCCCGCCAACGAGGTGGGGCTGGCCGTCCTGGGGCCGCTGCAGCGGCTCGACCCGGTGGCGTACCTGCGGTTCGCCTCCGTCTACAAGCATTACGACTCGGTCGACGACTTCGAAGCCGAGATCGAACAACTCCGTGCCGCCGCGGTAGCCGCGGCGCACTGACCACCAGCACATCCCAGCCGATCGAGAGGCAACAGTTATGACCGAAACCGTGACGGCAACCCCCCGTGGTGGCAACGCGACCCCCGGGATCACCGTCCCGCGCGTCTTCACCACCGCCGGGGTTCATCCTTACGACGAGGTCGTCTGGGAGCACCGCGATGTCGTCCAGAGCAACTGGAAGACCGGCGAGATCGTCTTCGAGCAGCGCGGGGTGGAGTTCCCCGACTTCTGGAGCCTGAACGCCTCCACCATCGTCACCACCAAGTACTTCCGCGGCGCGGTCGGCACCCCGGCCCGCGAGGCCAGCCTGCGCACCCTGATCGACCGGGTGGTCGGCAAGTACCGCAGCGGTGGCGAGACCAACGGCTACTTCGCAACCGTCGAGGACGCCGAGATCTTCGAGCACGAGCTCACCTGGCTGCTGCTGCACCAGTACTTCAGCTTCAACTCCCCGGTCTGGTTCAACGTCGGCACGCTGAGCCCGCAGCAGGTCAGCGCCTGCTTCATCCTCAGCGTCGACGACTCGATGGATTCGATCCTCAACTGGTACAAGGAAGAGGGCTTCATCTTCAAGGGCGGCTCCGGCGCCGGCCTGAACCTGTCGCGGATCC
>JAPUEM010000047.1 GCA_027492575.1 Propionicimonas sp.
CCAGACGCAACCACCGCGGGGGTCCGGGGGCGAAGCCCTCCGGCTGGGGGTGTGGGGGTTTGACCCCCACAAGAAACGAAACGAGGAGCGGTTCGTCATTGACGAACACACTCCTCGCACCGAGTGGACCTCCGTAGGTGCTTCTCAAACCCCCCGAGGCCGCTCCGCACGCTGATCTCCCGCGTCGTCAAGGGGTCTCACCGTCGGCGACGCCGCCCGCAGGGCTCCCAGGTGGTCGATCAGCGGGGTCCGGTGCGCGGAAGTTCGTGCCAGTCTCAAACCCGTTTGAGTGCCTCGAATCACGCCGAGTTACTCGCTGGGTACGCCGATGGAGTGCCCGTTCACGAGCTGGCGACTCGCTTCCAGGTACACCGCGGTACCGTGACGAAGCTCGTCCGCCAGGCCGGACTCGCCGTCCGGCGGCCGGCCGTGCCGGAGCCGGTGCGTCAAGAGGCGGTGCGTCTCTACGTCGATGGTCTGACGCTGGTGGAGGTTGGCGAGCGGCTCGGCATCAACGACAAGACCGTTCGCCTGTTGGTGATCGAGGCTGGCGGCACGCTGCGTCCTCGTGGTCGCCGCCCCGCACACGCCTGACACCCCGCCGCCGTCATGCGCGACGGCGGCTGTCGTCTCTTCGGGCTCTCGCGTGGGCGCAGGTTGGCGTACCTGTCCGATGATGGAGAGGAACCGCCATGGACACGATCGCCGCATTGGCCACAGACGAACGAACCGCGCGGATCGCGCTCGCGGTTCTCGTCCCTCCGGACGACCCAAGGACGGGCCGCTTGGCCAGTACGGTCGGTGCCGTCGAGACGGTGCGCCTACTGACGTCGGACGGCCCGGTGCCGACGATGGACAAGACCGCGGCCGCGCTGTGGCGAAGGCGCCTGCGCTTCGACGGCTCTCCGGATGCCGTGCGTGCTGCGCTTCGAGACACGGAGAAGCTCGGATGCCAGACGCTCATTCCCGGGGACGATGGATTCCCTGCATCGCTCCGTGGTCTCGGGGATCGCCGGCCCTATGTGCTGTGGGTCAAGGGTGCTGACTCGCTGATGACGGGCCGCGAGGAGGATCGGTTCACAATCACCGGGGCGCGGGCCGCGAGCAGCTACGGGACTCATGTCGCACATACGCTTGCCAACGAACTCGCCTCCGAAGAGAAAGTGTTGGTTTCCGGTGGTGCCTACGGAATCGACGCAGCGGTTCACCGCGCAGCGCTGGCGAGCAGCGGTCATACCGTCGCTGTGCTGGCCGGAGGGCTCGACCGCCCCCACCCGGCCGGACACCGGGAGTTGCTGGACAGCATCGGCGATCTCGGTCTGCTTGTCACCGAGTTCCCGCCCGGGACGCTGCCGACGCACAGCATGTTCCTCGCGCGGGCGCGGATCGAGGCCGCGCTATCGGGATCGACGACGATTGTCGAGGCCGCGAGTCGTTCGGGTGCCATGCCCGTGGCCCAGTGGGCACATGAGCTTGGCCGCGTGGTGGGCGCTGTGCCGGGTCCGGTGACCAGCGCAACCAGCTACGGACCGCATCGACTCATCCAAGCGGGCACGGCGTCGCTCGTGACCGACGCCTCAGACCTGATGGACCTCGTAGACCGGGCAGCACAGGCGCCAGCCACGATACGGAGAGTGGAACGCGACCAACTCAGCACCGGTCAAGAACGGTACGCGCCGACGACGGTCACCTCCTCGCGCAGCATGTGAACTTCCGCATCAACCGACGTAGGTTGAGTGCTTCGCGGCGTCTGCCATCTCGCGGCGGTAACGGCGAGCTGCTGCGGCCTCGCGCATGCGCACCCGGATGAGCAGAACGATGCTGACTGGGCCGATCCAGAGCATCTTGAATGCGCTCCAGATGCATACCAGCACGACGAGGTGGAGCCAGCCGGCGCCGCCGTCCGCGATGAGGCGCACGCAGAGGTTGGCGACGAGCAGGTACGGGATGGCGAGCAGCATTGCGGGCACGCCCCACTTCAGTCCTCGACGGGTGCGGATCGCGTCGAGCAGGACGTTGCTGGGCAGGTAGCGCCGCATGAAGTAGCGGATGTTGCTGCTTGCGGCCCACAGTAGGCGGATCATGGCTTCGTTCCTCTCCAGCGCACAACAGATAGAGCGAGGCAGTGCGTTGAAGAGTGGCCGCGAGAGCCTGCCGCGAGCGGCGCGTTACAGAGGAGAAATCTGCCTCACCCCCAACCATACGCTCGGCTCCTGCGATCGGGAAGACCAGCCGCGTCGACGTGCCGGTACGAGGACTCGACTTCTCAGGCCTGTGCTGTGCCCGAGTATCCCCCGAGGTGCTGGCGCTGGGTCATGGGGTCCCGGTAGAAGTCGGCGACGGTGTTGACCCGTTCATCGAAGCTGGTGCTTCCTTCAAGCCTGTACTCCCGCCCGGTCTGTGGGTGGATGCCTGTAGCGAAGTAGAACAAGGTGTGGCCTTTGCCCAGGTGGCGGGCCTCGACCCAGCCGATGACCTGTCCTTGTGCGCGGACCTCCCAACGGGGGTCCTCACTGAGTCGCCGGCTGACGGGCGGCAGCTTGTGAACTGTGACGTGACTGGTGTCTACCTTCTGGTCCGATGTCATGATGCCCCCTTCCGGCCGCTGCGGGGTTGCCGCGCCAAAGACTCTAGTATCGAACACATGTTCGATCAAGTGGTTGTTTGACCGCGCTCGGTAGCACCTCGGGAGTCCTTGCGAACGAGTCGACGCGAATGGCCCCGAACGTCCGTGTGGCGATCGATCAAGTTACAGGGCAGGACGTACCCGCTCCTGCCTGGCGGGACGGAGCGGCGGTTCGGTCTGCTGTACTGCCTCACGGGACCTATGAGCTCGGTCGAGCGAGGCGCGGGCGCGTGCCGCGTCGATCTTCTGCGCGGTCGAGGTCGGAGGAGATCCCAGCGGTGTGTCGTCGGCGATCTGGTAGCGATCCCGGTAGGCAGCAACTGTGCGAGCAGCCTGTCGCCAGGCCGTGTACCGCCGTCGGTCGGTCGGTGGTG
>JAPUEM010000048.1:0-15695 GCA_027492575.1 Propionicimonas sp.
CGATCACGTCCTCCGGCGCCGAGGTGGCCGGGTAGATCGCCACGATGTTGGGAGCCGGGCCGATCTTGGCATCCGGAATCAGGTCGTGGCACACCGCCATCGCCCGAGCCTGAGCGAGGAACATGTGGTGGTTCTGCTGGTGCAGTCCCTTCTTGCCGGTGCCGCCGGAACTGCCGGTGGTGCCCACGGCGTCCCCGTGCAGGATCATCATGTTCTGCTCGTTGATGGTGAGCCAGTGCTTCACCTTGCCGCCGTACTCGGCGAACAGGATGCGGCAGTACTCGACGAAGGCGTCGATGGTCGCCCGGTTGCTCCAGCCGCCCTGCTCGTCGAGCGCCTGCGGCAGGTCGAAATGGTAGACGGTGACGATCGGCACGATGTCATGGGCGAGCAGGGCGTCGATCAACCGGTGGTAGAAGTCGACCCCCGCCTGGTTCACCTCCCCGGTGCCGGTCGGCTGGATCCGCGTCCAGCCGATCGAGAACCGGTAGGCCTTCAGGCCCAGTTCGGCGAAGAGCGCGACGTCCTCCGCGAACCGGTGGTAGTGGTCGGAGGCGACCTTGTAGTCGGTCGTCCCTTCCGGGAAGTGGGTGCGGGCGTCGATGACGGACGGGCCCTTGCCGTCGGCGTCCCAGCCGCCCTCGACCTGGTAGGCCGAGGTGGAGGCGCCCCACAGGAAGTCGGACGGGAACGGCTTCGGATTCTCGTAGTGCATGGCTTTCCTCTCAGGCCGTGACGCTCAGGACGGGTTGGCCGGCCAGCACCTCGCCCGTGGCGATCGGCGTGACGTTCGGGAACTTGGCGTGATTGGTGACGATCAGCACCACCGTGGCGGGGTGACCGGCCGCGCGGATCGCGTCCAGATCGGCGGTGACCAGGGTCTGGCCGGCCTTGACGTGGCTACCCTTGGCCAGTGCGCCGCTGAACCCCGCGCCCTTCATCTGGACGGTGTCGACGCCGACATGCACCAGCACCTCGACCCCCTCCTCGGTGCGGATGCCGAAGGCGTGACCGGTGTCCATCGCGACCAGGATCTCGCCGGCGACCGGGGAGACGATGCGGCCGTCGGCCGGCTCGATGCCCAGGCCCGGGCCCATCGCGCCGGAGGAGAAGACCGGATCGGCGATCTCGGCAAGCGGCACGACCGCGCCGGTGCAGGGAGCGGTGAGCTCGGCCAGCTTGGTTCCGACGAGGACGGCGGTGGCACCGGCGGCACCCGCACCTGCGACCAGGGCTGCGTCGGCGAGACCCGCGGCGGCCGGGGTGTTCCCCGCCTTGGCGGCCGCTTCGGCGGCGAACCGCTTCTCGTAGCGGGGAGCCAGAACGATGGTGACCGCGACCGCGACGCCGATGGCGATGACCAGCGCGATGGAGATGTGGATCAGGTGGTAGAGCGTGTCGTCCCCGATGTACATGGGCAGGGCGGGGATGCCGGAGTGGCCGGTGGCGAAGCGCCGGACCTGCATGATCCCGGCGTAGATGCCGCCCGCCGCGCCGCCGCACATGGCGGCGATCAGCGGGTAGCGCTTGGGCAGGTTGACGCCGTACAGGACGGGTTCGGTGATGCCCATCAGGCCGGTGAGCCCGCCCGCGCTGGCGATCTGCTTGGTCTTGGAGTCCTTGGTGAGGAAGGCCACGGTGAGGCCGGCAGCGCCCTGGGCGATGTTCGACACCAGGATGCCGGGGCCGACGATGTTGTCGTAGCCCAGCTCGCCCAGTTGGAGGAAGCCGAGCGGGCCGACCGCGGTGTGGACGCCGAACATCACCATCAGCGGCCAGAGGGTGCCGATGAACAGCGGCGGGATCCAGGAGGCGGTGTCCGCGAGGTAGACGAAGAAGGTGGCCAGGTAGCCGCCCAGCCACGAGCCGATCGGTCCGATGACGGTCATCGCGATGGTGCCCATGACCAGGAAGACGATCATCGGCACGAAGACCATGTTCAGCGACTTCGGCATCACCTTGTTGAGCCAGCGCTCGAACGGCGCGGCCGCCAGCATGACGAGCAGGATCGGGATGACCGAGCCGTTGTAGGAGGCCAGGGTGACCGGGATGACGTCGAAGAGCTTCACCGGTTCGCCGGCGGCGACCAGGCCCGCCCAGGTCGGGTGGAGCATGAGCGCGCCCAGGCCCGCCGCGATGTACGGGTTGGTCTTGAGCTTGTTGGCCGCGCTGACCGCGAGCATGATCGGCAGGAAGTAGAAGATCGCGTCGGCGAAGAAGTTGAGCACGACGTAGGTCTGCGACTCGCGTGAGACGACGCCGAAGACCGTCAGCAGCGACAGCACCGCCCGCACCATGCCGGCGCCGGCGATGGCCGGAATGATCGGCATGAAGGTGCCGGAGATGAAGGTGATCGCGGCGTTGATCGGGCTCTGCTTCTCGGCCGGCGCGTCCGACTCACCGCCGAGGTCGTGGCCGGCCGCCTTCAGTTCGGCGTCGACCTCGTCGAAGACGTCCTTGACGTGCATGCCGATGACCACCTGGTACATGCCGCCGCTGTTCATGACCTGAAGCACGCCGTCGGTGGCCTCCAGCCCGGCCACGTCCACCTTCGCGTCGTCCTTGAGGCCGAACCGCAGCCTGGTCTGGCAGTTGAAGGCCGACTTGATGTTCGCCGGCCCACCCACCAGTTCGATGATCCGCGCCGCCAGCGGCGCATATTCCTTGCTCATAGCGTCATTGCCCTCTTTCGTTGCGGGCCCTGGAAACGCCAAAGGACCCGAGCATCGGGCCACGCATTCGCGTGTTCCAGAGCTCAGGTCCTGCTCCGCCGAGGCGAATATCATCCTGGGTCTCAGCAGCCGGTACCGGCTACCGAGGAGCAATCTAGCCCGCCCCTACGGACGGGTCAACCGCTGAAGTCCGTCCGGGAACCGCCGACCACCTGGCGTCACAGACCAACTGCGACATGGGATGCGCGCTCGGGGGAGAGGTCTTCCCCTTGGCCAAAGCAGATCTACGCCGCCTAGGACGCTCGACCGCGCCGCCGTCATCCCGGGCGAAGACCCGGGATCTCCGCGCGACCACCCGCCCGGTAGAGGGTGTAGCTGAACTCACGCCCCTCGCGGGCGACGGGGATGTCGATGACCTCGATCCACGACGCGACTCGGCGCAGGGCGACCTCCAGGGGCGGGCTGGCGGTCTCGCACCAGACCAGGAGGCTGCCGCCCGGGGTAAGGCGGGCAAGGCAGGCGTGCAGGAAGCCCTCGGTGTAGACCTCGGCATTGTCGGCGTGGATCAGGAAGCTCGGGCCGTTGTCGACGTCCAGCACGATCGCATCCCAGCTGGCGGTCGCTTCCCGGATGAAGCGGACGATGTCGGCGTGGTGCAGGCTCGCTCGCGGGTGGGCGGCCACCCGTCCCAGCTGCTCGGTCACCCCCCGACGCGCCCAGTCGAGCAAGGGTCCGGCGCGCTCGACCACGTCCACCCGGGCGCCCCGGTCGAGCAGCCGGACGGCGGTGAAGCCCAGCCCGAGCCCGCCGACCAGGACCCGTCCGGGTGGGTCGCCGGCGGCGTCGGCCAGGGCGACTTCACTGCTGACATCGACGGTGTCCATCGCGAAGACCCCGTTGACGATCAGCTCGGTCACGTCGCCGCGGCGGCGCAGCACGATCTCGCCGTCCGGGGTGTCGGCCCGTCCAAGGATCTCGGCTTCCATCGCGCCATCGTCTCCCATCGGCGGCATCAGTGCATTAGTGTCAGCGACATGACCAACGTCCAGGTAGCCCGAGCGAGCCAACTCGCCGACGTGTACGACACCATCCTGGCGCTCTCCTTCCAGCCCGACGAGCTGGTCGACAAGGCCGCCTTCATGCATCAGACCACCTGGGGCGAGGTGCTGGTCACCGAGGACGAAGAAGGCGTCGCCACCGGTGTCGCGGTGGCCGACCATCACCCCGAGACGGGCATCTCGGTGCTGGAGTACCTGGCCGTCGCGCCCGGACACCGCGGCGCGGGTGCGGGCTCGGCGCTGCTGAACGCCGCCGTCGGGCAGTGGACGGAGTTGGTCGGTCCAGGCGCGCTGCTGGCCGAGATCGAGCGTCCGGATTCGCACGACGCCACCGACCAGTTCGGCGACCCGACCCGCCGGCTCGCCTTCTACGAGCGGCACGGCTTCCAGGCGCTCGCGCTGCCGTACTACCAGCCCGCGCTCACCGAGGGCCAGCACGCGGTGCCCGATCTGATCCTGGGCATCCGCGTCTTCGAACCCTCCTGGGTGAACGTCGACGCCTCGCGGTTCGTCGAGGGCCCCCGGCTCGAGCAGGTGCTGACCGAACGCAACCCCGGTGGCGAGCAGGCCTGGGAGGCGCTGCTCGCGGCCGTCCGTGACCCCGAGGGCATCGAGCTGATCCCGCTCTCGGAGTACGCCCGCATCCCGCGCAGCGGGCCCATCGGCTGAAGCCCTCGTCAGCGGGGCCGCCACTTTCTGCCAAATACGGGTCCTCCGTGACAGATACGTCGCACAGGCCACGTATCTGGCAGTAAATGCACAGCTGGGTCAGGCCGACCAGTTCGGCTCGCTGCGGTGCGTCCTCCCTTTCGCCATGGCGGCGGCCGGACTAGGCTCGCCCGGAGCCCTGTCGATGTGGAGGATCATGAGCGAGCCCAGTGTTGAATTCGTCTACCCCGATCCGGAATTCGTCCATGCCGACGAGTTGCCCGACCCGGACGCCCTGCGCGCCGCGGCGGCGGCCGATCCGATCGGCTTCTGGGAGGCGGAGGCAGGCGAGCTGGAGTGGTACCAGCCCTGGGAGAAGGTGCTGGACGATTCGGAGGCGCCGTTCTACAAGTGGTTCACCGGGGCGAAGACGAATATCGTCCACAACGCGATCGACCGGCACGTCCACGGGCCGTACAAGAACAAGCTCGCGCTGATCTGGGTGGGGGAGAACGGCACCGAGCACCAGACCTACTCGTACTTCTCGCTGGCCCGTGAGGTCACCCGCATGGCGAACATCATCAAGGCGATGGGCGTCGGCAAGGGCGACAAGGTCACCATCTACCTGCCGCGGATCCCCGAGATCGTCTTCGCGATGCTGGCCTGCGCCAAGATCGGCGCCGTCCACTCGGTGATCTTCGCCGGCTTCTCCGCCGACGCCCTCTCGGCCCGCATCGACGACTCCGAATCGAAGCTGGTCATCACCGCGGACGGCTCCTGGGTTAACGGCGGCATCTTCAAGCTGAAGGACATCGTCGACGAAGCGACCCGGTTCAGCCCCTCGGTGGAGAACGTGATCGTGGTGAAGCGGACCGGCCACGAGGTGAACATGGAGCCGCTGCGCGACCACTGGTACCACGACCTGACCGCGCTGCCGATCGCCAACGGCCCCTGCCCGACCGAGCAGTTGGACGCCGAGGATCCGCTGTTCATCCTGTACACCTCCGGCTCGACCGGGGCGCCGAAGGCGATCCTGCACACCCACGGCGGCTACATGGTGGGCACCTACTCGACGCTGAAGCACACCTTCGACATCCGCGACGAGGACCGCTGGTGGTGCACCGCCGACCCCGGCTGGATCACCGGGCATTCCTACCTGGTCTACGGTCCGATGCTGGCCGGCGCCACCACCTTCATGTACGAAGGCGGCCCGACCTACCCCAACCCGAACCGCTGGTGGCAGCTGATCGAGTTCTACGGGATCACCACCTTCTACACCGCTCCGACCGCGATCCGCTCGTTGATGCGCTTCGGTGAGGCCTGGCCGAACCGGCACGACCTCTCCTCGCTGCGGCTGCTGGGGTCGGTCGGCGAGCCGATCAACCCGGAGGCCTGGCACTGGTTCCACCGGGTGATCGGCAAGGGACGCTGTCCGATCATGGACACCTGGTGGCAGACCGAGACCGGCATGTTCCAGATCTGCCCGACCCCGGGGGCCCCGCTCAAGCCGGGCTCCGGCGGCAAGCCCTTCTTCGGGCAGGAAGCCGAGATCCTGGACGACGACGGCAACCCCGTTCCGGACGGCGAGGAGGGCTTCCTCGTCCTGAAGAACCCCTGGCCAGCGATGATGCGCACCCTCTACAAGGACCCCGACCGGTACGTGAACACCTACTGGTCGAAGTACCCCGGACGCTACCTGGCCGGGGATTCGGCCAAGCGGGACGCCGACGGCTACTTCTGGGTGATCGGACGCACCGACGACGTGATCAAGGTCTCCGGCCACCGGCTGGGGACGGCCGAGGTCGAGTCTGCGCTGGTCTCGCACCCGGCGGTCGCCGAGGCCGCCGCGATCGGCCTGCCCCACGAGGTGAAGGGCAACGCCATCCACGCCTTCGTGGTGCTGCGGCTGGGCTACGAGGGCTCCCAGCAGCTGGCCGAGGAACTGCGCAAGCACGTCTCCGTCCACCTCTCGCCGATCGCCAAGCCCGACTGGATCGACTTCACCGACAAGCTGCCCAAGACCCGCTCCGGCAAGATCATGCGCCGGGTGCTGAAGGCGCGTGCGCTCGGCCAGGACGAGGGCGACGTCACCACCCTGGAGGAGTGAGCCACCTGCTGGCTGCACCTTCGTCGCACGATCCCTGAGCTTGTCGAAGGGTCGAAGGTCGCACCCGACTACCCTGGGCGGGTGAGCAACTCTCTGGCAACCGTCGAGCGCCAGCGGCGCGAACTGGCGTCCGCGGTCAAGCGGCTGCGGGTGGCGGTGATGACTGACCACGCCCGCTCCGGTGAATTCGCCGACGCCCTCGTCGGGCTGGTCGGCAACCGGCTGCAGGCCTGGTCCTTCGCGCAGGCGGCCGCCGACGCGCCGGAGTCGGTGGTGCTCTCGGCCCGCATCCTGGCCGAGCGCGGACCGATGGGTCCGTACGCCTCGGTCGATGACGCCGTCCGCTACTTCACCGCGGCGGCGCAACTGGCAGCGGTGCAGGCCGCCCTGGGTCAGGCCGAGGCCGCCGGACGCACCGTGGATTCGCTGGACGCCTGGCGCGGCCAGCTCGGACAACTGCCGTTGCTGGAGAACCTCGACCCCGAGACCGTGGTGTGGACGCTGATCGCCCGCGGCCGGTCGCTGCTGGCCGGCGACGTCGCCGGCGCCAACGCCCATGCCGAAGCCGCGCTGCTCCGGCTCTACGCCGCCCGGCTGGACATCGACCCCGAGTTCGCCTACCTGGCGATGGCGACCCACCTGCTGGCGGCCGACGCCCGATGGGCGGCGGGAGACCCCGAGTTGGCCCTCGCGCACCATCGGCTGGCGCTCAGGCGGTACCAGGCGGTCGCAGCCCGGCCATGCGACCAGGCGCGTCCGGCGGTCGTGGAAGCGACCCTCGCCCCTCTGGCTGAGCTGTACGCACCTTTTGCCCAGCGGTTGGAGGCCATCGGTGACCAGGTGAGTGGGGTCGCCGTGCGCCGCGCCTGGTCGGACACCTTCGACGACTTCGAGCAGCCCGACGACGACCCGGCTTCGCTGGTCGCCTTCCTCGCGCTGCGGGAGGCGTTGGCACGCGCTGGTCGGGTGGAAGAGGCCGAGGGCATGGGGGTGAAGGCCGGTGATTTCGGGGTCCATCCTGCGGGCCCTGGCGAGCCGGTGGCTTGGGAGCCGTTGCCCTGGGAGCAGGCTTACAGCGACCGGATGCTGACCGTCACCGCCGTGCTCCGGCTCCGCCGCGACGAGGCGCAGGCGTGCGCCGCGGCGGTCGAAGCGCGGAAGGAAGCCGAGGGATCCGAAGCCCAGGAGCGGGCGGCCGCCGAGCGCTGGAAGGTAGTCGAGGACGCACTGCGCGCGGAGGGCGCACGTCTGTTTGCCGAGCTGGCGGCTGCCGAAGCTGAGCAGGCCGCAGAAGCCGCTCGGCGCGAGGCCGAAGCCCTGGCCACGCGCCGAGCGGCAGAGGAGGCCGTGCTCCGGGCAGCGGCCGAGCAGCGCCGGGCCGAACTCGCCGCTGAGCGGGAGCGGACCGTCGACCCGGAGTCGGTGCGGGCGGCGGCCGCCGAGCTTCCCGCGGCCAGGCTGGCGGTGGACCAGGCAGGTGCCGAGTCGGTGCGGCTGTGGGCGGCCCACGAGCGACTGGCGGAGTTGCTGCGTCCGCTCGCGACCGCCGACCCGCATCAATACCGGGAGGAGCTCACCGCCACCCTGGACACCCTGGTGAGCCTGCGCTGGAAGCTGGGCGACCCGGAGGGCTCACGGGAGGCGGCCCGGGAACGCAAGACCTGGCACTAGCGGCGAGCCAGCGGGCTGAGCGCCGCCACGGCGATCAGGATGGGCAGAGCGAGCAGCGCCAGACCGCTGAAGCCGGCCCAGCTGAGCGCGCCGCCGGCGCCGATCGCGCCCAGGGCGCCGGCCAGGCTCATCCAGAAATCGGTGCGTCCTTGACGGCCGGTGCGCAGGGCTTCCGCGGAAGCCTCGGTCAGCAGGGTCGAGCCGGCGACGGTGGCCGCGCTCCAGCCGAGGCCGAGCAGCACCAGGGCGACGGTGACCGCCGTGGTGTCGTGCTGGGCGAGGGCGATCACCGCCACGCAGGCCGCGAGGATTCCGTAGCCCAGCAGGATGGTGGGCACCCGTCCCCAGCGGTCGGCCAGCAGCCCGAAGACCGGGGAGAGCGCGAACATGCCGGCGATGTGCAGGCTGATCGTGATGCCGACCACGGTGAGCGTGGCGCCGTGGTGCAGCAGGTGGATCGGGGTCATGGCCATGATCGAGACCATGACGGCGTGGGCGCCGATGATCGCCACCGTCGCGAAGAACGCGGCGCGCGGCCGGTCGGCGTGGGTGATCCGGCTGGAACCCGGATCGCGGGCGGCGATCACCTGCTGGGCGAGCAGCAGGGGATCCGGACGCAGCGCGATCAACAGCAGGGCCACCCCGAGCAGCTGGGCGCCGATCGTGAACAGGTACGGACCGGTGTAGTGCGGCATCCCGAGCAGTGAGCCCAGCGTCTCACCCGGGCCGACCAGGTTCGGGCCGAGCACGGCCCCGATCGTCGTCGCCCACACCACCAGCGACAGATCCCGGCCGCGCGAGGTGTCGGTGGCCAGGTCGGCGGCGGCGAACCGGGATTGCAGGTTCGCCGCCTGGCCGGCGCCGATCAGCGCGAAACCGGCCAGGAGCAGGGGAAATGTGCGGATCGCGACGGCGCTGATCACCAGGCCGACGCCGGCCAGCGCGCCGAGCATCCCGGTGACCAGGGCGGGACGCCGGCCCCGGCTGCGGGCCAACGCCGCCAGCGGCACCGCGGTGAGCGCCGTCCCGAGGGTGATGGCGGCGGTGGCGAGCCCCGAGAGGGCATCGCTGCCGGAGAGGTCGGCCGCCAGGATGGCGCCCAGCGAGACAGTCGCCCCGAAGGCGATGCCGCCCAGGATCTGCCCTGCCGACAGCACCGCGATGGTGCGCCGCTGCACCGAGGCGATCCTGTCGGCGTGCAAGTCTGCGAGATTGGTTCGATCAGTCCCAAGCGGGCCTTTCCCGCTCCTCCCCGATCCGTCATTCCCGCGTAGGCGGGAATCTCCGGTCTGCGCCTCAGTGAGATCCCCGCCTTCGCGGGGATGACGGAAGGGTGGTTGTGAGCTCATTCCTTCGGACGGGCGGCGTCGATGGTCGCCTTGGCGCCTTCCAGCCATTGGGTGCAGATCGCGGCGAGCTTCTCGCCCTTCTCCCACAAGGCCATCGACTCGCTCAGCGGGACGTCGCCGGATTCCAGCCGGCGGACGATCTCGATCAGCTGGTCGCGGGCCTGCTCGTAGCTGGGCGTCTCTTCGGTCACGGGGCCTCCTGCACTTCGGTGACGTCGACGCCGATCCGGCCGTTGACGAATTGGACGGTGAGCGCCTCGCCGGGCGCGGTCTGGGCGGTCGAGGTGATGGTCTCGGCACCCCGGGAGACGATGGCGTAGCCGCGCTGCAGGGTCGCCTGCGGCGACATCGCCCGGATGCGGCTGATCAGGTGCTCGACCTGGCGGGCGTCGTCCCGCAGCACGGCCGCGGCCGCGCGATGCAGGCGTCCGCGCAACTGGGCCAGGCGCTCGTCGTGGGCGGTGAGCGAGGCCGCCGGATCCCGCAGCACCGGACGGGAACGGAGCTCGGCCAGCCGGCGCTGCTCGTGACCGATGCGGTTCACGACCGCCTGCCGGGAGCGCGCCCGAGCCTGGGCGATGCCGGTCAGCTCGGTGGTCACGTCCGGCACCACCCGCTTGGCGGCATCCGTCGGGGTCGAGGCCCGCAGGTCGGCGACCAGATCGAGGATCGGGTTGTCCGTCTCGTGGCCGATCGCGCTGACCACCGGCGTGCGCAGGGCGAAGACCGCCCGCACCAGCGCCTCGTCGCTGAACGGCAGCAGATCCTCCAGCGAGCCGCCGCCGCGGGCGACGATGATCACGTCCACCTCGGGATGCTGTTCCAGGACGCGCAGGGCGTCCATGATCTGCTCGACCGCCGCGGGGCCCTGCATCGCCGCGTGGCGCACCTCGAACCGGACCGCCGGCCAGCGCCGGGCGGTGTTCTCCAGGACATCCCGCTCGGCGGCGCTGTCGGCGCCGGTGACCAGCCCGATCCGGCGGGGCAGGAAGGGGAGCCGGCGCTTGCGGTCGGGCGCGAACAGCCCCTCGGCCTGCAGCATCCGTTTGCGCTGCTCGATCGCCGCCAGCAGCCGTCCCTCCCCGGAAGGCCGCAGCTCGCGGCACTCGAAGGTGAGCTGCCCCGAACCCACCCACACCGTGGGCTTCACCCAGGCCGCGACGATCGTCCCCTCGGTGAGCGGACCGGCCTGGTCGAGCACCATCGCCGGGGTGGAGAGCCGCACCGATACCTCGGCCAGCTTGTCCCGCAGGGTGAGGAACTGGGTGGCCCCGGCCCGGCGCTTGATCTCGATCAGCTGGCCCTCCACCCACACCGGGTTGAGCCGCTCCACCCACTCCTTGGTGGCGCCGACGATCACCCGCAGCGGTTGCGGGGATTCCGGCGAACTGGTCAGGGCCATGACGCTCAGCCTAGAGCGCGTCGCCGACATCTCTTGCGCATTGGGTTACTCTGTGGTAACCGTTACTCATGAGTAACCAATCAGTCGAGCTCGCCTTCGACGCGC
The DNA here is from genome assembly GCA_027492575.1 of Propionicimonas sp. Taxonomy (GTDB): domain Bacteria; phylum Actinomycetota; class Actinomycetes; order Propionibacteriales; family Propionibacteriaceae; genus Propionicimonas. Next base: position 11,013 of record JAPUEM010000048.1, read on the forward strand.
TGGGCGAGCCGTTGCGGCGCCGCATCCTCGAAGTGCTGGCCGACGGGCCGCGTCCGGTGGCGCAGATCGCCGAGCGGCTGCCGATCGGCAGGCCGGCGGTGAGCCGGCACCTCAAGGTGCTGAGCAACGCCGGGCTGGTGCACCACACCCCGCGCGGCACCCGCCACCTGTACGCGCTGGCGCCGGCCGGTCTCGTCCCGGCGCAGCAATGGCTGGTCGCCACCTGGGACGGGGTGCTCGCCAGCTACGCGGCAGCGGTCGCCCGGCGCTCCGCGGGCGGTGACGCATGACCGGGGTGCCGCCGCTGCGGCGGGAGGTGCTCGTGGCGGCGACCCCCGAGGTCGCCTTCGAGGTCTTCGTCGACGAGATCGGCGGCTGGTGGCCGGTCGGGAGTCACAGCGTCTTCCACGACGGCACCGTGGCCTTCGTCGACGGGCGCATCGTCGAGTACGCCGCGGACGGCCGGGAGTCGATCTGGGGGACCGTCCTCGACTGGGAGCCGCCGGGGCGTCTGTCCTTCACCTGGCATCCGGGGCGGCCGGCGTCCGGCGCCGGCCGCGTCACGGTGACCTTCGCCGCCGCGGGGGAGCAGACCCTGGTGGTCCTTCGCCACGAGGGCTGGGAGGCCTATGCCGATCCGGCCGCCGCCCGGCAGGAGTACGACAGCGGCTGGCCGCGGGTGCTGGCGCAGTTCGCCGCCGGGGTCGCGACCCCGGGCGCCGCGACCTGGGTCGTCCTGCGCCACACGGCGCTGACGCAGGGATCGGTCTTCGGCGATCCCCGGTTCCCCGGGCACGTCGCCTTCCTCGACCGCATGAAGGCGGCAGGCTGCCTGGTCGCCGCCGGCCCGCTGGAGGGCGAGGGCCGCGAGGGCATGACGATCCTCCGGCTGCCCGGACAGGGACGCGAAGCCGTGGCGCGACGGCTCGCCGAGGGCGATGCCAGCGTGACCGGTGGTCTGTTCGCCGTCGAGGTGCGGCCCTGGCGAGTGGTCGCGTCCCAGCCGATCCGGGGGCGGAACTAAGCTAGGGGAGTGAGTTCCTCTGACAAGCGGGTTGTGGTGGCCGCGCCACGCGGCTACTGCGCCGGCGTCGACCGTGCTGTGGTCACCGTCGAGAAAGCCCTCGACCTCTACGGGCCGCCGGTCTACGTCCGCAAGCAGATCGTCCACAACAAGCATGTGGTCGAAACCCTGGAATCCCGCGGGGCGATCTTCGTCGAGGAGTTGGACGAGGTGCCCACCGGCGCCACGGTGGTCTTCTCCGCCCACGGGGTGTCGCCCGCCGTCCACACCGAAGCGGCCGAGCGCGGGCTGAAGACCATCGACGCGACCTGCCCGCTGGTCACCAAGGTGCACAACGAGGCCCGCCGGTTCGCCGGCCAGGGCATCCCGATCCTGCTCATCGGTCACGCCGGCCACGAAGAGGTCGAGGGCACCACCGGCGAGGCGCCCGAGCACATCACGCTGGTGCAGCACCCCGACGATGTGGACGACGTCGCTCTCGACACCAACGAGCGGGTCGCCTGGCTCAGCCAGACCACGCTCAGCGTGGACGAGACCTGGGAGACGGTCACCCGGCTGCGGGAGAAGTTCCCCAACCTGGTCGATCCGCCGTCCGACGACATCTGTTACGCCACCCAGAACCGGCAGTCGGCGGTGAAGCAGATCGCCGCCACCGCCGACCTGGTCATCGTGGTCGGCTCGCGCAACTCGTCCAACTCCGTCCGGCTGGTCGAGGTGGCGCTGGAAGCCGGAGCCAAAGCCGCCTACCGCGTGGACAACGCCGGCGAGATCGACACAACCTGGCTGGACGGCGTCGCCAGCGTGGGCGTCACCTCCGGAGCCTCCGTCCCCGACGAACTGGTGCAGGGCGTGCTGGACCTGCTCGAGGAGCACGGCTACCCGGCCGCCGTCGAGGAACGGCTCACCGAGGAGAACCTAGTCTTCGCCCTGCCCCCCGAACTCCGCAAGGATCTGCGCCGGGCGGCCACCGGCGACTGAACGCGGGATCGTTCAGAGGTCAGCCGGAGACCAGGAAGCGGTAGGACGGGCTTCCGGGGTCGATCACCTCGACCTGCATCGGGCTGGCGGCCATCCGTTCCAGCAGTTGCGGACGGGACGCCGGATCGCCCAGCTCGATGCCGACCAGGGCGGGCCCGGTCTCGCGGTTGGAGCGCTTGACGTACTCGAACAGGGTGATGTCGTCGTCCGGGCCGAGCACCTCGTCCAGGAAGCGGCGCAGCGCCCCCGGCTCCTGCGGGAAGTTCACCAGGAAATAGTGCTTGCGGCCCTCGTAGACCAGCGCCCGCTCGACGATCTCGGCGTACCGCGAGACGTCGTTGTTGCCGCCGGAGACCACCGCCACCACGACCTGCCCCGGCTCGGGACGGAAGATGCCCAGGCTGGCGGAGGCCAGCGCGCCGGCCGGCTCGGCGATCACCCCTTCGATCTGGTACAGCTGCAGCATCTCCGAGCAGATCCGGCCCTCGGGGACGGTGAACATCGCCGGCCGGTACCGGGCGGCGATGGCGTAGGTGAGGTCTCCGGCACGGCGGACGGCGGCCCCGTCCACGAAGGTGTCGAGCTGGCGCAGATCGCGCGGACCGCCCGCGTCGAGGGCGGCGGCCAGGGTGGCGGCGCCGGCCGGCTCGACCCCGACCACCTTGGTGGTGGGATGGCGTTCGGCGAGCCAGCTGAGGCAGCCGGCCAGCATGCCGCCGCCGCCGACCGGCAGGACGATCGCATCCGGCGCCCGACCCAACTGCTCGACGATCTCTGCGGCGAGGGTGCCCTGCCCGGCGATGGTGCGCGGGTCGTCGAAGGCCGGGACGATCACCGCGCCGGTCCGCTCGGCGTACGCGTTCGCGGCGGCGGCCGCCTCGTCGTAGGTGTCACCGGTGACGACCAGTTCGGCCGCGCCCTCGCCGAGCGCGATCATCCGCTCGCGCTTCTGCCGCGGGGTGGTGGACGGGATGAAGATCTTGCCCTCGATGCCGAGCCGGGCGCAGGCGAAGGCGACCCCCTGGCCGTGGTTGCCGGCGCTGGCGGCGACCACCCCAGCCGCGCGCTGGGCCTCGTCCAGCTGGGCGATCAGGTTGTAGGCGCCCCGGATCTTGTACGAGCGGACCTGCTGCAGATCCTCCCGCTTCAGGTACACGGTCGCGCCGGTGGCCCGGCTCAGCCGCTCGTTGTATTGCAGCGGGGTCTGCGCCACGACGGCGGCCACCCGCTGCGACGCGGCATCGATCGCGCTGGCGTTCACCAGCCGGGCATCAGCAGTCACAGCTGCATTGTGCACCCAAGTGCGCTAGGCCGTCTCGGCGGTGGGCAGCCGTCGGCCGGTGATCTCGGCTTCCAGCAGCTCGTCCAGGGACGGCTCCCGGCTGGGCGTCAGGTCGAGCTCGGGTCGCCGTCCGATCATGACGGGGACGCCGGCGGCGTCCTCGACCAGCTCGGGCGCGGTCAGCGGGCGGACGGTGGCCTCGCTCGCCTTGATCGGCGGCAACTCCTTGTCGGCGACGACCTGCAGGTCGCGGAATTTGCGGGCGGTCGGGAAGACCCGGCTCTCGATCGAGCCGACCGCCTGGTTGTAGGCGGTCACGGTGGAGGTGAGCGCGCGTCCGACCTTGTCGAAGTGCTTTCCGAGCAGCCCGAGGCGGTCGTACAGCTCCCGGCCCAGTTCGTAGGCCTGATGGGCGGAATCGGCAAGCGCGACCTGACGCCACGAGTAGGCCACCGTGCGCAGCAGGGCGATCAGGGTGGTCGGGGTGGCCAGCACCACCGAGCGACGGTGGGCGTACTCGTGCAGATCGGGCAGCAGGGTGTACGCCTCGGCAGCCAGCGCCTCGCTGGGCAGGAAGAGCACCACGAACTCGGGGGTGGCGCCCTCGGCCTTGAAGTAGTCCTTGGCCGAAAGCTGGTCGACGTGGGTCTTCACGTTGCGGGCGAAGAGCTTCAGGCAGTGCTCGCGCTGGGCGTCGTCGGCGGCGTCGTGGGCATCCAGGAAGGCGCTCAGCGGCACCTTGGAATCCACGTAGACGAACTTGCCCTCGCCGAGCAGCACCTTCAGGTCGGGCCGGATCGTCGCCCCGGCCGAGGTTTGCGTGGTCTGCTGCTCGACGAAGTCGCAGTGGTCGAGCATGCCGGCCAGTTCGACTACCCGGCGCAGCTGCAGCTCACCCCAGGCGCCGCGCACCTGCGGCTTGCGCAGCGCGGTCACCAGACTGCCGGTCTCGCGGCGCAACTGTTCCCCGGTGAGCTGGACGGCCGCCACTTGCTGCTGCAGTGTGGAGGCCAGCTCCACCCGTCCCTGCTCGACCTCGTTGAGCCGGCTGTGGAACCGCTCCAGGCTCTCCTTCACCGGGGTGAGCAGCGCGTCGGTCGCCTTCTGCCGCTGGTCGGCCGTCTCGTCCGCCCGGCGGCTCTGCTGCTCGAGGATCTCCGCCGACAGCGCCTTGAACTGGGCGGTCAGCTGCTCGCGGTCGGCCGCGATCTCGGTGGCCCGCTCGACGGCGGCATCCCGCTGGGCGGCCGCCGCGCTGGCAGCGGCCCGGGCGTCGGCCAGCCGGGCCTCTGCGGCGGCCTGTTCGGCGCGGGCCTCCGCGGCCTCCTGCCGGGCGCGGGCCGCGTCGGCGGCCTCGCGGGAGAGCTCGGCCCGGGCCTGGGCGGCCTCCGCCTTCGCG
>JAPUEM010000048.1:15795-56807 GCA_027492575.1 Propionicimonas sp.
GGCCACGCCGGTGGCATCCGCCGCCTGTTGCCGCGTCCGCAGCACCAGCCAGGCGGCGAGGGCGCCCACCGCCAGACCCAGCACGATGCCGGTGATCAACAACCCGATCTGTTCCATGCCCCCATCGTCGCCTGCCCCTCTGACAGTTTTGCGAAGCGACTCTCCAGCCAGCCGGTTTTCGCTTCGGGCAGACTGTGCCCATGGCCTCCCCTGAGCACATCGCCGACCTCGCCGGCTTCGTCACCGCGTCCCCCTCCTCGTACCACGCCGCGGCCGAGGTGGCGCGCCGGCTTTCGACGGCCGGCTACGCCGAACAGCGTGAGAGCGAGCCCTGGGACGCCTCCGCCGGCGGCCACTACGTGGTGCGGGACGGGGCGATCGTCGCCTGGTTCGTCCCCACCGAGGTGGCCGGCCCCGCCGGCTTCCGGATCGTCGGCGCCCACACCGACTCGCCCGGCTTCAAGCTCAAGCCCGATCCGTCCGCCTACGCCTTCGGCTGGTCGCAGGCGGCCATGGAGGTCTACGGCGGCCCGCTGCCCAACTCGTGGCTGGATCGCGAGTTCGGCCTCGCCGGCCGGGTGATCGACCGGGACGGCACCACCCACCTGCTGCGGACCCCCGCTTGGCTGCGCATTCCGCAGGTAGCCCCGCACCTGGACCGCAGCGCCCACGAGAAGCTCAGCCTCGACCGGCAGGTGCACCTGAAGCCGGTGGCCGGCCTGGGCTCGGTCGACATCCTGTCGGCGCTGGCGGGGTCGCTGGGCCTGCACCGCGACGCCATCGACGGCCACGACCTCTTCGCCTACGTCACCCAGCCGCCCGAGGTGATCGGCGTGGCGGGGGAGTTCCTGGCCTCGGCCCGGCTCGACAACCTCGCCAGCGTCCATGCCGGCCTGGTCGCGCTGCTGGCCGCCGAGCCGTCCGACCAGATCACGGTGCTGGCCTGCTTCGACCACGAGGAGATCGGGTCGCAATCCCGCTCCGGCGCTGCTGGCCCGCTGCTGGAAGCCGTCCTCACCCGGATCGGGCACTCCCTGGGCTGGGGGCTGGACGAGCAGCAGCGCGCGCTCGCGGCGTCCTTCGTCATCTCCGCCGACGCCGGCCACGGCATCCACCCGAACTATCCGCAGCTGCACGACCCCGACCACCGTCCGCTGCTGAACTCCGGGCCGCTGCTGAAGGTGAACGCCAACCAGCGCTACACCTCCGAAGGGCCGTCCTCGGCGCGGTGGCTGCGGGTCTGCCGGGCGGCCGGCGTCCCCACCCAGCCGTTCGTCTCGAACAACTCCGTCCCGTGCGGCTCGACGATCGGCCCGATCACCGCCGCCCGCCTGGGCATCACCTCGGTGGACGTCGGCATTCCGCTGCTGAGCATGCACTCGGCCCGCGAGCTGTGCGGCGTGGCCGATCCCGGCTACCTGGCCACCGCGCTGACGGCGTTCTACAGCGGCGCGGAGCGGTAGCCGCGCACCCCGGCCCGACTCGGAGTTGGTTCACCGCTCCCGGTGGGCGCGGTTCGTCCACAACCCGCGCTGATCGGTAGGCTTGCCCGACGTGGCTCTCACCATCGGAATCGTCGGCCTGCCCAACGCGGGCAAGTCCACCCTGTTCAACGCCCTGACCCGCAACGACGTGCTCGCGGCGAACTACCCGTTCGCCACCATCGAGCCGAACGTGGGGGTGGTCGGCGTCCCGGATCCGCGGCTGCCGGTGCTGGCCGAGATCTTCGGCTCGGAGCGGATCATCCCGGCGACGGTGAGCTTCGTGGACATCGCGGGCATCGTGAAGGGCGCCTCGGCGGGGGAGGGGATGGGCAACGCCTTCCTGGCCAACATCCGGGAGGCGGACGCGATCTGCCAGGTCACCCGCGTCTTCCGCGACCCCGACGTGACCCACGTGGACGGGGAGGTCGACCCGGGCAACGACATCGAGACGATCCGTACCGAGCTGATCCTGGCCGACCTGCAGACCGTCGAGAAGGCGCTGCCCCGGCTGGAGAAGGAGGCGCGGCTGAAGAAGGAACGTCAGCCGGTGCTGGCCGCCGTCCAGGAGGCCCAGCAGGTGCTCAACTCGGGCCAGGGGGTGCATGCCGCCGGGCTCGATCTCGAGCCGCTGCGGGAGCTCTTCCTGCTCACCGCGAAGCCCTACCTGTACGTCTTCAACTGCGATTCCGACGAACTGACGGACGCTGACCTGGTCGGCCGGATGCGTGAGTTGGTGGCGCCGGCCGAGGCGATCTTCCTGGACGCCAAGATCGAATCCGAACTGATCGAGATGGAGCCGGACGAGGCCCGCGAGTTCCTGGTGGAGATGGGGATCGGCGAGCCCGGTCTGGAAACCCTGGCCCGGGTCGGCTACGACACCCTCGGCCTGCAGAGCTACCTCACCGCCGGCCCCAAGGAGGCCCGCGGCTGGACGATCCACAAGGGCTGGACGGCCCCCCAGGCCGCCGGCGTCATCCACACCGACTTCCAGAAGGGCTTCATCAAGGCCGAGATCGTGAGCTTCGACGACCTGGTCGCCGCCGGCTCGATGGCCGCCGCCCGCGCCGCCGGCCGCGTCCGCATGGAGGGCAAGGACTACGTCATGGCCGACGGCGACGTTGTCGAGTTCCGTTTCAACGTGTAGCCGGACAAAGTTGACGAGCAGGTCCGCGCTTTGCTGACTGAGTTGGATGATCATGCCTTCTTCGAGCTTGAGGGAGAGTGCCTCACCTCGAACCAACTCTCGTTCCTCGCTGAGCTACGAAGAAGTCTGAACGATCGCCTTCGTCCGTACTGTGCCGAGCTTGATGCCGCCAGGCTGCTCCTGGTCCTGGACGTCGATGCGCCCGCTGCCGCCCTGGTCTCCGTCGGTCTTGAGCTTTGTGGGACCAAGCTTCGAGGAGATCGGATCAGCGTTCATGATCGCTCGTTCCCGCCGAGCCCAACGGCTGATGGGTTTGTGGTGGAGGGCCCGCCGAATGAGCTGGCCGCACGAGGAAGCGGACTACTTCAGTGGTTCGCGAATCGGCCGATCGTCAGGCACGAATGGCTGCATCGCCGCAGGGTCTACGCGGACTGCTACCTGTTTGAGGATTCAGGGGAACGACTCGCGCAGACCTACCGGTCCGATTGGGCTCCTCAAGGCCAGGAGCAACGCCTGATCGCTGAGGGATTCGTCCACGGCAAGGGGTGGATTCAGACTCTGGGACTCGGAGAGCCCGACCGTGTTGTTCATGTTCGCGGCCGCCGGTGAGGATCACGCTACTGAGCTGGATGCGTGATGCCTCTTCGCAACGTAACGTGGTGGAGTTCAGGTTAACGTCTAGCGTTATTGACGGATGTCGTTATAGGCTGTTCCCGTGATCAGGTCGTTCGGCAGCACGCTCAGTGGCGAATCTGCTTCGTTTGGAGAGAAGGAGGGGCAGAGGATGTTGAACTCGTCGACTACCACTGAGGGTGACCTGATCGAGCCGATCCATCCGGGGGAGATCCTGATGGAGGATTTCATCGTGGGTTTCGGGATCACACAGAACAAGCTGGCCGTGTCGATCGGCGTGCCCCCGCGACGCATCAACGAGATCGTGCACGGCAAGCGTGGAATCACGGCCGATACCGCGATCCGTCTTGCGCGGTACTTCGGGACGTCGGAGGAGTTCTGGATGAACCTGCAGTCCAACTACGAGTTGCGGATCGAGCGCCGAGTTCTGCGGGACAAGGTCGCAGCGATCACCCCACTGAAGGTCGCGTGAGGGCGGGGTCCGAGGAGTTCGCGGGCGGCCCCTTCGACTACGTGACGACCAAGTCCGGCGACGTCCGGATCGCGCGCGGAGGGCGCATTGTCACGATCGTGCGGGGAGCAGCCGCCCGGAAGCTCCTGGGCCGGCTCGGCAGCGACGAGCTGAGGGACCAGCAGGAACTGGCCAGGGCGACCGGCAACTACAAGCGAGGCAATGAGCGCTAGGGCCGACCAACGGGTGCTCTGCGAGCGGATCGATTGGCCGAGCCTGCTCAACCCCTGGTCAGGATGGGTTCGCCGGTGGCAGCATGGCCCCATGCTGGGACGGCTGCTGTGGATCGATCGCGCGACCAATGCGGTGACGCAGCGCGAGCTGACCGAGTTGCCCGCGCTGATGGCTGACGAGACGGGCTGGCTCTGGCTCGACATTCCCGAGCCGGACGACGAGGCGGCAGCCGTCCTCCGGGATGTCTTCAAGGCCCATCCCGCCGCTGTCTCGGACATCGTCGAACGCAACCACCTGCCGCGGCTCCACGTCTATGGCCAGATCCTGCTGCTGGTGCTGCACCGCCCGGCGGTGGGTGAGGGCGGCCACATGCACTACCTCGAACTCGACCAGTTGATCGGACCGAACTACCTGGTCACCAGCCATGGCCCCCGCAATCTCAAGGTGCCGCTGGAGTGGATGGTCGAGCAGACCGACGAGGTGGCCGACCGGATGCTGTCGGGCCGGTTCCGTCCGACGGCCCCGTGGCAGGCCTCGCACCGGATCGTCACCGTCACGGCGATCGCCGAGGAACGCTTCGTCAACAAGCTGGCCCGCCAGGTCGGCAAGCTGGAACAGAAGGTGATGGACCGCTCAGCGGAGACCAACCCGCAGCACTTCCTGGAGGAGTTGTTCCGCGCGCGTCATGCCCTGCTGACGGTGCAGACGATGACCAGCCAGGCCGCCGAGATCTACGGACGGGCGATCGGCCTGCTGGGTGGCCGGGACCAGGCGGTCGACGCCGCGCTGGCCGACAACAAGGACGCCTATGACCGGCTCAGCAGGATCACGGCGAGCCAGCTGGCGTTCCTCGCCGGGGTGACCGAGTACCACCGTGCCCGCACCGACACGAAGATGACCATCGCGGCCGAACGGCTCGCCGTGATCGCGGCGGTGACCCTGCCGGTCACGGCGATCAGCTCGATCGTCGGGATGAACGTCATCAGCAACGACGTCACACGCTGGGAATGGCTCGCCGGCCTGACCGCGGTCATGCTCGGGTTGTCGCTGGTCTTGCTGCGCTGGGCCAAGCGTCAGGATGGTGGTGAGTCGCCGGTCGCTTGAACTCCGCTCAAGGCATGGCTAGAAGGGGTAGCCGTGGCGGACCAGCAGCACGGCGGCCGAGAGCAGCGCGTAGCCGAGGAAGGTGACCGCGATCCACGGGCAGGCCCATCGGCTGGTCGCATAGCTACCGCGACGCAGCAGCGGGACCATCGCGCACAGCCCGGCCACCTGCACGGCGGCGAGGACCAGGTACGACCAGTCGGCGAAGACCCAGGCCAGCGGCAGGAAGTGGAGCGCGACGCACAGGCCGATCCACCAGCCGTACCAGCGTCGCTGCCCGCGGCGGGCCAGCACCAGGCATCCGGCGCCGATCACCACGGCCTCGGCTGCGACGATCAGGCCGAAGACCCAGTACTGGCCCTCGAGCGCTGTGGCGGTGCCCCAGTTGCGCCAGACCAGCAGGCCGAACGGCACCGAGAGCAGCAGGCCGAGCACCGAGCCGGCGCCGAGCCAGCCCCGGAGCCGGGGCTCGGGATCCTCCTGTGCCCACCCGAACCAGCCGGCGGCCATGATGGCCAGCCAGGCGATAGCGAAGGCCTGGTCCCGAAGGAATTCGGTGATCATCGGGCTTTGACCAGCGGGAAGCAGATCCGGCTGGGGGTGCGGTCCGGAGACATCATGGGCCTAACCGTAGCTGGTCGGACGGCCCCCTGGCCGTTGGCAGGTTCGCGTGCTCGGGCGGAGGCATACTCTCAAAGGCATGAGGCGGGCGGAGTGGATGTGGCGCGGTGGGCTGGTGGCGCTCGGACTCGTCCTGCTGGGTAACGGGGTCTGGCTGCTGGCGACCGCGAACCTGAACCTCGGAGTGTTGCTTCAGTTGGCGGTCTCCTTCGGCCTGATCGGCTTCGGTGCCTTCCGGCGGCTCTCTCGACTGCGGTGGCTCACTGTGCCGGCGGTGGTGGCGGTGGTCGGCTTCGGGATGGTCGCGGGCTTCCTGGCCGGCTACGGACTGAGTGACACGGCGTCCGAGGACGAGGAGGCGCTGGTCGTGCTGGGAGCGGCGGTGCACGGACGCGAGGTGTCGCCGTCCCTGGCCCAGCGACTCGACGTGGCGGTCGGCTACCACCAGCGCAACCCGGCCGCGCTGATCGTCGTCACCGGCGGACGCGGGCCGCAGGAGGATGTCGCGGAGGCGGACGCGGCTCGCGACTACCTGCTGGCCAGCGGCGTCGCGGAGGACCTCATCGTGGTCGAGGATCGCTCGACCTCCACGGAGGAGAACGTCGCCTTCGCCAAGGAGTTGCTGGACGAGCGGCTGGGCGGCGACTACCGGATCGCCTTCGTCACCAACGAGTACCACGTCTGGCGCGCCGGACGAATCGCCGCGCAGGCCGGGCTCGATGCCCGCCATCTCCACTCGACCACCCGCTGGTACGTCTGGCCCTCCAGCTACCTGCGGGAGAGCGTCGCCGTGCTCTGGTCGCTGGTCGCCTGATCGGCACAACGCGGGCGTCCGCGGCCTCCCACGCCGCGACGGCCAGGAGTGGCAGAATCGACAGCCATGGATCCGGCCGAATGTGAGGGAGCGCGCGCGCACTGGCTGCGGCGCGACCTGATCGCCTGGCCGGACGACCTGCCGGCCGAGCTCGATCCCGCCAAGCTGGATTGGCTCCTGCATTGGTCGGTCTCCGAGCCCATCGACCCCCGCGCGGCCGCCCCGCAGCCATGGGGGACGGCAGTGCTCACCCTCGACCCGGACGGCATCCCGGCCGAGGTGGCCGCCACCGTCCCGCATCTGGCGGGCTGCCTGGCGCTGCGGGCGCCGGCGAGCGTCCCGGTGGCGGAGGCGCTGCGCGGCGAGTTGCTGGTGAGCGCCCAGCTTCCGTCCGGCCAACTGGTGCTGACCGCGGCCCTGCAGGTTCCGGGCGTCATCGACCAGGTCTACGCCGCGGCGGCCGACGCCGTCCTCGGGGCGCAGTGGGAGGCCGGCTTCCCGACCCTGCGGCTGTGGGCTCCGACGGCGCAGCGCGTCCGGCTGCTGACGTGGCTGCCCGGCGACGACCTGCACGGGCCCGGGTCTCCCCACGAGATGACCAGGCGCGCCGACGGCGTCTGGGAGATCCGGGGCGAGCCGGGCTGGGCGGGCCTCCGGTACCGCTACGAGGTGACCGTCTTCGCCCCCGACCACGGCCGCGTGGTCTCCAACCAGGTCACCGACCCCTATTCGGTGGCGCTCACGGTCAACTCCACCCACTCGGTGCTGGCCGACCTCGACGACCCCGAACTGATCCCGTCGCAGTGGGCGAAGACCCCCAGCCCCGAACTGGCCCACCCGGTCGACCAGGTGATCTACGAACTGCACGTCCGCGACTTCTCGGTGAGCGACAAGACCGTCCCGCAGGCGGTGCGCGGCAGCTTCCTGGCCTTCGGTGCGGATTCGGCCGGGATGACCCATCTCCGCCGGCTCGCCGAGGCCGGCATGACCTCCGTCCAGTTGCTGCCGGTCTTCGACAACTCCGCCGTCGAGGAACACCCCGGCCAATGGACGCCGCCCGCCTCGGCCGTGCTGCGGACGATGGCGCCCGACTCACCCGATCAGCAGCGTTACATCGCCGCCCACTCCGATGGCTACAACTGGGGCTACGAGCCCTGGCACTTCTTCGCCCCCGAGGGCTCCTACGCCTCCAGCATCGAAGCCGCGGACGGCGCCGGCCGCACCCTCGAGTTCCGGACGGCGGTGGGCGCTCTGCACGCGGCGGGGCTGCGGGTCGTCCTCGACATGGTCTTCAACCACACCGCCGGCGCCGGCCAGGACACCAAATCCGTCCTCGACCGGATCGTCCCCGGCTACTACCACCGGCTCACCTCCTGCGGGAAGGTGGAGACCTCCACCTGCTGCCCGAACGTGGCCACCGAGCACCTGATGGCCCAGAAACTCATGGTGGACGCCTGCGTCGCCTGGGCTCGCCACTACCGGGTGGACGGCTACCGGTTCGACCTGATGGGCCATCACAGCCGGGACAACCTGCTCGCGGTGCGCGCCGCCCTGGACGCCCTCACCGTCGAGACCGACGGCGTCGACGGCCGCTCGATCACCCTCTACGGCGAGGGCTGGAACTTCGGCGAGGTCGCCTTCAACGCCCGCTTCGTCCAGGCCAGCCAGGGCCAGTTGGGCGGCACCTCGATCGCGACCTTCTCCGACCGGCTGCGGGACGCGGTGCGCGGCGGCGGCGCCTTCGACGATCCGCGGACGCAGGGCTACGGCACCGGGCTCGCCCTCGGCGGCGACCGGGGCGCGTTGCTGCAGGCGGTCGACCTGGTGCAGCTGGGTCTGGCCGGGACGCTGCGCGGCTTCGGCTTCCGCTCGGCCCGCACCGGCGAGCCGACCCGCGGCGACCAGGTGCCCTACGGCAACTGGGTGGCCGGCTACGCCGACCAGCCGGACGAGGTGATCAGCTACGTCGACGCCCACGACAACGAGACCCTCTTCGACGCGCTCACCCTGAAGCTGCCGCAATGGACGCCGATGGCCGACCGGGTGCGGCTGAACACCCTCTGCCTGGCCTGCGCGACCCTCGGGCAGTCGCCGGTGATGTGGCACGCCGGCACCGACATGCTGCGCTCGAAGAGCCTGGACCGGAACTCCTACGTCTCGGGCGACTGGTTCAACTACCTCGACTTCTCGATGACCGACAACGGCTTCGCCGCCGGCCTGCCGCCCGAGCAGGACAACGGCCCGGTGTGGTCGATCCTGGGCCCGCTGCTGGCCGATCCGGCGCTCAAGCCGGGGCCGTCGGAGATCCGGCTCGGCCACGCCATGGCGCTCGACCTGCTGCGGCTGCGCGCCTCGACCCCGCTCTTCCGGCTACGGGAGGCGGCCGCGATCGAGCGGGCGGTGAGCTTCCCGGTCTCGGGCGCCTGGCAGCAGATCCCCGGCGTCATCGTGATGCGCATCGCGGACGAGGCCGAGCCGCGCTGGGCGAGCCTGGTCACGGTCTTCAACCCCACCGGACGCCAGGTCCGGCAGGCCGTCCCCTTCGACGCCTCCGGCTTCGTGCTGCACCCCGTCCAGGCCCAGGGCGCGGACGAGGTGGTGCGCCAGGCCTCGGCGGGCGCCGCGGAGTTCGTCGTCCCCGCTCTCACGGTGGCCGTCTTCGTCCACCCCCGCTGAATCGATCGGGGTGGTCAGGAATTGGGCGGGGGAGGGTGGCGGGCACCGGGTTGGCGATAGGGTGAGCGGGACTCCACTCCTTGTCTGAAAGGCCGACGATGACCAATCCCCTGAGCTGGACCGAACTCGACCAGCGCGCTGTCGACACCGCCCGCATTCTGGCGGCCGACGCGGTCGAGAAGGTGGGCAACGGCCATCCCGGCACGGCGATCTCGCTGGCCCCGGCGGCCTACCTGCTGTACCAGAAGGTGATGAACGGTGATCCGGCCGATCCGACCTGGACCGGCCGCGACCGGTTCGTGATGTCCGCCGGCCACTCCTCGCTCACCCAGTACACCCAGCTCTACCTGGCCGGCTACGGGCTGGAGATCGACGACATCGCCGCGCTGCGCACCGAGGGCTCGCTCACCCCCGGCCACCCGGAGGTCGGCCACACCGCCGGCATCGAGTGCACCACCGGCCCGCTGGGCGCCGGCATCGCCAACGCGGTCGGCTTCGCGATGGCGGCCCGCCGCGAGCGTGCCCTGCTGGAGCCGGGGGCCGAGCCGGGCAGCTCGCTCTTCGACCACTTCGTCTACGCCATCGCCGGCGACGGCTGCATGCAGGAGGGCGTCGCCAGCGAGGCCTCCTCGCTGGCCGGGGCGCAGAAGCTCGGCAACCTCGTCCTGATCTACGACGACAACCGGATCTCCATCGAGGGCGAGACCCAGATCGCCTTCACCGAGGACGTCGCCGCCCGCTACGCCGCCTACGGCTGGCACGTCCAGCATGTCGACTGGACCAACGGCGGCACCGGCTACGAGGAGAACGTCCAGGCGCTCTACGACGCCATCGAGGCCGCCAAGGAGGTCACCGACAAGCCCTCCTTCATCAAGCTCACCACCATCATCGGCTGGCCGCTGCCGACCCTGGCCGGCAGCCACGCCGTCCATGGCAACAAGCTGGGCGGCGCCGAGATCGCCGGTCTCAAAGCCGAACTCGGCTTCGACCCCGAGGTCAACTTCCCGGTCGAGCCCGCGGTCATCGAGTACACCCGCGCCAATGCCGCCGCCCGCGCCGCCGAGGCGAAGGCCGCCTGGGGCGCCCGGTTCGAGGCCTGGCAGGCCGCCAGCCCCGAGGGCGCCGCGCTCTACCAGCGGCTGAAGGCCCGCGAACTCCCCGAGGGCTTCGAGGCCGCGCTGCCGGTCTTCCCGGCCGGCAAGAAGGCCACCCGCGCCGCCTCCGGCGACGTGCTCACCGCGCTGGCGGACGCCGTCCCCGAGCTGTGGGGCGGCTCGGCCGACCTGGCCGGCTCGAACAACACCACCATGAAGGGCCAGCCCTCCTTCCTGCCGCCGGAGCAATCCAGCCACGACTTCGCCGGCGACTACAACGGCCGGACGCTGCACTTCGGCATCCGTGAGCACGCCATGGGCAACATCATCAACGGCATCACCCTCTCGGGCCTGACCCGCGCCTACGGCGGCACTTTCCTGGTCTTCGCCGACTACATGCGGGCCTCGGTGCGGCTGGCCGCGCTGTCGAAGATCCCGTCGATCTTCGTCTGGACCCATGACTCGGTCGGCGTCGGCGAGGACGGCCCCACCCACCAGCCGATCGAGCACCTGGCGAGCCTGCGGGCGATCCCGGGGCTGGACGTCGTCCGTCCGGCGGACGCCAACGAGACCGCCCAGGCGTGGGCGCAGGCGCTGCGTCACAGCGATCGTCCGACCGCGCTGATCCTCACCCGTCAGGACGTCCCCACCATCGAGCGGGGGGAGGGTGCCGCGGCCCCGGCCGAACTGGTCGCCAAGGGCGGCTACACCCTGCTGGACGCCGCGAACGGCGAGCCTGTCGTGGTGCTGATCGCCACCGGCTCCGAGGTCGGCGTCGCGGTCGCCGCGCGTGAGCAGCTGGAGGCCGAGGGCGTCGCCACCCGCGTCGTCTCGATGCCCTGCCTGGAGTGGTTCAACGCCCAGCCGGCCGACTATCGCGAGCAGGTGCTCCCCGCGGGCGCCGCGAAGGTGTCGGTCGAGGCGGGCATCGCCATGGGCTGGCGCGAGGTGGTCGGCCCGGACGGCGAGATCGTCTCCGTCGAGCACTTCGGCGAATCCGCCGCCGGCGGGCTGCTGCTGGCCAAGTACGGCTTCAACCCTGAGAACGTCGCCGCCAAGGCCAAGCTGGCGCTCTCCCGCAAGGGCTGAGCGAAGTCCGAGGGACGGCGGTGGTCGGCCGCCCGGCGGGGCGCCGGTAGCCTCGTCGGGTGAACCCCACCGCCTCCCGACGGCTGCGCGCCAACCTGTTGCTGCTGCTCGCCTCGGCCATCTGGGGGTTCGCCTTCGTCGCGCAGCGGGTGGGCGCGGAATCGGTCAACGCCTTCACCTTCAACGCGGCCCGGTTCGCCCTGGGCGCGGTGGCGCTGGTTCCGGTGGTGTGGTGGCTGGATCGTCACCGTAAGGTGCCGCGTCCGATCCGGGCGCTGGCGACCCGGGCGGCCATCGTCCCCGGGCTGATCGCCGGCGCGCTGCTGGCCACGGCGGTGGGCCTGCAGCAGGTCGCGATGAGCCACACCACGACCGGGAACGCCGCCTTCATCACCGGCCTGTACATGGTGGTCGTCCCGATCCTGGCCGCCTTTCGTGGCCACCGGTCGAACTGGACGACCGTCGCCGGCATCGGGCTGGCGCTGGTCGGGCTGTACTTCGTCGCGATCCGGGACGATTTCAGCATCGGCTTCGGCGACGCCATCGTGCTGGTCTCCACCATCCCCTGGGCGCTGCAGATCCTGGTGGTCGAGCGCTACGCCAAGCGGGTCTCCGCGCTGCGCTTCTCGATCTCCCAGTTCCTGTGGTGCGCGGCGATCAGCGCGCTGGCCGCCCCGGTGCTGGATGCCAGGCCCTTCGCCGGGATCGGTGAGGGCCTCATCCCGCTGCTCTACGGCGGCCTGCTGGCGGTGGCGGTCGCCTACACCCTGCAGGTGGTCGCCCAGCGGGATGCGCTGGCCAGCCACGCCGCCCTGATCATGTCCTCGGAGTCGGTCTTCGGCGCCCTCGGCGGCGCCCTGCTGCTGTCGGAGAGCATGGGCGTCCGGGGGTACTTCGGGGCGGCGCTGATGGCTGCCGGGATAGCGCTGACCCAATGGCGGGTGGACGCCGCGCAGCCGCCCGCGGTGGCGAAGGACGGGGCGCTTCGGTCGCTCACGTAGCATGGTCCCGGCAGTTTCGCCGAGAGAGGAATACCGTGGCTTCGTCCCAACCCCGCAAGAGGTTGTCCACCACCGCCCGCGTCGGGCTCTGGACCGGCGGCGGGCTGCTGGTCGTACTCGGCGGCAGCTATGCGGCCGGCTACGCCCTCGCCGGCGACAATCTGCCCCGCAATACCGTCATCGAAGGGGTCAAGGTCGGCGGGCTGACGGCCGAGGTCGCCGAGGCCAAGCTGCGTGAGGGTCTCGCCGGCCGCGCCACCGCTCCGCTGACGATCACCGCCGGCACCGCCTCGCTGCAGGCCACCCCCGCCGAACTGGGGCTCGACGTCGACTACGCGGCATCCGTCGCCGCGGCCGGTGGCGGCCGCACCGCCAACCCGGTCGAGATCGTCGAGGTGCTCTTCGGCGGCGGCGACCTGCCCGCCGTGGTGACCGTCGCCCAGGCCAAGCTCGACGCCCAGCTGGCCACCCTCGCCGAGCAGGTGGATGTCGCCCCGACGGACGCCGCGCTGGCCTACGCCAAGGGTGCGCCCAGGATCACCCCGGCGGTGGACGGCAAGGCCGTCCAGCCGGCTGAGACCCGGGACGCGGTGCAAGCCGCCTACCTGCACGAGACCGCGGTCGAGGCCGTCGTCGCGACCACCGAGCCCGAGGTCACCACCGCCGAGGCCGAGGCGGTGGTCGCGTCCCTCGGGAAGGCGGCGATCGCCAAGCCGGTGACCGTGCAGGTGGGCGACAAGGGCAGCATCACCATCGCGCCCGAGACCATCGCGGAGTCGCTCAGCTTCGTCACCGAGAACGGTGACCTCGCGCCCAGCCTGGACGCCAAGAAGCTCGCGGCCGAGGTCGCCCCGCAGCTGGACAAGCTGAAGCTGACCAAGCCGAAGAACGCGAGCTTCACCATCAAGAAGGGCAGCAAGCCGAAGATCGTGAAGTCGGTGGACGGCGAAGGGGTCGACGCCGGCAAGCTCGCCGAGGCGGTGCTGCCCGTGCTGGGGGAGACCGGCGATCGCACGGTGGCCGTGGAGACCACCAAGAAGCCCGCCACCTTCACCACCGAGGACGCGAAGGCCGCCGGGGTGAAGGAGATCACCGGCAAGTTCACCACCTACTTTCCCGGCAGCGCCTACCGGTACAACAACATCGGCAAGGCCGCCAAGCTGATCAACGGCACCTACGTGGCCCCCGGCGAGACCTTCTCGCTCAACGCCCGGCTGGGCAAGCGCACCGCCAAGGCCGGCTGGATGAAGGGCGGCGGCATCGCCAACGGCAAGATCGACCCGAACATCTACGGCGGCGGCATCTCGCAGGCCACCACGACCTTGTTCAACGCGATCTTCTTCGCCGGGCTGGAGGACGTCTACCACAAGCCCCACTCGCTGTACTTCAGCCGCTACCCGGTCGGTCGTGAGGCGACCCTCGACTGGAAGATGGTCGACATGAAGTTCAAGAACGACTCGGAGTACGGCGTCCTGCTGCAGGCGTGGACGACCGGCCGCACCGGTCAGAACGGCTCGATCACCGTCCGGGTCTGGTCGACCAAGACGTACACGATCAAGGCCTCCAAGCCGGTCACCAGCAACTACCGGGCCCCCGGCAAGACGGTCTACGACACCTCGGCCAAGTGCGTCCCGCAGTCGGCGATGAGCGGCTTCGACGTGAGGTACAACCGGCTCTTCTACAAGGGCAAGAAGCTGGTCAAGAAGGAACCCTTCTTCTGGGCCTACAACAGCCTGACCGCCGTCGTCTGCGGCGAGAAGCCCGACAAGGAGAAGAAGAACTAGCCGGCCGGCCGGTTCTCAGAGCGCGCCGCGGATCGCGTCGAGCACCCGGGCCGCCGCGATCGAGCGGTCCTGCTCGGCGGTGATGTCGGCGCCGTCGGTCACCGCCTGGACGAACCGTTCGGTCGGGTAGACCATGTTGGCCAGCGGGTCGGTGCCGCGCGAGGTGGCCGTGAACTCCTCCTCGCTGCCGCCCAGCAGGCGCAGGGTGAGGCGGCGCGGATCGCAGACATCGTCGAAGACCAGGGTGCCGAGTTCGCCCTCGATGGCGTTGTCGAGGCCCGGGAGGGTGATCTTGGAGAAGCTCAGGTCGGCCACGAAGCCCGGGTAGATCGCCAGCGCCGCGCCGGCGCCGTCCGCCCCGCCGGCCACCGGAACCAGGCCGGCCAGCACCTTTTCCGGCTCGCCGAACAGCTCGACGAGGGCCTGCGCGCAGTAGACGCCGAGGTCGTACATAGCGCCGCCGCCCATCGCCGGGTCGAAGATGTTGACGGTCTCGCCGGCCAGCACCAGGTCGTAGCGGGCCGAGCGCTGGTGCAGCCGCAGCGAGACCCGCCGGATCTGACCCAGCCGCGGCAGCAGCTCGCGGATGAGCGCGAACCCGGGGTCGTAGACGTTGCGGATCTCCTCCAGCAGCACCACCCCCGCCGCACGGGCCGCGGCGACCAGTTCGGCGGTCTGCGCGGCGCTGGTGGTCGCCGGCTTCTCGATCAGGACGTGCTTGCCGGCCGCGATCGCGGCCAGCGCCTGGGCGTGGTGGACCGAGTTCGGGCTGGCCACGTAGACCGCGTCGATCCCGGCGGAGGCGAGCAGCCGATCCAGGTCGGATTCGGACGTCGCCGCGCCCAGTTCGGCGGCGAACTCCGCCGCCCGCTCGGGGTCGCGGGAGTAGGCGCAGACGATCTCGATGCCCTCGACCTCGCGGACCGCCGCCGCGAACCGCCGGGTGATCATGCTGCTGCCGATGGTCGCCACTCGAATCACTGTCCGCCTCCTCGATCTCAGGTGCCCTCACCCTAACGCCCAGGTCCAGGAACAAATCCACCGCTGGATGGGGTTGTGAGGTTCGGGGAGACCCGCCGGGCGGCGTCTGGAAGCAGAATCGTCGATCCGGCGGCGAGACGTGTCCTGGCCCCGTGGCACCGCCCGCCATGCTTGTCATGCGACGAACGAAGGAAGAAACGAAGTTGAACAGGCTTGCTCACCGCGCCGCGAGCGCGTTGCTCGGCGTCACCCTGCTCGCGGTCCTGACCGCCTGCGCACCGGGCACCGGCGTGCCGACCACCTCAGGCGCCCCCGAGGGCTCGAGCAGCCCGACTCCGGTGAAGACCGACATCTCCGGTGTCGGAGAGGTCACGCTGACGGTCTGGGATCAGGAGGTCCGCGGCGGCCAGAACGAGCAGATCGAGAAGCTGAACGCGGCCTTCCACGAGAAGTACCCCAACGTGACCATCAAGCGGGTGTCACAGTCCTTCGACGACCTGGCGACCACGCTGCGACTGGCGCTCACCGGCGACGAGGCCCCCGACGTGGTGCAGGCCAACAACGGCCGCAACACCATGGGCGCCCTGGTCGCCGCAGGTCAGCTGCTGCCGCTGGACGCCTACGCGGCGGCCTACGGCTGGGGCGAGCGGTTCTCGCCGTCCATCCTGAAGTTCTCCAGCTACTCCGCCGACGCGAAGGTCTTCGGCGCCGGCAACCTCTACGGCCTGCCGCAGATGGGCGAAGTGGTCGGCGTCTTCTACTCCAAGAGCAGGCTGGCGAAGGCCGGCGTCGACGTGCCGGCCAACTGGACGGAGTTCGAGGCCGCGCTGGCCAAGGCCAAGAAGGCCGGCGAGACCCCGCTGATGCTGGGCAACCTCGACAAGTGGCCGGCGATCCACGTCTTCGGTCCGCTGCAGGGTGCGACCGTCCCCGCCGCCAAGATCACCGACCTCGCGCTGGGCAACCCGGGTGCGAGCTGGAAGACCCCCGAGAACGAGGCGGCCGCCGCGACCCTGCAGAGCTGGGTCGAGAAGGGCTACTTCAACGACGGCGTCAACGGCGCCGACTACGACGCGGTCTGGCAGAAGATGACCAAGGGTGAAGGGGTCTTCCTGATCGGCGGCTCCTGGCTGGCCGCCGACATGGCCGCCGCGATGGGCGACGACCTGGGCTTCTTCGTCCCGGCCAACCCGGCCGGACGTTACGCCACCACCGGCGGCACCGGCGTCCCGTTCGCGATCACCACGGCCAGCAAGCAGCCCGACGTGGCCGCCGCCTACCTCGACTTCCTCACCAGCGACGATGCCATGCAGTTGCTGCTGGAGACCGGCAATCTGCCGGTCAACCGCACCGCCGAACTGGCCGGCTCGGCCACCGGGGCGCAGCGCGATCTGCTGATCGAGTTCGGCCGGGTCACCACCGAGGGCGACGTGCTGCCCTACCTCGACTACGCCACCCCGACCTTCTCCGAGACCCTCGGCAGCGCGCTGCAGGGCCTGATCGACCAGAAACTGACCCCTGCCGCGTTCACCGATGCGCTGGAGGCCGACTACGCGGCGTTCAGCGCCGGGAACGGCTGACCCTTCGAGAGGTTCAGGGATCGTCCGCGATGGCTGAGCCCGCCAAAGCCCGCCGCAGCCGCCTCGCCGGGCCCCGGTGGCTGCCCTGGGCCTACCTGGCGCCGGCGCTGCTGCTCTACGGCGGCTTCCTGCTCTTCCCGCTGCTGCGGGCCGCGCAGTACTCGCTCTACGAATGGGACGGGCTGAGCCCGTCATCGAACTTCGTGGGCGTGCAGAACTATCTGGCCGTGATGGCCGACCCGCGGTTGCGGGAGGCCTTCGGGCACGCGCTGGTGCTGATTCTCTTCTACGCGGTGGTGCCGCTGCTGATCGGCCTGCCGCTGGCCTCGCTGCTCACCCGGGCCAGCGTGCGCGGGCTGGGCTTCTTCCGGGTCGTGATCTTCCTGCCGCAGGTGATCGCGATGGTGGTCGTCGCTGTCACCTGGCGGCAGCTGTACGCCCCGGACGGGCCGATCAACGCCCTGCTGCGGGCCGTCGGGCTCGGGGCGCCGGCCCGTCCCTGGCTGGGTGACTTCTTCTGGACGCTGCCCGCCGTCGGCCTGGTCGGGACCTGGGTGTCGACCGGGCTGGTCACCGTCCTGCTGATGGCCGGGATGGCACGCATCCCGAAGGAACTCTTCGAGGCGGCCCGACTGGACGGCGCGGGCCCGGTGAGCGAGTTCTTCGCGGTCACCCTGCCCAGCGTGCGCGGCGAGATCGCCGTCGCGCTGACCCTGACGATCGTGGCCGCGCTGAAGACCTTCGACCTGATCTACGTCACCACCCGGGGCGGGCCGGGCACCTCCACCACCGTCCCCAGCTACGAGGTCTACCGCAACGCCTTCGAGCTCGGAAAGGTCGGCATCGCGACCGCCATCGGCATCGTGCTGACCGCGATCATCTTCGCCATCAACCTCGTGGTGAACCGGATCGGGGACCGGTCATGAGGATCTCCGGTCTCGAGCGAATGGCCAACTACGTCATCCTGATCGGTTTCGCGGCTGTGGTTCTGGCACCGGTCGGGGTGATCCTGAGCCTCGCCTTCGGCCCGGCGGACGCCGCCGCCGAACGGGCAGGCGGCTTCCATCCCGGGAACTTTCTCGATGCCTGGGAGATCGGACGGTTCGGGCAGTACCTGGTGACCTCGGTGCTGGTCGCCGTGATCGTCGTGGTGGTCTCGGTGACCGCGTCCATTCTGGCCGGCTACGCGCTGGGGACGATGCGGTTCAAGGGCCGGGGCACCGTCTTCTGGCTGATCCTGCTGGGCATCATGGTGCCGACCGAGGCCTTCGTGGTGCCGCTCTACTTCGACCTGCGCCAGATCGGCCTCACCAACACCGTCTGGGGGGTCGCGCTGCCGCAGATCGCCATGTCGATCGCCTTCGGCACCTACTGGATGCGGACGTACTTCCGCACCTCGTCGGTGTCGCTGATCGAGGCCGCCCGGCTGGACGGCGCCGGCTCGTGGCGGATCCTGTGGCAGATCCTGGTGCCGGTCGGCCGTCCGGCGATCCTCACCCTGGTGCTGCTGGTCTTCATGTGGACCTGGAACGAGTTCCTGATCCCGCTGGTCATGTCACCCAACGCGGTGATCCGCACCGCGCCCCTCGGCCTGGCCTTCTTCCAGGGCCAGTACACCCAGGGCACCGCCCTGCTGGCGGCCGGCGCCGTGCTCGTCGCCGCACCCGTCGTGCTGCTCTACATCTTCCTGCAGCGGCACTTCATCGCCGGCATGCTGGAGGGCTCCGTGCGGGAGTAGGGCTCAGCCGACCGCGGACCGCGCTGGAACGTCCAACAGCCGCCGCACCCCGGCCCGGCAGATCAACAGCAGGATCACCAGCCCGGTGACCGCGAAGAAGCCACCCAGCTTCACCTGGTCGGCGAAGAAGAAGGCGACCAGTTCGAGCACCACGAACTTGCTCCCGAAGGCCAGCGCCCACATCAGCAGCCCAGCCCCGATCCGCTCGGCGCGGGTGGTGGCGGCCTTGAACCGGGCCTTCACCCGGTTCTTCGCCCAGACCACGCCCTCCAGCACCACCTTGAGCAGCACCGCGGTCAGCAACGAGAGGGTGAAGGTCTCGGTGATGATCAGCGGGAAGTACTCGACCGCCAGGTTGATCACGACCACGTAGACGAAGATGTCGACGATGTCGGCCGGCGCGATTCTGGGGGTGGACTTCGCCGAGGATGGGAGAGTCACGGTTGGTCCTCAATGGTCGGGTACGCCGGGCCGCACGGTGTGATCGTAGCCCGGCGGTCGGGGTGGCCGGAACTGGTCGTCAGCCGCTCCGGATCGGTTTGGGACGCGGCGCGGTGATTCGCGGCCGGGCCCGCGCCGCGGTTGTACAGTAGGCGGCGAAGAAGTCGTTAGAGGAGCCTACGGACATGACCTACGTGATCGCCTTGCCCTGCGTGGACGTCAAGGATCGCGCATGCGTCGAGGAATGCCCGGTCGACTGCATCTACGAGGGGAACCGGATGCTCTACATCCACCCCGACGAGTGCGTCGACTGCGGGGCCTGCGAGCCGGTCTGCCCGGTCGAGGCGATCTTCTACGAAGACGACCTGCCCGGCGATCAGGCCGAGTATTACGACGTCAACGTCCACTTCTTCGACGAGGTGGGCTCGCCCGGCGGCGCAGCCCGCCAGGGCCCGATCGACTGGGACCACCCGATCGTGGCGGCCCTGCCGCCGCAGGGCGAGTGACCCCCGGCCTCGCCGGCCGCCTCCCCGACTTCCCCTGGGATTCGCTGGCGGACGCCCGCGCGCTGGCGGCCGCGCATCCGGACGGCCTGGTCGACCTCTCGGTCGGCACCCCGGTCGACCCGACCCCCGATTTCGCTCAGCAGGTGCTGCGCGAGACCTCGGACGCCCCCGGCTACCCGCTCACCTGGGGCACCCCGGCGTTGCGGGCGGCGATCCTCGGCTACCTGACCACCCGCTGGCAGGCCGCTGGCCTGACCGACCACGGCGTGCTGCCGGTGATCGGCACCAAGGAGCTGGTCGCCTGGCTGCCCACCCTGCTGGGGCTGTCGGAGGGCGACACCGTTGTGTACCCCGAGATCGCCTACCCCACCTACGAGGTGGGCGCGCGGATCGCTCGGGCGAACCCGGTGGCCTGCGACGACCCGTCCGCCATCGCTGAACTGAAGCCGCGGCTGATCTGGATCAACTCCCCGGCCAACCCGCACGGCCGCATCCTCAGCGCGGACGAGACCCGCGCCTGGGTGGCCGCCGCCCGCGCGGCGGGCGCTGTGCTGGCCAGCGACGAGTGCTACGGCGAGTTCGGATGGGAGGCCGAGCCGGTCTCCGTCCTCGACCCCCGGATCAACGGCGGCTCGCTGGACGGGCTGCTGGCCGTCCACTCGCTCTCCAAGCGGTCGAACGCCGCCGGCTACCGGGCCGGCTTCGTCGCCGGCGACCCGGCCGTGGTCGGCCCGCTGCTGGAGGTCCGCAAGCACGCCGGGCTGATCATGCCCGCTCCGATCCAGGCCGCCATGGCGGCCCTGCTCGGCGACGCGACCCACGTCGAGGAGCAGCGCGAGCGGTATCTGCGTCGGCGCGCCCTGCTGCGTCCGGCCCTGGAGGCCGCCGGCTACCGGGTGGAGTTCTCCGAGGGTTCGCTCTACCTGTGGTGCACCCGTGGCGAGAACTGCCGGGTGAGCATCGACCACCTCGCCTCGCTGGGCATCCTCGCCGCCCCCGGCGACTTCTACGGCCCGGCCGGCGAGCGGTTCGTCCGGGTGGCGCTGACCGCCACCGACGAGCGGATCGCCGCCGCGGCAGCCCGGCTGCGCAGCTAGCCAGCCGGCACGTACCCCGCGTCCGCCACGGTCTGGGCGCCGGCGGGGGAGAGCAGCCACTCCATCACCTGACGGGCCGGGCTGCCGGCGGGTTCGTCCGCCCGGATGATCACGAAGAAGTCGTTCACGAAGGGGTAGTCGCCCGACGCGATGGTCTCGTGCGAGGGCATCACGCCCCCGACCCCGAGCATCCGGATGCCCTCGACGGCGTACATGTTGGCCAGGTAGTAGTAGACCGAATAGCCCAGCGCGTTGCCGGTGTTGGCGTAGTCGGAGACTCCTTCGATGATGCCGCCCATGTCGTCGGTGATGAGCTCGGACGGCGCCTTGGCCATCTTCCGGTCTCCCATCACGTACTTGCGCATCAGCGCCTGGGAGCCGGATTCCTCCGTCCGCTGGTAGGCGACGATCTCGACGTCCTTGCCGCCGACCTGCTTCCAGTTGGTGACCTTGCCGGTGTAGATGTCACGCAGCTGCCCGGTGGTGAGCGAGGTCACCGGGTTGGAGTCGTTGGTGAAGAAGACCAGCGCGTCGCGTCCGATCGGGTGGGATTCGAGCGCCACCCCCGATTCCTCGACCTCCTCCTTCACCGTCGAGTTGGCCTCGTAGACCAGCAGCAGATCGGTCTCCCCGGCGATCAGCGCCCGGTAGGCGTTCGGGGTGGTCGTGACGTTCACCGCGTTGTCCGCCTCGGCTGCCGAGACGCCGGTCAGCCGCTGGATCACCAGCGAGATCAGCGGGATGTTCGCGGTGGAGCCGTCGAACCGGGGCAGGGTCTCGAATGTGAACGGGTAGCTGGACGGCTCCGGCGTGGCGGTCTCGACCGGGGTGCTGGGGGTGGCCGGGCTGCTCGGCGAACCGGACGGCGCGGGGCCGGTCGGAGCGCTGGGGCTGGGCTGGGCGGCGGGGGTGCACGCGGTGAGGGCGATCGCCAGGGCTGCGGCGATTCCGATCAGGCGGCCGGTCATGTCAGTCCTCCAGGGTGGTGTAGCGGCTCTCGCTGAAGAGCCAGCGGCCGGTGTCGTCGATGAAGCCCTGCCGGCCGCCCGCCACCGTCCAGTAATAGCCGGACGCGGTGCCGCGCACGGCGGGCTCGACGGCGGTGACGTAGCGGAACTCCGTCCGCTCGCCATCGCTGCGGTAGACCGTCGGCGGGGCCGTTTCCGTCTCGGGCCGGCAACCGATCCAGACCCCCTCCAGCCGGCAGGTCGACGGCCGGTCGAGCGGGAAGGTGGCGCCGGTGGCGGTGTTGTGGACGTTCCGGGCCGGCACCTCGGGGCCGCCGTCGGTGAACAGGGTCCGGCTCAGCACGCCGGTGAAGCCGTCGGGCGGGTCGAGGAGCGTTCCCTCGGGCAGCAGCAGCACCTGCGGTGGCCCGTCGTGCGGATAGACCCCGCAGGCGTCCGAGGACTCCCAGCCGCAGTCGGTCTCGGCCACGTCCGGTTCGAGCAGCACTCGCAGGTCGAGTCCGAGCAGGCCCGGATCGCTCTGATCGTCCCCCTCGCCGCCGACCACGTACCCCCACTCGGTGCTGCTCACCCACGACCAGTCGCCTGGCACGGCCTGGAAAGCAGTGTCGACGAAGTGGTCCCGATCATCGGAGCCGACTGCCGCGTACCCGGCACGGAAGGGCTCGGCCCGCTCGAAGACCGGCTCGAGCGCCCAGCGCCCGGCACGGTCGACGTAGCCGATCAGCGGGGTCTCCTCGGAGTCGCCGTAGGGGTCGATCGGCACGTCGCTGGCCGGCAGCAGCGCGCCGTCGTCCGGGCTCGCGGCGAGATCGGGATAGCCGGTGACGAAGCCGGGGTGCGGGGTCTGTTCGCCGGTGACCAGGTCGAGGAAGTACTCGCCCTTGGTGCGGTGGACGTTCACCGTCCGCCGGTCGACCATGGTCACGGTGCGGCCCTTCTTCGCGCCGATGACCACCTCGCCGGAGCGAAGGTCGAACAGTCCGGAGCCGTAGAAGGTCGGGCCGAGTTCGCTGATGTCGGTCTGGTAGACGGCGTGGGTGTCTCCGACGCAGTCGGCGTACCTGCCGGGGAGGTGGCCGGTCACCGTGCCGGAGAGGTCGAGGATGTCCGACTGCGGTTCGCCGGAGCCGGCCAGGACGAGCGTGACCCGGCCGGACTCGTCCCGGCAGAAGTCGTACCACTGGTAGCGGGCCGGGACGACGCGCACCCCCTGGGTGTCGACGAATCCGTACTGGACGAGGTCGGTGGTCTGGCCGTCGAGGTAGAGGGTGCGAACCGACGTGGTCGGCCACAGCATCGGCCCGCCGTCGCTCGCGGGCATCGCCGGCGCCGCCGCGGTCGGGCTTGGGACGGGGGCCGTCACCGTCACCTCGGGAGGGCTGGGCGGCGGCGTGCCGGGCGCCGGGGGAGCGCCCGGGGTGCAGGCCGTGAGGAGCGTCGCGAGGAGCCCGATCGCAGCCGAACGCGCGGGAGATCTCCGCCTTCGCGGGGATGACGGAAGAGCCTGTGGGGACGACCGAAGAGAGGACGGGGAAGACGGCAGAGTGCGGGGGGAGGGCGAAGGAGGCGTGCGTCCAGGCATCCGTCCCACCCTTCGTCGTCATTCCCGCGGGAGCGGGAATCCCACAGTGGACCCTCAGCAGGTCCCTGGGAGGAATCATCGCGCTCCGCGGGTCGGGTCCGGGAGGTTCACGGCGAACTCTTCGCGATTCATCAGCAAGTCGGCCGCGCACGGCCGTCCAGGCAAGTCCTCAGTGGCTGAGATTCGTCCAAGGTTTTCCGATTTCCCTTCCGTACCCTCCGCGCATGGCGCAAGATGGGTTGGTGCTTCGCCGAATCCTCCCAGCCCTGACCCTGGTGGTCGTGGCGCTGGGCGCGGCGACTCCGGCGGCCGCCGCCGGACGCGGGATGCCCGCCCCCGATGGCAAGCCGATGCTCTGGCCGACGACGAAGACGGTGTCGCAGAAGGCCTCGGACGGCCGTCCGGCCAGCGGGACCCGGTACGGGTTCGTGAATGCCTCCGGCGACCTCGTGGCACCGGCCCGCTACACCTCCTACAGCTACTGCGGCGATCCGGAAGGACGCCCCGCGCTGGTACTGGCCGGTGATTCGGAGGGCTCGGATCTGCTCGACCTCACCGGCAGGCGGGTTCTGCACGTCGAGGCCGGCTACGCCGAATGCGCGGGCACCGGCTACCTGATCGTCGCCGATCGGAGCGGTGACGGCTGGGCGGAGGGGGCCGTCGCGGTGGCGACCGGAGACCAGGTGCTCGCCGCCGAACCCGATCAGCAGGTGGCGGCCGTCAACGGCAGCCTCGTCAATGTCTCGCAACCGGCGGGGGAGTACTTCCTCGATCTCGCCACCGGTTCCACCACCCATCACGTCGGCTGGGTGACCGTCGCCGAGCAGGAGGCCGGGGCGCCGGGCGTCCCGGCGGCCGCTCGCCGGTCGTCCGCGGGCAAGCCGACCGGCCGGCTCGGCTACGTCGGCCGCAGCGGAGACTGGCTGCTCGGCCCCCAGTTCGACGCCGCCAGCGCCTTCCGCGGCGGCTACGCGGTGGTCGAACGGGACGGCAGGGCGACCTTCCTGGACGCCGGCCTGCGCCGGGTCGGCGGCGAATGGGACCGGATCCGTCCGATCACCGAACCGGCCGCGATCGGCGAGCACGTGCTCGGCTACTGGGTCGAGGCGGACGGCCGCCGCGGGCTGCTGGGCCCCGATCTGGAACCGGTCGTCCAGCCCGGGCCGGGCCAGATCGACTGTGAACCTGGCGCCGCCGGCGCCTGCGCCGTGGTCGCGCCCGACGGCACCGCCGATCTGGTGCAACTGCCGAAGGGCGGCGTCACCACGACCCTGCCCGCCGGATTCACCCGCGTGCTGACCGCCGGGCTGATCGCCGACCACCCCGCCGCGGGGCAGACCGAGACCCGCATCCAGTCACTGGCCAGCGGCCGCACGATCACCCAGCCCCGCGGCGTGGCCTGTCGCGGCACCGGCCCGAGCTTCGTGACCTGCCCCGACGCCGTGATCGACGAGGACGGCGACTCCACGGCCTTCACCAGCGTGACCGTCGTCCCCGGCCCGTCCGGCGGCGCCCCGTACTACTGGGCGACCACCACCCGCGAGCAGGGCTTCCTCGACCCCGACGGCCGCTGGCGCTACCGCGAACTGAGATGACGGGATCAGCCGGCCACCCACCATGGTTCCTTGTCGTTCTGGGGGGACATCGGGACCAGCGGCACGGTGACGATCTCGGCGGGGACCCCTCGTTCGGAAGCGGCCGCGGTCAAGGCGGTGACGAGCTTCCCCCACGCGCGGTCTCCCACCGGCTCGCTCATCATCTCTCGCGCGCGATTCACGGCCAGGACGCCGGTGCCGGCGTCCACCGTCCAAGCGAGCGAGACGTCATCGGCGGCGGCGAACTTCAGGTTCCAGCTGTCCGTCCCGGCGGAGGTGGTCGCCTTGGCCGAACCGAGCACCGCGTCCACCACCTGCCGTCCGGCGGTCGCATCCTCGAAGGTGACCCGCCGCCCGAGATCGGACGCGACGCGCTGCAGCCGACTGGCATTGGAGGCCTTGACCTTCTCCTCCAGGTTCAGCCCGGCGTCGGTCCCCAGCTGAGCAGCCTTCGCCTGGAGCTTCCTCTTGAAGAAGATGTTGTAGACCACCGGGGCGACGATCAGGAACGCGAACAGCAGATACAGCCAGATCGCCTCAAACACGACAAACTCCCTGTGAATCGAAAAGGACACGGAAGCACCGGAGTTTAGCAACCCATGGGCCGGCAGGGGTCTCGAAGACGACTCGGACAACGCTGGGCGACCCGGAGCCTCCGGAAACGCCAGCGCGGTTCAGTCAGCCGGGCCGGCGAAGGGGAGAGCGAGGCTGGGCTATCCGGTCTGGAAGCTGAGGGTCAGTTCGGTGGGTCCGCTGGGGTCGCCGGGGCCGTGCCAGGCGGCGGGGGACCACGAGTTGTGCGTCCAGGTCCACTTGCCGATCGTGACGCCGGCCAGGCCGTAGCGTCCGGTGCCGGCGACGGCGGCGTGGGCGGCCGCCCAGGCGACGGTGGTGTCCTTCGCGGCGACCGTGACGCCGGTCTCGGTGGTGGTCAGCTTGATCGTCTTGCCGAAGGTCTTCTTCAGGTAGTCGGCCATGCCCTCGGGGTCGGGGTCGCCGGGGGAGCGGACGGCGCAGCTGAACGAGGCCGGGGTCTGGCCGGTGAGCGAGCTGGCCAGCGTCCGGGATTTCTCGACGTGCTTGCGGTAGGCCTCCGGGTGGGCGCTGCGCTGCACCGCCTGGGCGACGTCGTTGATGTCACCCTCCTCCCAGTTCTTGACCCGCACCAGGGCCTTGTAGAAGGCGGTCGCGGAGTACCAGGGATCCATGATCTCCTCGATGGTTCCCCAGCCCTTCGACGGACGCTGCTGGAAGAGCCCGATCGAGTCGGCGTGGCCGTAGTCGAGGTTCCGCATCCCGGATTCCTGGAAGGCGGTGGCCAGCGCGATGCTGCCCGCCCGCGGCACCAGCCCGCGCTTCACCGACACCCCCGAGATGAGCGCGGCGTAGTAGGCCCGTTCGGGATCGAGGGTGACCGAAGCGCCCTGCACGGTCGCGGTGCAGCGATCGTCAACCGGCAGCGGGACGCGGTGGTAGGCCGACCAGGCGACCACCCCGCCGACCGCCAGCAGCGCGAGCGCCGACACCCCGGCGAGCAGCTTCGCCAGAGTGACCCTTGGGCGGGGTCGCCTAGTTGGCATGCAGTGCGGCGTTGAGTTCGACGCCGGTGCCGGCGCGCCGCAGCGCCTCGACCGCACCGGTGGTGGAGTTGCGCCGGAAGAGCAGCCCCGACTGCCCCGACAGGCTGGCCGCCTTCACGACCTCGCCATCCAGCAGCACCTTGGTGCCGGCGGTGACGTACAGCCCGGCCTCGATCACGCAGTCGTCGCCCAGCGAGATGCCCAGGCCGGATTCGGCGCCCAGCAGGCAGCGTTCGCCGACCGTGATCTGCTCCTGGCCGCCCCCCGACAGGGTGCCCATGATGGACGCGCCGCCACCGACGTCGGTGCCGTCGCCAACGATCACGCCGGCCGAGATCCGTCCCTCGACCATGGAGGCGCCGAGCGTCCCGGCGTTGAAGTTCACGAAGCCCTCGTGCATCACGGTGGTGCCGGAGGCGAGATGGGCGCCGAGCCGCACCCGGTCGGCGTCGGCGATCCGGACGCCGCTGGGCAGCACGTAGTCGACCATGCGGGGGAACTTGTCCACCCCGAAGACGGTGACCTGACCGCGGGCGCGCAACGCCAGGCGGGTCTGCTCGAAGCCTTCGGCCAGGCAGGGGCCGTGGTTCGTCCAGGCGACATTGGTCAGCACCCCGAAGAGGCCGGTCAGGTCGATGCTGCGGGGGGCGGCAAGCCGCGCGCTGAGCAGGTGCAGCCGCAGATAGGCGTCCGGGACGCTCGCCGGCGGCTGGTCCAGATCGATCTCCACCAGCACCACCTCGGTGCGCACCCGGCGGTGGCCGTCGACCCCGGCCGCCTCGGTCAACTCCACCGGCGCCGGGCTGCCGTCGTGCGCGCCGAGGGCGGGCGCGGGGAACCAGGTGTCGAGCACCTGGCCGGATTCGTGGACGGTGGCAAGGCCCCAAGCGGCAGCGGGTCTGGTCATGCAGGCCAGCGTACCTGCGCGCGCCGACAGCCCAGGTCGTAGGCTTCGCCCATGAACCTGCGCCCGCTCGGAGACCTGATCGAGCTCTTCCGGAAGATCGTCGACATCGAGTCGGTCAGCGGAAACGAGAAGGAACTGGCCGACGCCGTCGAGCGGGCGCTGGGGGAGTGCGATCACCTGAGCGTGGTGCGCGACGGCGACACCCTGATCGCCCGCACCGACCTCGGACGGCCGCAGCGGGTGGTGATCGCGGGGCATCTCGACACCGTCCCGGTGGCCGCGAACCTGCCCTCCCGGCTGGTGGACGGGGTGGTGCACGGCCGCGGCACGGTGGACATGAAGGGCGGCGTCGCCGTCATGCTGCAGGTCGCCGCGCGGCTGGCCCAGCCCAACCGCGATCTCACCTGGATCTTCTACGACCACGAGGAGGTGGCGGCCGCCGACAACTCGCTGACCCGGATCGCCGCCACCCGTCCGGAGGCGCTGGAAGGCGACTTCGCCGTCCTGATGGAGCCGACCTCGGCCCGGATCGAGGGCGGTTGCCAGGGCACCCTGCGGTACGTGGTGACCACCCGCGGCAAGGCCGCCCACTCGGCGCGGTCGTGGGCCGGCCACAACGCCATCCACGACATGGGCGAGGTGCTGCGCCGGCTCGAGGCGTACCAGCCGAGAACCGTCGAGGTGGACGGCCTGACCTACCGGGAGGGCATGAACGCCGTCGACATCCGCGGCGGGATCGCCGGCAACGTCATCCCCGACCGCTGCGCGGTGACGGTCAACTTCCGGTTCGCCCCCGACCGGGACGAGGCGGACGCGATCGGCCACTGCCGGGCATTGATGGACGGGCACGACATCGAGGTGATCGACTTCGCGCTCGGCGCCCGGCCCGGCCTCGACCGTCCGATCGCGCGGGAATTCCTCGCCGCGGTCGGCGGCACCCCGCTGGCCAAGTTCGGCTGGACGGACGTCGCCCGGTTCAGCGCCCTCGGCACTCCGGCGGTGAACTTCGGTCCCGGCGATGCGCTGAAGGCCCACGCCGATGACGAGGCCTGCCCGGTGACCGACCTCTACACCTGTAGGGACG
Source organism: Propionicimonas sp. (assembly GCA_027492575.1). GTDB lineage: Bacteria > Actinomycetota > Actinomycetes > Propionibacteriales > Propionibacteriaceae > Propionicimonas. The sequence goes on from JAPUEM010000048.1 coordinate 43,987, forward strand.
CGCTGCTGCGCTGGCTGGCCTGACCTCGGCGGGAGGGTCGCCTACGTCAACCGGACGAGTTGCGTCATGATGGGGCGATGAGCAAGCCGATGCGAACCCAGGGCCCGGTGGTCCGCCGTTCCGAGACCGCTGATCCGAGCACCTTCGACGAATGGCTGCTGGCCAACCGCGGCGACACCGAGTGGGCCCATGCCGATCCGTGGCGGGTGCTGCGGATCCAGTCGGAGTTCGTCGAGGGGTTCGGGACGCTGGCCGATGTCGGCCCGGCGATCAGCGTCTTCGGATCAGCCCGCACCTCGCGCCGCGCGAAGTACTACGCCGAGGCCGTCGAGATCGGACGGCTGCTCGCCGAGGCCGGCTTCGCCACCATCACCGGCGGCGGCCCGGGCATCATGGAGGCCGCCAACAAGGGCGCCATGCGGGCCGGTGGCGCCTCGGTGGGGCTGGGCATCGAACTGCCCTTCGAGCAGGGGATCAACAAGTACGTCTCGCTCGGCATCAACTTCCGGTACTTCTTCGCCCGCAAGGTCATGTTCCTGAAGTACTCCCAGGGCTTCATCGTGATGCCCGGCGGCTTCGGCACCTTCGACGAACTCTTCGAGGCCGCCACCCTGGTGCAGACCCGCAAGGTGCGCTCCTTCCCGATCGTCCTCTACGGCACCGAATACTGGTCGGGAATGCTCACCTGGCTACGCGAGACGATGCTGGGCGAGGGCTACATCGGCGAGAAGGATCTCAACCTGCTGCAGCTGGTGGACGACCCCGCCGAGGCGGTGCAACTGGTCACCAGCCCGGGCTCGCAGCCCTCGCCCGACGACGGCTTCCAGATGTCCTGACCGGCTGCGGCCCCGGCTCAGGGCGCTCGGTTACTATCTGAGCGTGGAGTGGTTCTTGTGGATGCTGGGGGTCGCCATCCTGGGCGTGGCCGCGGTCGCGTCCAGCGGGCGGCTGGGCGAGTTGCCCGCGCCGGTGACCAGCACCCCGGCCCCGCACCTGCCGCAGGGCGAGCTGACCGGTGACGATCTGCGCGCCGCCCGCTTCTCGGTGGTTCCGCGCGGCTACTCGATGCACCAGGTCGACGAACTGCTCGACCGGATGGCCCGCCAGCTCGATGAAGGCCGGCCCTCTCGTCCGGCGCCGATCACCCCGGACGCCGCTCCCGACCCCGGGGAACCACCGCCCGCCGAGCCCACCGGTGAGGATGCCGAACGGGCCGACTGACGGCGGATCCGGCCGGTGCGGCAGCGAGTGTCAGCGCGGGATGGAATAATGGTGTGCAGTTCGATCCCAGCCTGAACAAGTGAGGTATGCAATGGCAGCGATGAAACCGCGAACCGGAGACGGCCCCATCGAGGTCGCCAAGGAAGGACGCGTGATCGCCATGCGGATCCCCGCCGAGGGCGGCGGCCGGCTGGTGATCGAGTTGAATGCGGCAGAGGCGGCCGAACTCCGCGAAGCCCTCGACGGCGTCGTCACCGCCTGATCCGGTACAGCACAAGGCCCCGAGGAGGATCCTCGGGGCCTTTGCGTTGTCGGAGGGTCAGCGACCCTGGTGGAAGTCGATCGCCTTCTCGTAGACCCCGACGGTCTGCTGGGCGATGGCCTCCCAGGAGAACTCGTCGATGCAGCGCTGGCGTCCGGCCAGGCCGTAGGCCCGCGCCTTGGCGGGATCACGGGTCAGAGCGTTGAGCTGCTCGGCGAAGGAGGCCTCGAAGGCGGCCACGTACGCCGGGTCGCCGGCCTGCTTCGGGTCGTAGGGCACCAGGGTGCCGGTCTCGCCGTCCACCACGACCTCGGGGATGCCGCCGACCGCGCTGGCGACCACCGCGGTTTCGCAGGCCATCGCCTCCAGGTTGACGATGCCCAGCGGCTCGTAGATCGACGGGCAGGCGAAGACGGTCGCGTGGGTCAGCACCTGACGGACGGACGCCCGCGGCAGCATCTCCTGCACCCACTTCACGCTGCCGGAACGCGCCCGGTCGAGCTCGGCGAAGGCGGTGTCGAACTCGGCGGCGATCTCCGGGGTGTCCGGGGCGCCGGCGAGCAGCAGCAGCTGGGTGTCGGGGTCGAGCTGCTGGGCGGCCCGCACCAGGTGCACCAGGCCCTTCTGCCGGGTGATCCGGCCGACGAAGACGATCAGCGGACGATCCCGGTCCACGCCGAGTGAATCCACCACGTCGGTGGCGTGATCGGGCTTGAACTCATCGGGATCGATGCCGTTCTTCACCACGTACACCCGGTCGGGATCGAGCTCGGGGTAGCTCTCCAGCACGTCGCCGCGCATGCCCGCGCTGACCGCGATCACCGCGGCGGCGTCCGCGAAGGAGGTCCGCTCCGCCCAGGACGACACCCGGTAGCCGCCGCCCAGCTGCTCGGCCTTCCACGGCCGGTGCGGCTCCAGCGAGTGCGAGGTCACCACGTGCGGCACGTCCAGGAACTTCGAACCGACCAGGCCGGCGAAGTTGGCATACCAGGTGTGGGAGTGGATGACATCGACCGACGGATCGATGGCATTGGCCATGGCCACGTCAGCGCCGAGCACCCGCAGCGCCGCGTTGGCGCCCTCGGGGAAGGTCTCGGGGTGAGCCGTCGCACCGTCGCGTGGCTCGCCCATGCACTGGACGTCGACATGGTCGGTGAACTTCCGGAGCTGCGGGACGAGTTGTCCCACATGAACGCCGGCGCCACCGTAGATGAACGGGGGATATTCCCGTGTGAGGATAGATACGCGCAGTCCCATGCCCGAGATCGTGTCACATCGGCCGTCTGTCGGACACTATTTCGTCCAGATGTTTGTGAAGAACCGTCGGACCCAATAGGTTCTGACCATGAGCAATCGACCGAACGTCCTGTCGATCGTCCTGGCCGGGGGCGAGGGCAAGCGCCTGATGCCGCTGACTGCCGACCGGGCCAAACCAGCAGTCCCCTTCGGGGGCACCTACCGCCTCATCGACTTCGTCTTGTCGAACCTGGCGAACTCCGATCTCACCAAGATCTGCGTCCTGACCCAGTACAAGTCCCACTCCCTGGATCGCCACGTCTCCACGACCTGGCAGATCGAGTCGATGCTGGGCAGCTACGTCACCTCGGTGCCGGCGCAGCAGCGCACCGGCAAGCAGTGGTTCATGGGCAGCGCGGACGCCATCTACCAGTCGATGAACCTCATCAACGACGAGGATCCCGACTATGTCGTGGTCTTCGGCGCCGACAACATCTACCGGATGGATGTCGAGCAGATGGTGAACTCGCACATCGAATCCGGCCTCGACTGCACCGTCGCCGGCATCCGGGTGCCGCGTTCGGAGGCGAGTGCCTTCGGCATCATCGATGCCGGCCAAGGCGGGAAGATCAACCAGTTCCTGGAGAAGCCGGCCGATCCGCCGGGGCTGCCCGACAGCCCGGAGGAGTCGTTCGCGTCGATGGGCAACTACGTCTTCTCCCGCGAGGCCTTCGTGGACGCGCTGGTGGCCGACGCCGACGACGAGAACTCCCGCCACGACATGGGCGGCAACATCATCCCGAGCTTCGTGGCCGCGGGCAGCGCCCAGGTCTACGACTTCACGGCGAACCGGGTCCCCGGCGCGACCGAGAAGGATCTGAACTACTGGCGCGACGTCGGCACGATCGAGGCCTACCACGCGGCCCACATGGATCTGGTCTCGGTCGACCCCGAGTTCAACCTGTACAACCGCAAGTGGCCGATCTGGACGCAGCAGGCCCAGTTGCCGGGAGCCAAGTTCACCCTGCGCGGCACCGCCGAGGATTCGATCGTCGGCTCCGGCTGCATCATCTCCGGCGGTGACGTCGACCGCTCGGTGCTCTCGCCGAACGTGATGGTGGACAAGTGGGCCCGTATCGAGGAGGCCGTGATCTTCAGCGGCTGCCGGATCGGGCGCAACGCGGTGGTGCGCCGCGCCATCCTGGACAAGAACGTCGTCATCCCCGACGGTGTCGAGATCGGCGTCGACTCCGAGCACGACCGGGCCCGTGGCTTCTTCGTCGAGAACGGCATCACCGTCGTCCCGAAGAACACCCGGGTTCCCGCCAACTGAGGCACGACGAAAGGGGCTCCGGCGGATTTCCGCCGGAGCCCCTCTCGTTTCGCGAAAGTCTGGCAGAATCACCGCTGGTGACTCCTGCTTCGCTCAGCAACGCCGCCGACCGGATCGATGCGCTGGGGCTCGTTCCGAGCCCCGCCTCCGTCGCCTTGACCGGGGGCACCCTCACCCTTCCCGGCGCCGTGACCGTCTCCGGCTCGGCGGTGGCGATCGAGGCGGTGACGGCTGCGATCGGCCCCGGTGCCGGCCTCACCCTGGTGCCGGGGGAGGATCCGCAACTGCGACTGGTGGCCGACGACCGGCTGCCGGCCGAGGGCTATCGACTCCAGGTCGACGACAGCGGCGTCGAGTTGCGTGCCGCCGCGGCGGGCGGGTTCAGCGCGGGTGGGCACACCCTGCGCCAGTTGCTGCCGGCCTGGGCCAACGGCCCGGCCCCGCTGCCCGGCGCCACGCTGGAGGTGCCGCACCTGGTGATCGAGGACGCACCCCGGTTCGGCTGGCGGGGGATCATGCTGGACGTGGCCCGCCACTTCCAGCCACTGCCCTTCCTCTACCGGTTCGTCGATCAGCTCGCCGCGCTCAAGCTGAACGTGCTGCACCTCCACCTCAGCGACGACCAGGGCTGGCGGTTCGAGGTCGACGGGTATCCCGAGCTCACCCGCCGGGGTTCGTGGCGCGCCGAAACGCAGGCGCCGGCCTGGGCGCACGGTGACGGCCAGCCGCACGGCGGCTACTACTCGCAGGAACAACTGCGGGCACTGGTGGCCTACGCCGCCCGGCGAGGGGTGACCATCGTCCCCGAGATCGACCTGCCCGGCCACGTGCGCGCGCTGCTGGCGGCGTACCCCGAGTACGGCGATCCCGGCGCTCCGGCCGAAGCGACGGTCGCCACCACCTTCGGCGTCTTCGACGAGGTGCTCCATCTCACCGGGCCGACCATGGCGCTGGTGGAGGAGATCTTCGCCCAGCTGATCGACGTCTTCCCCTCGGCCCACATCCACATCGGCGGCGACGAGTGCCCGAAGACGCAGTGGCGGTCGAGCCCCGCGGCGGCGGAACTGGCCACCGAACTCGGCCTGGCGGCGCCCGAGCAATTTCAGGGCTGGTTCACCGACCGTATGCGCGGCTGGCTGGCCGAACGCGGACGCACGGCCGTCGCCTGGGACGAGGTGATCGAGGATCAGGAGGCGCCGGGGACGGTGATCGTGTCCTGGCGCGGCTACGCCCCGGGTATCGAGGCGCTCGGGCGCGGCATGGAGGTGGTGATGGCTCCCGAGGAGTTCACCTACCTCGACCACTACCAGTCGGACGAGGAGACCGAGCCCTACGCGATCGGCGGCCGGCTGCCCTGGCAGAAGGTCCTCGGCTATGACCCGGCCACCGGCGTGCCACAGGATGCGCCCGGGCGGCTGCTCGGCGTCCAGGGGCAGCTGTGGAGCGAGTACATCCCGACGCCGCAGCACCTGGAGTACATGGCCTTTCCGCGGGTGGCGGCGCTCGCCGAGATCGGCTGGGCGACCAGCCCGGCCGCCGAGCGGAGCTTCGCCGCACGGCTGGTGCCGGCCGGCCTCCGCTGGGACGCGGCGGGCATCAACCATCGCGGTGTCGGCGGCGCCAAGCCCTGGCAGCACGGCGGTCAGGGTCTGCGGCGCCGTCCCGATGCTCACCGGACGGCCCCGGCCGGAGCGCAGCCGGAAGATTAACCCTTCGTCGCGACCAGCAGCCCGTCCCCGACCGGGAGGAGGGCGGCCGTGAAGCCCTCCAGGTCGCGGACGGCGTCCAGCGCCTCACGGACGATCAGCGGCTCGTCGGCGGAGTTGTCCGGGTCGGCGACCTGACCCTGCCACAGCGCGTGATGCAGGACGAGGACGCCGCCGGAGCGCAGCAGCCGCACCGCCTGCGCGACGTACTCGACGTATTCCAGCGGGTCGCCGTCGATGAAGACCAGGTCGTAGGCGGCGTCGGTCAGCTTCGGCAGCACCACCAGCGCCTCGCCGGCGATCAGCCGGGCGCGCGGACGGGGCACGCCGGCCTCGTTGAGCACCTCGCGGGCGACCAGTTGCAGTTCCGCCTCGTTGTCGATGCTGGTCAGCACGCCGTCGGGGGCCATACCCTCCAGCAGCGCGACGGCGGAGACGCCGGTGCCGGTGCCCACCTCGACCACATGGCGGGCCTTGATGACGGTCGCCAGCAGGGTGAGGGCGGCGGCGGCCGCCGGACTGACCGAGGTGGCGCCCCGTTCGATGGCGTACCCGCGGGCCGACTCGGCCGCCGGGGACGGCAGGATGAACTGGTCGGCGAACACCTGATCGGCTGCCGCGGCGGAGGCGGCGGCCTTCTGCTGAGGACTCACGGGGCAACCCTACGCGACCAGCCCGGCTCGGCAGGATGGATCACCGCCGAAATCTCGACTCGGTCTTGAGGTGAGAGGTGTCCGTTAGTCTTTGCCCATGACCCAACCTCCCTTCGGCCGGGTGCTCACGGCCATGGTCACCCCGTTCGGCGCCGACGGTTCGGTGAACACCGACGAGGCACGCCGGCTGGCCGCGCACCTGGTGGATGTCCAGCGCAATGACGCACTGGTGATCAACGGCACCACCGGTGAGGCGCCCACCACGACGAACGCCGAGAAGCGCGAACTGGTCGCGGCCGTCGTCGCGGAGGTGGGCGATCGGGCGCAGGTGCTCGCCGGGGTGGGAACCTTCGACACCCATCACACCATCGAACTGGCCGCCCAGGCCGCCGACGCCGGCGCCGACGGCCTGCTGGTCGTGACGCCCTACTACTCCCGCCCGCCGCAGGACGCCATCGCCGCCCACTTCCTGGCCGTGGCCGACGCGACCGAGCTGCCGGTCGTGATCTACGACATTCCGCACCGGGCCGGCGTCCCGGTCGAGACCGCCACCCTGGTGGAGATCGCGGCCCACCCGCGGATCGTCGCGGTGAAGGACGCCAAGGGTCAGCCGGTGGCCTCCGCCGAGGTGATCGCCCGCACCGGGCTGGCCTACTACGCCGGCGACGACGCCATGACGCTGCCGCTGCTGGCGGTCGGCGGGGTCGGCGTGGTGGGGACGTCCACCCACTTCACCGGGGCGCGGATGAAGCCGCTGATCGAGGCTTTCCTGGCCGGCGACCTGGAATCCGCCGTGGCGCAGAACGCCGCCCTGCTGCCGGTCTTCACCGGGGTCTTCGCCACCCAGGGCTGCATGCTGGTCAAGGCGGGGCTGGACGCCCGCGGCTTCGCGACCGGCGGCCTGCGCCGTCCGCTGCTGGAGGCGAGCGCCGAGCAGACCGCGACCTTCGTCGCCCTGCTGGACGCGGCCGGCCTGTAACGACCGTCGTAGGCTGGCTTCGTGCCCGACTTCAATGCCGCCGAGATCCTCGTGCTCGCGGTGCTCGCGGTGCTCATCTTCGGGCCGGAGAAGCTGCCCGAGCTGGCGCGGAAGACCGCGCGGGTGGTGGCCTACGTCCGCAATATCGCCAATGATGCTCGCGGCCAGCTGCGTGAGCAGCTCGGGCCGGAGTTCGACGACATCCACCTCTCCGACCTCAACCCGCGGACGATGGGCGCCAAGCTGCTGGGGGAGGACGCCACGCGGGATCTGGCCGAGGTGGGACGGACGGCGGCCGACGCCGCGTCCGACCTGAAGAAGACGACCGCCGGCGCCGAAGCCGAGCCAGTCGCCCCCGCTCCGCGCATCGTCGCCTTCGACCCCGAAGCCACCTGACGCAGCAGTTGCTCGTCCTGGGAATCGAGAAGCCGACCACGTGCGACGCCGGACGCCTCTCAAGCCGTGGGTGAGGGACGTGGCGGTGCGGTTCCGACCGTAGCGGCCGAGGCGGTACCCTCCGGGGTGTGAGTGGAGCAAACTCGGCGATCTTCGTCTCGCGGATCAAAGGCCTGCCGATGCTCGACCCCAACGGCGATCACGTCGGACGGGTGCGCGATGTGGTCATTCAGAACCGGACCGGCAATCGCGCCCCGCGCGTGAAAGGCCTTGTGGTCGAGCTCTTCGCCACGCGCCGGATCTTCTATCCGATGGCGCGGGTGCGTTCCATCGACGCCCACCAGGTCATCGTCTCCGGGCTGGTGAACACCCGGCGCTTCGAGGCGCGGGATGCCGAGGTGCTGGTGATCGACCACCTCCTCGACCGCACCGTCACCCGCAGCGATTCGAGCGTGGCCGAGACGATCTTCGATGTGGCCATCCAGCGCACCCGGGCTCGGGAGTGGGAGGTCTCCGAGGTCGCCCTGCGGGAGCCGACCCGGCGTCCGTTCGCCCGTGGGCACGTGACGGTGGTCGACTGGTCGGAGCTGCCCGACTTCATCGGCTCGCCCGCGGTCCGGGACGCCGAGCAGCTGGTCGCCCGGCTGGCCGAGCTGAAGCCGGCCGACGTCGCCCGCGAACTGCACGACATGGATCCGGCCACCCGCGCCCAGGTGGTGCAGGCGATGGACGACGAGGATCTGGCCGGCGCCTTGGAGGAGCTGCCCGAGGACGAGCAGGTGGAACTGATCGCCACCCTCGACCGGGAGCGTGCCGCCGACGTGCTGGAGGAGATGGATCCGGACGACGCCGCCGACCTGATCGCCGAACTGGATTCCGTCGTCGCCGAGGAGATCCTGGAGAAGATGGAGCCGGAGGACGCCAAGGACGTCCGGACCCTGCTTTCCTACGATGCGGCGACCGCGGGCGGCCTGATGAACCCCGAGCCGGTGATCCTGCCCGTGGACGCCACCGTCGCCGACGCGCTGGCCGCTGTCCGGCAGGAGGAGATCACGCCGGCGATGGCCGCGCTCGCCTTCATCTGCCGCTCCCCGCTGGACACCCCGACCGGCCGCTACCTGGGCGCCGTCCACATCCAGCGGCTGCTGCGCGAACCCCCGTCCATCCTCGCGGCGACGCTGATCGATCCCGACATCACGCCGCTGACGCCGACCTCGAACATCGCCCAGGTCTCCCGCTACTTCGCCACCTACGACCTGGTCTGCGCCCCGGTGGTGGACGCCGAGCGCCGGCTGCTGGGCGCGGTGACCGTGGACGACGTGCTCGACCACATCCTGCCCAACGACTGGCGCGGGGTGCAGCTGGACCGGCTCGAAGCGGAGGTGACCGATGGCTAAGCAGGAGCGTCTGGACACCCCCGGTCGCCGGACCGGCTGGCTGCCGAAGATGCGGGTCGGCGACGACGCCTTCGGCGACTTCGCGGAATCCGCGGCGCGCTACATGGGCACCGGCAAGTTCATCATCTGGATGTCGGTCTTCATCATCGGCTGGATCCTGTGGAACGTCTTCTTCGGGTTCCCCGATGAGTTCCCGTTCATCTTCCTGACCCTGCTGCTCTCTCTGCAGGCCTCCTACGCCGCCCCGCTGATCCTGCTCGCGCAGAACCGGCAGGAATCCCGCGACCGGGTGAGCCTGGAGCACGACCGCGAGGTCGCCGCCCAATCCCGCGCCGACATGGACTTCCTGGCCCGCGAGATCGCCTCGCTGCGCGCCCGCATGAACGACGTCGCCACCCGCGACTTCATCCGCTCCGAGCTGAAGGACCTGCTCGCCGAACTCGAAGAGCGCCGCGAGGAGCCCTCCGACCTCGCCGAGTAGGCGACACGACAGCGGTGGCGTGGTTCGGAGATCCCGGGTCAAGCCCGGGATGACGGTGGCTGGGCCGATCAGTCGGCGCAGGATGTCGCTGGCGGAACCTTGCCGCCCGGCCCAACCACGTCATCCCGGGCTACGACCCGGGATCTCTGCTCACGAGAACGGTCGCCGCCGGCCAGCACTAGAGTTGGGGCATGTCTGTCGTCAGCGCTGTGAATGAAGCCCTCGCCACCGTCATCGACCCGGAGATCCGGCGTCCGATCACCGAACTGGGGATGGTGGAGTCGGTCGCGGTGGAAGACGGACGCGCGGCGATCACCGTCCTGCTGACCATCGCCGGCTGCCCGCTGCAATCGACCATCCAGCGGGACGTGACCGCGGCGGTGCTCTCCGTCGACGGGGTGGAGGACGTCGATCTGACCCTCGGCGTCATGAACGACGAGCAGCGCGCGGCGCTCAAGCAGCAGCTTCGCGGCGGCGTCGCCGACCGCGAGATCCCATTCAGCCGTCCCGACAACCGCACCCAGGTGATCCTGGTCGCCTCCGGCAAGGGCGGGGTCGGCAAGTCGTCGGTCACCGTCAACCTGGCGATGGCGCTGGTCGCCCGCGGACGCACGGTTGGCGTGCTGGACGCCGACATCTACGGCCACTCAATCCCGCCCATGCTGGGCCTGGCGGACGCCTCCCCGACCTCGGTGGACGGCATGATCCTGCCGGTGCCCGCGCTGGGGATGCAGGTGATCTCGATCGGCATGCTGAAGGCCAGCCGCGACCAGGTGATCGCCTGGCGCGGGCCCATCCTCGACCGGGCGCTGCAGCAGTTCCTGGCCGATGTCTACTGGGGGGATCTCGACTTCCTGCTGGTCGACCTGCCGCCCGGCACCGGCGACGTGGCGCTCTCGCTGGGCCAGAAGCTGCCCAAGGCCGAGGTGCTGGTGGTGACCACCCCGCAGCAGGCCGCCGCCGAGGTCGCCGAGCGCGCCGGCACGATGGCCTCGATGCTCGAGCAGCGGGTGATCGGGGTGATCGAGAACATGGCCTACCTGGATGTCACCTGCCCGCACTGCGATGAGGTGCACCGGGTGGACGTCTTCGGCGCCGGTGGCGGCCAGGCGGTCTCCGAGACGCTCACCGAGCGGCTCGGCTACGAGGTGCCGCTGCTGGCCGAGATCCCGATGGATCCGGCCATGTCCGCCGCCTGCGACGACGGCGTCCCGCTGGTGGCGACCGATCCGTCCCACCCGTCGGCGGTCGCGCTGACCGAAGTGGCCGACCTCCTCTCCTCCCGCCGGATCAGCCTGATTGGCAAGAGCCTGAACCTCACCCCCGTCGGCTGACCGCCATCCATCCCTCACCTCATCGCCGAGGGCCAGCCTTAGCCACCGAGAGCCAGCATTCAAGGCTGGCCTTCGATCGGTAAGACTGGCCCTCGGCGCCGAGGTTTGGACGGTGGCAGCCGTGCACAGCAGACTCACAGCGCGAGGTCATAGGCTAGGGAAGTGACCGCAACTCGCCGCACCGTCCTCGCCGTCCCGGGCTCTTCCGACCGCTTCATCGCCAAGGCGCGGGGCCTGGGTGTCGACGCGCTCTTCCTCGACCTGGAGGACGCGGTCGCGCCCGCGGTGAAGGTGGAATCCCGGGCCCGGATCGTCGAGGCGCTGAAGACCGGGGAGTTCGCGGCGCCGCTGCTCACCGTCCGGGTGAACGGCTGGGAGAGCCCGTGGACCTACGGCGACGTGATCGAGGTGGTGACCGGCGCCGGGGCGCGCATCGACGCGCTGGTGCTGCCCAAGACGCAGTCGGCCGCGCAGGTGCAGGCCCTTGATCTGCTGCTGACCCAGGTCGAGCACACCGCCGGCCTGCCGATCGGCCGGATCGGCCTGGAGGTGCAGATCGAGGACGCCGTCGGGCTGCTGCATGTCAACGAGATCGCCGCCGCCAGCCCCCGATTGGCGAGCCTGGTCTTCGGCCCCGGCGACTTCATGGCCAGCCTCGGCATGGGTGGGCTGAACGTCGGCGCGCAGCCGGCCGGCTACCCGGCGGACGCCTTCCACCACGTCCTGATGTCGATCCTGGTCGCCGCCCGCGCCCACGGGCTGCAGGCGATCGACGGACCCTTCGTCGCGATCCGCGACGTCGAGGGTTTCCGGCGCTCGGCCGAACTCAGCGCCGCGTTGGGCTACGACGGAAAATGGGTGCTTCACCCGGCACAGGTGGAGGCCGGCAACGAGGTCTATTCGCCCCGTCCAGCGGACTTCGAACGGGCGTTGCGCATCCAGAGGGCCTATGCCGAGGCCACGGCGCTCGCCGGTGGTGCAGTGGGTGCGATCGTGGTGGACGATGAGATGGTGGACGAGGCCGGGGTTAAGCTCGCTGCGGCGATCGTGGCCCGTGGTCGCGCGGCCGGAATGGAGATGAGCCGATGAGCCAGCAGAATCCTCGCTTGACCGACGTCTTCAAGCTGGAGTTCCCGCAGTCGATCGGCGTCTTCGGCAGCTACGAGGAGGCGCAGAAGGCGGTCGACTACCTGGCCGACGCGCAGTTCCCGGTGCAGAACCTGGCCATCGTCGGCACCGACCTGCGCTCGGTCGAGCGGGTGCTCGGCCGCCGCACCTGGGGCACCGTGATCGGCCAGGGGGTGCAAAGCGGCATCTCGACCGGCCTGATGGTCGGCCTCATCATGCTGCTGTTCACCCAGGCGCCGAACTTCCTCGCCCTCTTCGCCTCCGCGTTGGCGATTGGCATCGTGATCGGCATCGCCTTCGCCGCGCTCGGCTACTGGATGAGCCAGGGCAAGCGCGACTTCACCTCGGTGAGCCGGACGATCGCCACCCGCTATGAGCTCCTCAGCGAGCACAAGGTCGCCGGCCAGGCTCGTGACCTGCTGGCCAACCTGCCCGGTGCTCGCGCCGCCCAGTTCGCGCCGCAGCCCGGCTACCCGGTGCCGCAGGGCTATCCGCAGCCCGGCTACCCACAGCCTGGCTACCCGCCGCCCGGCTATCCGCAGCCCTACCCGCCCCAGCCGCCCTACGGCCAGCCCTACCCGCCGCCCGGCTGGACGCCTGAGGCGCAGCAACCCCCGTCCGGCCACTCAGGGCTGGGCTACCCGCCCGAGCCCCAGCAGCCACCGTCCGTCCCCACCCCGGATGAGCCCAAGCAG
>JAPUEM010000048.1:56907-73246 GCA_027492575.1 Propionicimonas sp.
TCAGCCGTCGACCATGTCGCCGGCGAGGAACTCCGAGTAGGCCGGCAGGTCGAGCTGGCCGGAGCCGGAGACGCCGATCACGATCACCGGGGACTCGCCGGCCTCGGCGGCCGCCCGGGCCTGGCGCAGCGCACCCGCGATGGCGTGGTTCGACTCCGACGCCGGGACGATGCCCTCGGCGCGGGCGAAGAGCACGCCGGCCTCGAAGGCCTCCAGCTGCGGAACCGAGATCGCGTCCAGCAGGCCCTCGTGGTAGCAGTGGCTGACCAGCGGCGCCATGCCGTGGTAGCGCAAACCACCGGCATGCACCGGGGCAGGCACGAAATCCGGGCCGAGGGTGTACATCTTCAGCAGCGGGGTGAGGCCCGCGGTGTCGCCGAAGTCGTAGCGGTACTCGCCCTCGGTCATGGACGGCGCGGCCTTCGGCTCGCAGGCCACGATCTTGGCAGCCGCGCGTCCCTCCAGGTTCTCCCGCAGGAAGGGGAAGGAGAGGCCGCCGAAGTTCGAACCGCCGCCGGCGCAGCCGAAGACGTAGTCGGCCGACTCCTCGCCGAAGATCGCCAGCTGCTTCACGGCCTCCTGGCCGATCACGGTCTGGTGCAGCAGCACGTGGTTGAGCACGCTGCCGAGCGAGTAGGCGGCGTTCGGGTCGGTCGCTGCGGCCTCGACTGCCTCCGAGATCGCCATGCCGAGCGAGCCGGTGGTGTCGGGGAACTGCTCGCGCAGCTGCCGTCCGGCCTGGGTCAGCTCCGAGGGGCTGGCGACCACGTGGGCGCCGAAGGTCTCCATCAGCACGTGCCGGTAGGGCTTGCCCTCGTAGCTGGAGCGGACCTGCCAGATGTCGCACTGCAGGCCGAAGATCTGCGCGGCGAAGGCCAGCGCCGAGCCCCACTGTCCGGCGCCGGTCTCGGTGGTGAGCCGGGTGCGTCCCTCGAGCTTGTTGAAGTAGGCCTGCGGCACCGCCGAGTTGGTCTTGTGCGAGCCGACCGGCGAGGCGCCCTCGTACTTGTAGTAGATGCGTGCGGTGGTGCCGATCGCCCGCTCCAGGCGGCGGGCCCGGAAGAAGGGCGACGGCCGCCACAGCCGGTAGATGTCGTGGACCTCCTGCGGGATCTCGATCCAGCGTTCGGTGGAGGCTTCCTGGGCGATCAGGCCCATCGGGAAGAGCGGCGCCAGGTCGTCCGGGGTCAGCGGCTGCTTAGTGCCCGGGTGCAGTGGCGGCGGCGGGGGAGTCGGCAGGTCTGCGACGATGTTGTACCAGTGGGTCGGCATCTCCGCCTCGTCCAGCACAACCTTGATCTGCTTCGGATCGGACAACTCGGGCTCCCTCGCGCGTGGTCGGAACATGCCCGGCCCCTCCGACCGGACGGCAGCACTCTAGTGTTCCGCCACGCGATCGGCACGGATCATCCGGCGAAGGCTATGTAGCAGACCTGCGACAACCCGCGATTGACCCGGCGGCGCCGCACGATCCGGGAAAGAGTTGAAGTTTCAACAAGCTGGACTTAGGCTGGTATTTGAGGGTTCAACCATGCTGGATCCGCCGCCGCTACCGGAGGAAGTTGCCGTGACTCACGCCGAAGACAGCCGGATCTCCCCGGTCAACGAGACCAGCCTCAACCCACTGACCGGCATGGACGCGGTCACGCTGCGGGTCGGCGAGCTGGAGACCATGTCGTCGTACTACGCCAACGCCCTCGCGCTCGAGCCGCTGGAGGAGGTCGACCGCGGCGGCGAAGTGCATCGCGTGCTCGGACGGGGCGCGACCCCGATGGTCAAGCTCGTCGCGACGCCCGGCCTCCCCGAGGTGGATCCGCGCCAGGCCGGGCTCTACCACACCGCCTTCCTCTTCGACGATCAGAAGTCGCTGGCCGCCACCGTCTACCGGGCCGCGCAGGACGGGCGCAGCCGCTTCGTGGGATCGGCCGATCACCTGGTGAGCGAGGCCTTCTACTTCACCGACCCCGAAGGCAACGGCATCGAGTTGTACGTCGATCGGGAGCGCTCGCTGTGGACGCACGGCCCGTCCGGCGAACTGCAGATGGACACCCTCTACCTCGACCCGAACGTCTACCTGCGCAGCCACCTCGACGAGCAGACCCTGGCCAATGCCACCGCGCTCGCCGGCAAGGTCGGGCACGTGCACCTGCAGGTGGGCGACATCCCGACGGCGCAGGCCTTCTATGTCGACGCGCTCGGCTTCGAGCCCACCCTCACCGGCTACCCGGGCGCGCTCTTCGCCTCGGCCGGCGGATATCACCACCATCTCGGCCTGAACACCTGGAACAGCCGGGGAGCGGGGCCGCGCGCGGCCAGCCTCGGGCTCGGCGACGTCGCGGTCACCGTCCCGGGCCGCGAGGACCTGGATGCCCTGGTCGCGCGCCTCACCGCCCGCGGCATCGCCTTCGCCGACGACGGACGCTCGGTGCGCGCGTCCGACCCGTGGGGCACCCAGGTGACGGTCGGGGTCGGTCCAAGCGCGGTCGACGAGGCGCTTCGCCGCTAGCTTCGCGGAATCTGGCCTGCTCGGTCGACGGGCTTCATGCCGTTCACTCGTCGATATATCTCCGGAGGGCCTTGATCGGCACCATGAGGTGCAGGTCGTCGGTGGGCGACTGGAGGAAGTCGCCGTGGTGGAGGTAGAAGGCCTTGGCTGACTCGTCGCGGCAATGCACCAGGATGGCGGCCGCTCCGATGCTCCCGCTCAGCTGGACGCCACGCAGCAGCGCGTCGCGAAGCAGTTCCCAGCCCAGGCCTTGACCGCCGTACCGCTCATCGACGGCCAATCGGGCGAGCAGGATGCACGGGATCTGGGAGGGGCGGCCCTTCTGCAGCGGCACGGGGGCGGCAAGCCGCGAGACCGCCGCCATGGCGATGGCGTAGTAGCCGACCACTCGGTGATTGTCGGTGATGACATAGGTGACGGCGTTGTTGGCTGCCTGATTCTGCCAGGCATACTTCACCAGCCACTCGTCCAGGTCGGTGGCGCCGCTGTTGAAGCCGGTGCGGACGTCCGTCCGTTCCAGCCTGCGGGGTGGGGTGAGATCGCTCATTCAGAGGCGAAGCGGGACTCGCGAGCGAAGAGGCGGTCGAACTTGTCGGTCGACGGGAGCGGTGCGTCGAGCAGTCGGACGAACTCCTCGAACTGCTCGTCCGTGGTGGTGAACCACCGCCGATCGGCCAGCACGCGGTGAGCGTTTTCGACGGCGCTGTCCATGATGAAGTCGGTGAGGGTGTGCTCGGTCGCTTCGGCTGCGCGTCGCAGGAGCGCTTCCTGGCGTTCTGTCGTCCGCAGGTTGATCCGCTGGCTCTTGCGCGTCTCAAAGGGAACTGTGGGCATCTCAACTCCTCTCGTGCATCCATTGTATGTACGTAATCCGAAGGTGCAATCCGCTCCCGGCCAGGGGAGCGTGGCCGGAGGTTGGTCGGCCTGCTCGTGATCGTGCTGGGACTTGGTGGCCGGGCTCACCAGCCCCAGTGGCGACGGTGGGCGCTGACCGACGGCCGAGCGGTCACTTGAGCGTGACGGTGCCCGGTGGGTGGAAGCGGCGGCCGGTGGCGCGCTCGGAGGTGCCGGTGCGGTCGAGGTAGGGGGTGATGCCGCCGAGCTCGCGGGGCCAGTTGGCACCGAGGATCAGGGCGCGGTCGACGTCCGCGGGGTCGACCACGCCGGAGTCGAGCATCAGACGGATCTCTTCGGCCAGGGCGCGGAGGGCGCTGTCCAGCAGCTCGTCGGCGGGTTGCTGGACGTCGGACCGTGGGGGCAGCAGGGCCGCGGTGGCTTCGGTCAGTTGTCCATCCTCGGTAAGGACGTGGCGGTGGCCGTCGGCGACCACGCGGGTGAGCCATTCGGGGAGGCTGAATCGGTCGGGGAAGGTGGCGTGCATGGTCTCGCTGACGTGCAGTTGGACAGCAGGGCCGACGAAGTCGAGCAGCTGCAGCGGGGTCATCGGCAGGCCGAGCGGGTCGAGGGCTGCTTCGACGACGGCCGGGTCCTGGCCGGCGTCCAGGGCGGCCAGCGAGACATCGAACATCCTGGTCAGGACGCGGTTGACGATGAAGCCAGGGGTGTCGGCGGAGAAGACCGTCGAGCGGCGCAACGTTGCGCCGAAGGCGAGGGCGGTCGCGACCGCGTCCGGGCCGGTTCGGGCTCCGGGGATGATCTCCAGCAGCGGGACGACGTCCACCGGGTTGAAGACGTGGAAGCCGATCACTCTTTCGGGGTGGGCCAGGCCGTCGGCCAGCGCGGTGATCGACAGCGAACTGGTGTTGCTGGCGAGGGCGGCGTCGGGCGCCAGGTGCGGCTCGGCGGCGGCGAAGGCCGCGCGCTTGGCGTCCAGATCCTCGAAGATCGCTTCGATCACCAGATCGGCGTCGGCCACTCCGGCCGGGTCGGCGGTGGCGGTGATCAAGCCGGCGATCTCGGTCGCCTGATCCGCGGTCAGGGTGCCGCGGGCCGCCAGGCGCTCCAGGCAGCCGCGAGCCAGCTGGACGCCGCGCTCGGCCCGCTCGGTGTCGAGGTCGGTGAGCACCACCGGGATTCGTGCGTGCCGGGCGATCAGAGCGGCCAGCTGGGACGCCATCAGGCCCGCGCCGATCACGGCGACCCGGTTGATTGGACGGGCGGTGCCGCCGGCGAGGCCCTCCGGCGCGACCGGCTTGCGGCGGGTGAGGCTCTGGGCGTAGATGCACGCCCGGGCGATGTCGGAGTAGAGCAGCTTGCCGAAGGCGGCGCTGGTCTCGGCCTCGGCGGTGTCGGCGTCCTGCTGCCAGGTGCGTGCGATCAGGCCGAGCGTGGCCTCGGGGGCAGGGCTCAGGCGCGGACGAGGTTCCCGCTTTCGCGACGGGGACGCGGCAGGGGCCGACCCTTCGACAGGCTCAGGGATCGTAAGGGAGGCGATTCCGAGTCGCGCGGCCGCCTCGGCCACCGCGGCCTGCCATTGGTCGGCAGGTGGGGGAGTCGGCTCGGGGCGCTTTCCGGCGTCGATGCGGTCGGCGACCCAGCCGGGCCACGCCGCCTCCCAGTCGGCGGCGGGCAGCACGGCGTCCACGATGCCGCGTTCCAGGGCCTGGTCCGCGCGCTGCGGGCGACCGCGCAGGGAGTCGTCGATGGCGGTGGCGATGGCCGCTTCGGCGCCGGCCAGCCGGGCGACCTGCCAGGCGCCGCCCCAGCCGGGCAGGATGCCGAGGCCGACCTCGGGCAGTCCGATCCCCTTGGTGTCCGAGCGGGCGACCCGATGATCGGCGAAGAGCGCCAATTCCAGGCCGCCGCCCAGGGCGAAGCCGGTGATCAGCGCGAAGCTGGGGAGCGGCAGATCGGCCAGCGTCCGGAACGCCCGCCAGCCCCGCCGGGCGGCGTCGATGGCCTCATCGACGGAGGTCGACGAGTTCAGCACATTGAGATCGGCGCCGCTGCCGAAGGAGTGCTCGTTGCCGGCCAGCACGACCGCCTCGACCTGCAGTTCGGCGACGTGCTGCAGCGCCGCGGTGAGGTCGTCCAGGCCCTCCAGCGTCCACAGCACCGGACGGTGGGGCTCAGCCGCCCCCAGCTTCAGCACCGCCACCGGGTGCGCGCGTCCGGGTAGCACGGTGGTCGAGAGGGCGATCGACCCGAACCAGGTCACAGGGGAATCGGTCATGGCTGGCTCCGTTCAGTCGAGGAAGACGTCCGTCTGCAGGTCGGTCGCTCCCGGCAGGTAGGAGTAGCCCGAGAGGTCGGTGATGCCGGCCTCCGCCAGCACCTCGTCATCGATCAGGGTCTGGCCGGTGCGCCGCGAGGTGAGGATCAGGTGTGCCGCGTCCGCCACGATCCGGGGATCGCGGGAGCGGGCGAGCGCCGGCTCGCCGAGGGTGTTGCCGATGGCGGCGGTCGCGATCAGGGTGCGTGGCCAGAGCGTATTCGCCGCGATCTGGGGGAACTCGGCGGCGAAGCCGAGGGTGGCCAGCGTCATGCCGTACTTGGCCAGCAGGTAGCCCGGGAACCGCCCCAGCCAGTGCGGGCTGAGGTTGAGCGGCGGGCTGAGCGTGAGGACGCGCGGGTCGTCGGAGGCCAGCAGGTGCGGCAGGCAGGCCCGGGTCAGCATGAAGGTGCCGCGGACGTTGACGTCCTGCATCAGGTCGTAGCGGCCGGGGGTGACTTCGAGGGTGCCCACCGGCGCCAGCACGCTGGCATTGTTCACGACGATGTCGATGCCGCTGAAGGTCTCCACGGCCGCTGCGACCGCCCGATCGATGTCGTCGTCCCTGCGCACGTCGCCGACCACGGCCAGCCCGTGGCCGCCGGCCGCCTCGATCTGCTCGACCGCGCTGTGGATGGTGCCCTCCAGCCGGGGATGCGGCTGATCGGTCTTCGCCAGCAGGACGAGGTTCGCCCCGTCCGCCGCGGCCCGCAGCGCGATCGCGAGGCCGATCCCGCGGCTGCCACCGGACATCACGATGGTGCGACCGCTGAGCGTGGCGGGTTCCGTCATGCGGAGTCTCCCTCGGTCGTCGCGCCGGGTACGTCGTCCAGCCTAGACCTGCGTCGCTGGGCGCGCTCCGAGCTCCAGCCAGGGACGGATAGCGACCGGGAAGGCGGGGCCGTCACAACCTCAGGAAATGCCTGCGCTCGTGGTGCGGCTGGGCATGCCTGGGAGTCAGCGCCTGCGAGAGAATGTGAGAAATCGCGGCAGCGTTATGTCGTGACCGATCGCGCGATTAGCCAAGTGGATAGCGCCGCGATCACGACCACGTCGAACGCCACCGCCAGCTTGGCCTGGCGCTGGGCGGCCTGGCGTCCGGGGCCGAGCACCAGCGCGATGAAGGCCGCCTTGGTGACGATCGCGAAGACGGCGGCCGCCACGCGGAGATCGGGAACGAAGGCGGCTGCGACCAGCAGCCCGCCGCAGGCCGCGATTCCGAAACCCCAGTTGCGGACGATCGCCAGCAGCCCGGGGGAGTCCGTCTGCTCGCCGAAGTAGGTACGCAGCACGGCCTGCGGGGCCACCGCCGCCTGCAGCATCGAGATCGTGACCAGCCCGGCCAGGCCGAACAGCCACGGCGCCGCCGCTTCCCAGAACTCCATGTCACCTCCCGTTCCGGCCAGGGTACGGCTTCGGTGTCCGAATGGCCGAGATGGCGCGCGCCCATAAGGTGGGGTCGATTCGCCGATCACGGGACGTCGGCCACAGCTTGGGCGGTTGGGCGCCGGGCGCTCGTGTACTTGGGTGGCAGTCGTCGGCTGCGAGAATGTTGGGATGGCGAACGGCGATCTGGACACCCTGAGCCCTGAGCAACTGGACCGGGCCGTGGGGGCGGTCGTGGTCTCGGCGGTGGGGGACGCGCTGGGGTCGGCCTACGAGTTCGGGCCCGGGCTGCCGGACAGCCAGGTACCAGTGTTCGGGGTGGGGCACTTCGGGCATGCCGTGGGGGAGTGGACGGACGACACGTCCATGGCGATCCCGATCCTCGAGGCGGCCTCGCGAGGGGAATCGCTGCGCGATCCGTCCGTGCTGGGCGGGATCGTCGACCGGTGGCTCGGCTGGGCGGCGACGGCGAAGGACGTCGGGATCCAGACCCAGCGGGTCTTCTCCCGGCTCAACCCGCCGGCCACCGAGGCGAGTGCCCGGCAGGCGGCGCAGGCCGTCCACGACGAGACCGGACGCAGCGGCGGCAACGGCTCGCTGATGCGCACCGGACCGGTGGCGCTGGCCTACCTGGCGGACGGCAGCGAGGCGCACCTGGTCGAGGCGGCCGGACGGATCGCACGGCTGACCCACGTCGACCCGGACAACGCCCACGCCGTCGGGCTGTGGTGCCTGACGATCCGCCACGCCATCCGCACCGGGCGGTTCGACCCACGGATCGGCTTGCCGTGGCTGCCGGCCGAGGCAGGTCGGAGGTGGTCCGATCTCATCGACGAGGCCACGACTTCCGGACGGCACCCGCGTGATTTCGCCGCTCAGAACGGCTGGGTGGTGAAGGCCTTCCAGGCGGCTCTGTCGGCGGTCGCGGGAGCCTCCGATCCCGAGGAGGCGCTGTACCGGGCGGTGCGCGGCGGCAATGACACCGACACGGTCGCGGCCATCGCCGGTTCGCTGGCGGGAGCGGTCTGGGGCGAGTCCCGGCTGCCGTCGGAGTGGCTGGCGCTGGTGCACGGTTGGCCGGGTTACACCACCGACGACCTCAGGCGGCTCGCCCGGCTGGCGGTCCAGGCCTCACGGCAGTAGGCGACTCCGCTGAGCCGCCGACCGGTCGACCGCGCTCGCGATCGGTGGTCGAATTGCTCAGGACGAGCGGGTGCGCCGTCCGGGTAGCCTGCGGGAATGAGTGACGCACGCGCGATTCGCGTCTTCGTGTCGTCGACCTTCCGCGACATGCAGGCGGAGCGGGATGAGCTGGTGAAGCGCGTCTTCCCGTTGCTGCGGCGGCGCTGCGAGGAACGCGGGGTGGCCTGGAGCGAGGTCGATCTGCGCTGGGGGGTCACCGACGAGCAGGCGGCCGAGGGCGAGGTGCTGCCGATCTGCCTGGCCGAGATAGAGCGCACCCGGCCGTACTTCATCGGGCTGCTGGGGCAGCGCTACGGCTGGGTGCCCGGCGAGATCGACGGCGACCTGGCCGCCCGGCTCGGCTGGCTCACCGAGGATCTCAAGCGGTCGGTGACCGAACTCGAGATCCTGCACGGGGTGCTGAACAACCCGGGCTCGGCCGGTCACGCCTACTTCTACCTGCGCGACCCGGCATGGGTGGCCGGGCTCCCCGAAGACGAGCGGGCGCTCTACGTCGAGACGGAATCCGACGGCATCGCCCGGCTGGAGGCGCTACGTGAGCGGGTGCGCGAATCGGGCCTGCCGGTGGCCGGCTACGAAGACCCCGAGGCGCTCGGGGAGCGGGTGCTGGCCGACTTCGAGCAGCTGATCGACCGGCTCTACCCGCCCTCGGACATGCCGGACGCCGAGGCCCGTGCGACCGCTACCCACGCGGCCTTCGGACGGGCCCGGTTCGGGCTGCACATCCCGCGTCCGAGCCTGCAAAAGGCGTTGTCGGAGGCTGGTTCGCCGCTGCTGGTCAGCGGCCCTTCCGGATCGGGCGCATCCTCGCTGGTGACCACCTGGGCGGACGAGTGGGCGGCGGCCAACCCGGGTGCGGCCGTCCTCGTCCACCACTGTGACGCGGACGCCGCCGCGGGCGACTTCCGGTTGCTGGCCGCGCGGGTGATCGCGGCCCTGGGCGGCGACCACGACGACGCCGTGGAGAAGCTCGCCGAGGCGCCGGCCTCCGCGGTGGCGAGTGCGCTGGGGCAGGCGGTGAGGACGGTTGGCTCAACGACCCTTCGACAGGCTCAGGGATCGTCGGGTGAGGCTCAGGCATCGCAACGGGTGCTCATCGTCTTGGACGGGGTCGACCAGCTGGCCGAGGGCAACCCCGGCGACCGGGCGCCCGACCTGCGTTGGCTGCCCTCCGAGCTGGCGGGCTCGTCGGTGCGGTTCGTGCTCACCGGGTCGGGGGAGCGGGCGCGGGCGGCCTTCGCCCACCGCGACTGGCCGGTGCTCGAGGTTCCCCCGCTCAGCACGGACGAGCGCCGGGCGATCGCGGACGCGGTGCTGGCGGTGGGCGCCAAGCACTTGGACGAGGAGAACCTGGCTGCCCTGGTGGCCGCTCCGGCGACCGGCAACCCGCGCTTCCTGGTCACCGTGCTGGACGAGCTGCGGCAGCACGGCGACCACTTCACGCTGCGGGCGCTGATCGACCGGCTGGTCGCGGCGCCGTCCGTCGCGGCGCTGCTGGGCCTGGTGCTCGACCGTTACGAGCACGACTTCGAACGCGACCGTTCCGGCCTGGTCGCGGACGCGATGCGCGCGCTCTGGGCCGCCCGGTACGGTCTGGCCGAGGCCGAACTGCTCGACCTGCTCACCCCTGGCCCCGAGCATCTGCCGCAGCGCAGCTGGGCGCCGCTGCACCTGGCCGCCGAGCATCACCTGGTCAGCCGCGGCGGCCTGCTCGGCTTCGCGCACGCCGACTTCCGGCGGGCGGTCGAAGAGCGCTACCTCGCCACCCCCGAATGGCGGACGGCCGCCCACCATGGTCTGGCCACGTACTTCGCCGAGCAGCCGCTCGGCCCACGGGTCGCGGACGAACTGGGCTGGCAGTGGGCCGAGGCCGGCGACGGCCCGCGGCTGCGGGCCACCCTCAGCGACCTCGGCTGGGCCGAGCTGGCCTACTCCCGCAACCCGTTCGACCTGCGCCGGCTGTGGCACCGGCTCACCCCGGACGTCGCGGACGAACTGCTCGCCGCCTACGCCCCGGTGCTGGCCGACCCGGCCGCCCACGACACCGGGCAGCTCACCTGGGGGGTCTCCCGGATGCTGGCCGACGCCGGTGCGAGCGAGGCCGCGCTGGGTCTGCAGCGCTACCTGGCCGAAGCCGCGCGCACCGCCACCGATCTGGCGCCGGAACGGCAACGCCGCCGTTACGGCGCCGCCCTGGTCAACCTGGGCGCCAGTCACCTGGGCCGCGGTGAGCTGGACGCCGCCGCGGCGGCCTTCGAAGCGGCGGCGGCCGTCCCCGAGTTGCGGGCGGCAGCGGTCGGCGACCTCGCCCTGGTCCGCCGGGATCAGCGCCGCTGGCCGGAGGCCGAAGCCCTGTTCCGGCAGGCCGACGAGCTGCACCGGGCCGAGGGCGCGCTCTACGACGTCCAGGGCAATATCGCCGGCTGGGTCGAGCTGCGGCGCAACCAGGCCGACCTGGCCGGGGCGATGGCGCTGCTGCGCGAACAGGAACGGATCTGCCGCGAACTCGCCGACCCGGTCGCGATCGGACGCGCGCTCGCCGGGCAGGCGGTCGTCCTCATCGACCAGGGGCAGCCGGCGCAGGCCCTGCCGCTGCTGGAGGAGTACAGCGCGATCTGCCGCGCCGAGGGCGACCTGCGGGGGCTCACCGAGGCCCGGCTGAACACGGCGTCCGCCCGGTTCGGAACCGGGGACGTGGCCGGCGGCACCGCAGCCGCGGCCGAAGCCGAGCAACTCGCCCGCAGCCTCGGCGACCCGGCGCTGATCACCCGGGTGCTGGTGGCCCGGGCCAGCGCGGCCGTCCAGACCGGTGACTGGGCGGGAACCGAACGCTTCGCGGGCGAGGCCGAACAGCTCGCCCGGGCGGGCGGACAGCTTTCGATCGCCGCGGTGGCGCTCGGCCTGCTGGGCACCGCCCGCCGCGAGCAGGGGGATCTGGCCGGCGCCCACGCCGCCCACACCGAGGAGGCCGCGCTCGCCGCCCAGGCCGGCGACCGAGTGGAGGCGGCCACCGCGCAGGCGAACCTGGGCAACGTCGCCGCGGCCGCCCAGCGCTGGGAGGAGGCCCTGGGGTACTACAACGCCGCCGAGCCGCAGCTGCGGGAACTCGGCTCGATCGGCCTGCTGCTGCCGGTGCTGGCCAACCGCGCCCAGATCCACCACATGCAGCAGCGGCTGCCGCAGGCGGTCGCCGACTACACCGACGCCGCCGAGGTCGCCGCCCGCGCCGGCAACCTGGCCGCCGCCAAGCAGTGGGCCGATCCGGGCGTCCAGCTGGCCTACCAGGTGCAGGACTTCGCCCGGGCCGAACGGCTCTGGACGGTGCTTGGCGAGGTCGCCCGAGCGGGCGGCGACCAGGCCGGCCTGCAACGCGCGCTGGGGGAGCGGGTGCTGCTGCTGATCAACCGCTCGAACTCCGGCGCCGACCAGAACCTGCTCGCCCAGGCCGCCGGCCTGCTCACCGAGCAGGAGGCGATCTGCCGGGCCACCAGTGACTGGCGCGGGCTGGCCCAGTGCGTCGGCAACCGCGCGATCGTCCAGCGCTACACCGGTGACCTCGCGGGAGCCCTGACCAGCGTGGACGAGCAGCTGCGGCTCGCCCAGCACCTCGGCGACGCCCAGGGCGCCCTGATCGCCACCGCCAACCGCGGTGAGGTGCTCGGCCTGCTCGGACGCGTCCCGGAAGCCCTGGAAGCCCTCACCTGGGCCCGTCAGACCGCTGCCCAGTACGGCCTGACCCCGATGGTCCAGCAGCTCGACGCCATGATCGCGAACCTCCGCCGGGGCTGAGCACGCTGTAGTCGTCGAACGTAGCGACTTTTCGGCTTCCCGCCGATTTTGGCCGAAGAACCGCTACGTTCGAGCGTCCGGGGGGGGGGAGGGGGGCTCAGTGGAGGGCGGCTCAAGGAGGGGAGGAGCGGGTCGGCGCCGGCGCGAGTGGGGTTCTGATTGTCGGCGGCGCGGCGTAGGCTCGGCCACCAGGCAACCGGGGGGAGTGGAGGCACCATGCAGCGAATCGTCCCGAACATCTGGTTCGACCACACGGCGGCCGAGGCTGCCGACTTCTACGTCTCGGCTTTCCCGGACGCCCGGGTGGTTCAGACCGTGCACTATCCGACCGAGGGTCTGCTGGACTTCCAGCAGGAGTTCGCCGGCCAGGCGCTGACCGTCGAGTGGGAGATCGCCGGCCACCGGTTCATCGGTATCAACGCCGGCGCCGAGTTCCGGCCCAACCCGTCGGTCTCCTTCTTCGTGAACTTCGATCCCTCGGTTGATCCGGAGGCGCGAACCCATCTGGACGAACTGTGGGCCGCGCTCAGCGAGGGCGGCACCGCGCTGATGCCGCTGCAGGCCTACCCGTTCAGCCCGCACTACGGCTGGATCCAGGACAAGTACGGCGTCAGCTGGCAGCTGATGCTGACCAACCCCGAGGGCGAGCCACGTCCGTTCATCATCCCGAGCATCATGTTCGGCCACACCGTCGAGGGTCGCTCGCGGGAGGCGATCGACTTCTACACCTCGGTCTTCGGCGGCCACGTGGGCACCGTCGTCCCGTACCCGGACGAGGCCGGTCCGTCGGCCGGCCAGGTGATGTTCGCCGACTTCCAGCTGCTCGACCAATGGTTCACCACGATGGACGCCGCCGACCAGGATTTCACCTTCAGCTGCGGCGTCTCCCTGATGGTCTACGTCCATGGTCAGGCGGAGCTCGACCGCTACTGGGAGCAGCTCAGCACCGTCCCCGAGGCCGAGCAGTGCGGCTGGTGCGTGGACCGGTTCGGGTTCAACTGGCAGGTGATTCCCGACGATCTGGACGAGCTGATGGCCAAGCCGGACGCCTACGCCAAGCTGATGGGCATGGGGAAGATCGACATCGCCGCCTTCGGCTGATCGGCCGGCTCACTTGTAACGGTCTTGTCACGACCATTGACCCGTCCGAATTCTGTATGCAGAATACAGAAATCTTGTGAACGCCCAGAAAGGTCTCGGCATGTCATTCCCCACTTCTCTCCGCCTGCTCGCCGCGGCGGCCGCCGGCGCGCTTGTGCTCGGCCTCTCCGCCTGTGGTGGTGGCGGCCAGCCGGCCCCGCCCGCCAACAACGGATCGCCCGGTGCCGAACCGTCCGGCGAAGTGGTCTGGTCCACCTGGGGCAGCCCAGAGGAACTGGAGCGCTACCGCGGCCTCAACGATGAATTCATGAAGCGCCACCCGAACATCACGGTGAAGCTTCAGCCGGTGGCCTCCTATGGCGAGTACCACTCCAAGCTGCTCGCCCAGCTGACCAGCCGCACCGCTCCCGATGTCTTCTACATCGGCGACGACAAGCTCGGGCAGTTCACCACCGCCAAGGTGCTGCTGCCGCTGAACGAGCGGATGGCCGGCCCGCTCAGCCAGACCAAGGCGGAGGACTTCTTCGCCGGCGCCTTCGGCGCCGCCCGGATCGACGGCGAGACCTACGCCGCCCCGAACGACGTCAACCCCGACGCCCTGTGGTACGACAAGGAGGCGCTGAAGGCCGCCGGGATCACCGAGGATCCCGCCGAACTCGCCGCCAACGACCAGTGGACGACCGCCAAGTTCCTGGAGATGAACGACAAGCTCTCCGCGGCGGGCCTGATCGGCTCGATGTACTGGCACTACTGGGCCACCCACTGGAGCTGGGTCTCCGCCCAGGGCGGAACCTCCTACAACGATGCCGGCGAGTTCGTGGGCAACACCGACTCGACCACGGTCGCCGCGGTGGACACCCTGGGCAAGTACTTCCAGGACAAGAAGTTCGTGCTCGCCGACGACCTGCCCGAGCCCGGCGCCGACAGCACCTTCGCCACCCACAAGGCCGGCTTCTTCGCCCAGGGCCGCTACACCATCGGCATGCTGAAGAGCGCCGGGGTGGCCGAGCACTACGACATCGTCCGCTGGCCGACCCCGGACGGCAAGGCCGCTCCGACCGGCATCGCCGCCTCCTTCCTGGCCATCAACGGCGGGACGAAGAACCCGGACGCCGCCTTCCTGTTCTGGACCGAGTTCCTGAGCGCCGAGGGCCAGATCTTCCGGCTCTCGGGTGGCGGCAACGCCGTCCCGTCGATCGCCGGCGCCGACAAGGTCGTGCTCGAGGACAACTACCCGGCGCACGCCCAGACCTTCCTGGACATGCGTGACATCGGCTTCGCCAACTTCCCGACCGAAGCCACCGTCGCCGGCCTCTCCGACGACATCACCGAGCTCTTCGGCAAGCTGTACAAGGGTCAGGCCTCGTCCCAGGAGACCCTGGACGCGGTGGCCGCGCTCGTGGCGGCCAAGAAGTAGCGATGAGCCAGAGCTCAACCGCAGGCGGGGAGCAGGTGACTGCTCCCCGCCTGGCATCCGCCGGTGACCCGCCGCTGAACCCGCTGCCGCTGTGGCGCAAGCGGGACGTCCGCTGGGGGTACCTCTTCGTCGGGCCGCAGCTGATCGGCATGCTGCTCTTCGTGCTCTTCCCGTTCGGCGCCAGCATGATGCTGGCCTTCGCCGACTGGAACGGCCTGACCGAGCTCACCTGGGTCGGTTTCGACAACTTCGCCGCCCAGCTCACCGATCCGCTGATGCTGCGGTCGATCGTCAACACCCTGCTGATCGCCGTGATCACGGTGCCGGTCGGTCTGCTGCTGGCGATCGTCCTGGCCGTCGCCCTGGAGAAGCTGAAGACCCGCGGCATCTACCTGGTGATGCTCTTCGCCCCCGTGGTGACCAGCACCGTCGCCGTCGCGATGATCTGGCAGCAGCTCTTCCGCGAGGACGGAATGCTCAGCAGCTTCATCTCCCGCACCTTCGGGATCGCGCCGCCGAACTGGCTGGGCGATCCCCGGCTGGCCCTGATCGCGGTCTGCATCGTCACGATCTGGGCCTCGGTCGGCCTCAACGTGGTGATCTTCATGGCCGGTCTGCAGAACATCTCCGAGTCGGTGATCGAGGCTGCCAAGATCGACGGAGCCGGGCCGATCGCCATGTTCACCAAGATCCGGCTGCCGCTGCTCTCGCCGATCATCTTCTTCTCGTCGGTGGTCGCGGTGATCTCCTCGCTGCAGACCTTCGACACCGTCTACGTGCTGGTCAACAACGCCGGGCCGGACAACGCCACCCGGACGATCGTCTACCACATCTTCGATCTGGGCTTCGGGCGCTTCCAGTTCGGTCCCTCGAGCGCGGCGTCGGTGATCCTGCTGGTCATCACGCTGGTGATCACGTTGATCCAGTTCAGCGCGCAGAAGAAGTTCGTCCACTACGAGGAGGAGGGGAAGTGAGTGCTCAGGCGATCGCGGACGAGGCCTCGTCCGGCCGGGCCAAGCTCGGCAAAGTAGCGTTGCACCTGGTGCTGATCGTTATCGCGCTCAGCATGGTCTTCCCGTTCATCTTCATGATCCTGACGTCGTTCAAGACGCTGCCCCAGCTGCTGAGCGATCCGTTGAGCCTGTGGCCGAACCCGTGGACCACGGAGAGCTGGGTTTCGGCCTGGACGACCGTGCCCTTCGGTCAGGCCTACGTCAACAGCATCTACATCACCGTCCTGGGCGTGGTGGGCACCCTGGTGACGGCCGCGATGGCCGGCTATGGCTTCGCCCGGATCCCGTTCAAGGGCTCCAAGGCGCTGTTCATCCTCTTCCTGGCCACCCAGATGATCCCCAAGCAGGTCACCCTGGTGCCGTTCTACCTGCTCATGGCCCAGTTCGGCTGGGTGGACACCCACCTGGCGCTGATCGTCCCGGCCATGCTGGTGAACCCGTTCGCGGTCTTCCTGATGCGCCAGTTCGTGATGAGCCTGCCCAAGGAACTGGAGGAGGCCGCCCTGATGGACGGCTGTGGCCGGTTGCGGACCTTCTTCCTGGTCATCCTGCCGAACCTGAAGCCGGGGCTGGCGGCGCTGGCCATCATCGCGGCGCTGGACGTCTGGAACTCCTTCCTCTTCCCGTTGGTGCTGCTGAACAACCCCGACCTGTTCACCGTCCCGCTGATGCTGACCAGTTTCCAGGGTCAGTACGGGCAGATGAACTACGGCCTGGTGATGGCGGCCTCGGCGATCGCGACGATCCCGATG
>JAPUEM010000048.1:73346-80039 GCA_027492575.1 Propionicimonas sp.
TTCCCCAGCCCGGACGGCCAGCTGCCCGATGTCGTCCACGACGGGGGCGTGCTGGCCTCCAGCGACGACCTGCCGCCGGGGGATCAGGAGCGGTTGCGGGAGCGCGGCTCGGCCGCCAGCGGCACGCGCGTGCCGCTCACCAAGCCGCCGCTGGCCGCCTGGGCGGTGCAGCACGTCCTGGAATCCGACCCGGACGAGGCC
This sequence comes from Propionicimonas sp., assembly GCA_027492575.1. Lineage (GTDB taxonomy): Bacteria > Actinomycetota > Actinomycetes > Propionibacteriales > Propionibacteriaceae > Propionicimonas. The sequence goes on from JAPUEM010000048.1 coordinate 73,548, forward strand.
TGGCTGAGTGCCCTGCTGCCGACCCTGCTGGCCAGCCAGGACTGGTGGTTCGCTGCCTCGGATTCCGATCACGACGGGCTGCCCGAGTACGCCCACCCGTACTCGTCGGGCCTGGACGACTCCCCGGTCTTCGACGGGCCGCTGCCGGTCACCACCCCCGACCTGGCGGCCTACCTGATCCGGCAGGACGAACTGCTGGCCGCCTGGCTGGACGCCCGTGACCCCGCCGCCGCCGCGCGCTGCCGGGCCCGCGCCGATGCCACCTTCGCCCAGCTCATGGAGCTGTGGGATCCCGCCACCGGGGTCTTCCGCTCCCGGGATCGGCAGGGCCAGGTGCCGGCCGAGACCGTGCTCGGCCTCATGCCGCTGCTCACCGGCAGGCTCCCCGTCGCGGTGGTGGACGCGCTGCTGGCCGCGTTGGACGATCCCGACCGGCATGCCACGCAGTGGCCGGTCTCCACGGTGGCCTCCGTCGACCCGAGCTTCGACCCGGATGCCATGTGGCGCGGGCCGGTCTGGCTCAACACCAACCGGCTGCTCATTGAGGGTCTGGTCGCCAGCGGCCACCCCGAGCGCGCCGGCGACCTGACCGAGCGCACGCTGGCCATGGTGGTGGCCGGTGGCGGCCCGCACGAGTACTTCAACCCGCATACCGCGGCGAAGCCCGAGCGTGCCGTGACGATGTTCTCCTGGACCGCGGCCCTCTACGTCGACCTGGCGGTCCGCGCCTCGTCGCCGGGCTCCGGTCAGGCGCTCAGGTAATCGCGATCGGCGCTGTCGATGATGCGTTGCATGCCGTTGATCCAGTTCAGCTTCAGGGCGGCGATCGCCCCGGGCACGTCGCCGGCGATCAGGCGTTCGGCGATCAGGGCGTGCTCGGCGGCGACCCGCTCGACCATCGCCTCGCCGGGCACCAGCAGCGACTCGTACCGGTGGATGGCCTGGCGGGTGCTGGCGATGAGTTCCAGCAGCCGGGTATTGGGGCAGGCGCTCAGCATCACGCCGTGCCATTCGTCGTCCTTGCGGATCACCAGCGCGTGCTCGGCGACCTCCTGGGTGAAGCCGGCGGCCATCGTGGCCAGCCGGCTGCCGAGGGCGGCGAGCTTCGCCGGGTCGGAGAGTTCGACGGCGAGCGCCTCCAGGGCCGCCATGATCGGCGCCAGTTCGCCGAGCTCGTTGCGGGAGAGCGGACGGAACCGGAAGCCCTTGCCGCCCTCGCTCTCGATCTGCCCCTCGCTCTCCAGCGCGATCAGGGCCTCCCGCAGCGGAGTGCGGCTCACGCCCAGCTCCGCGGCGAGCTTGACCTCGTTGACGCCTTCCCCGGGCTCCACCTCGCCGCTGCGCATCCGGGCCAGCAGTTCCTCGCGCACCTGCGAGCGCAGGGTACGACGCTCGATCGCCATCGATGCACTCCTTCGTCCCCGTCTTGACCTTGGCTCGGGCCACGTCCTAGCGTCTGTATGCAGCATACAAACTGCCGACCGGCGATCACAGGGGTGGATGTGGACGTGACCTTGGGGCTCGGCCTGGGTGGACTGGCTTACGGGGGAGACTACAACCCCGAGCAGTGGCCGGCCGAGATCTGGCGGGAGGACGTCCGCCTGATGCGGCGGGCCGGGGTGAATCTGGTCACCGTCGGCGTCTTCTCCTGGGCTCGGCTGGAACCCGCGCCGGGGGAGTTCGACTTCGGCTGGCTGGACGAGGTGCTCGACCTGCTGCACGAGCACGGCATCGCCGTCGATCTGGCGACCGCGACCGCGTCCCCGCCGCCCTGGCTGGTGCGGCAGCACCCCGAGATGCTGCCGGTGGACGCTCGCGGCACCCGGCTGGAGTTCGGTTCGAGGCAGTCCTACTGCCCGAGTTCGCCGGTCTGGCGCAGCCACGTCGTGCGGCTCGCGCGGGTGCTGGCCGAGCGGTACGGCGACCATCCCGCGGTGCGGCTGTGGCACGTCTCCAACGAGTACGGCGACGAACTCTCCCGCTGCTGGTGCGAGGAATCCGCCCGGGCCTTCCGGGAGTGGCTGCAGCGCCGGTACGGCACCATCGAGGGGCTGAACCAGGCCTGGGGGACCAGCTTCTGGAGCCAGTGGTACGCCGGCTTCGACCAGATCGAGCCGCCGCGCGCCACCACGGGGCCGGTCAACCCCGCCCAGCGGCTGGATTTCGAGCGCTTCTCCTCCGACGCGCTGCGCGACCTCTTCGCCGCCGAGATCGAGGTGCTGCGCGAGGTGACCCCGGAACTGCCGGTCACCACCAATTTCATGGGCGTCTTCGACAAGCTCGACTACTGGGATTTCGCCGCCGTGGAGGACATCGTCAGCAACGACGCCTACCCCGACCCTGCCGACCCCGACTCCGCCGCCCACGCGGCCCTGGGCTACTCGCTGATGCGCTCGCTCAAGAAGCAGCCCTGGATGCTGCTGGAGGCGGCTCCCAGCGCGGTGAGCTGGCGGGAGGTCAACCAGCCCAAGCCGGCCGGACGGATGCGGCTGGACGCCCTGCAGGCCGTCGCCCACGGGGCGGACTCGGTGATGTTCTTCCAGTGGCGCCAGGCCCGCCGGGGCGCCGAGAAGTTCCACTCGGCGATGCTCGGCCATCGCGGCGAGGCCTCCCGCAGCTACGCCGAAACCGTGGCGCTGGGCGCCGACCTCGGCCGGCTGGCGCCGGTGCGCGGCTCGGTGGTGCGCTCCGAGGTGGCCATGGTGGCCGAGTGGGATTCCTGGTGGGCCCAGAGCGCCCCCGACTCGATGCCCTCGCAGCGGTTGCGCTGGCTCGAACAGGCCAGGCGCTGGCACCAGGTGGTGACCGGGCTGGGCCACAGCGCCGACCTGGTGAAGGCCACCGGCCCCTTCGACGGCTATCGGGTGCTGCTGGTGCCCGGGCTCTACCTGGCCACCGACGAGCAGGCCGAGGCGATGGCCGGCTTCGCCGCCGCCGGCGGCCACCTGCTGGTCGGCCCGTTCAGCGGGGTGGTGGACGCCTCCGACGGCGTCCATTCCGGCGGCGCGCCCGGACCGCTGCGGGATCTGCTCGGTGTCGAGGTGGATGAGCCCTGGCCGCTGCTGGACGGCGAGACCACCCGCGTCCATGTCGATCACGCGGGCTTCGATGCGACCCTGTGGCAGGAGGCGCTGGAACCGTACTCCGACACCGAGGTGCTCGGCCGGTACACCCGCGGCAAGCTCGCCGGGCACCCGGCGCTCACCCGCCGCCGGCACGGTGAGGGCAGCGCACGCTATCTCAGCACCGTGCCGGACGCGCCCGGGCTGGTCACCGTCCTGGCCGCCACGCTGGCCGAGGCCGGCCTGGCCGTGCGCGAACCGTCCCCGATCGAGGTGGTCACCCGCACCGACGGCGCCAACGACTTCACCTTCTACCTCAACCACGACCTGGCCCCGCACCCGATCACCACCCCCGAGGGGGCGGTCGATCTGCTCACCGGTGACCAGGCCGCCGCGCACACTACGATCCCTGGTCAGGGCGTCCTCGTCCTGATGCATCCCGCCCACTCGGAAGGACGCCGATGACGCATCCCTACATTCCCAACACCGCACCGGCCAGCCGGGCCGCGATGCTCGCCGAGATCGGCGTGGACTCCGTCGAGGAGTTCTACGCCGACGTGCCCGACAGCCTGCGGCTGAAGGGCCTGCTGGATCTGCCGCCCGCCCTGACCGCCGAGCAGGATCTCGTCCGTCACATGACGGGGCTGCTGGCGAAGAACACCACGATCCGGGAGCGGCTGAGCTTCCTCGGCCAAGGGGTCTACGACCACTTCGTGCCCGCCGTGGTCGACGAGGTGATCACCCGCAGCGAGTTCCTCACCGCCTACGCCGGCGAGCCCTACGAGGATCACGGCCGGTTCCAGGCCCTCTTCGAGTACGAGTCGCTGATGGGCGAACTGCTCGCCTGCGATGTGGTGACCGTGCCCACCTACGACGGCTTCCAGGCGACCGGCACCGCGCTGGCCATGGCCGGACGGATCACCGGACGGCGCACCATCCTGGTCGCCAGCGAGGTGCTGCCGGACAAGCTCTCCAAGGTGCGCGACTTCACCCGGGCCTTCCTCGACCTGGTCGAGGTGCCCACGGCCGGCGCGACCGCGGATGTCGCCGCGATCGCCGCCGCGCTCGACGAGGGCGTCGCGGCGGTCTGGGTCGAGACCCCGAGCCGCACCGGGGCACTGGAGACCGCGCTGCCGGCGCTGGCCGAGGCCGCCCATGCCGTGGGCGCGCTGCTGGTGGTCGGCACCGATCCGATCGTCTACGGCGTGGTGACCCCGCCCGCCGAGCAGGGCGCCGACATCGTCTCCGGCGACATCGGCTCGCTCGGCCTGCACCCCTCCTTCGGCGGCTCGCACGGCGGCTTCCTGGCCGTCGCGGACGACCCGAAGCTGATCATGCAGCTGCCGTCCCGGCTCTTCGGGCTCGCCACTACCGATGTAGAGGGCGAGTACGGCTTCGGTGACGTGGCCTACGAACGCACCAGCTTCGCGCTCCGCGAGCAGGGCGTGGAATGGGTCGGCACGGCCGCCGCGCTGTGGGGCATCGCCGCCGGGGTCTACCTGGCGCTGATGGGCCCCCAAGGGATGGCCGAGCTCGGCGAGACCGTGCTGGCCCGCACCCGCTACGCCCAGCAGAAGCTGGCCGCGCTGCCCGGCCTGGCGCTGGGCGATGCCGCCGTCCACTTCCGGGAGTTCACCGTCGACACCAGCGGAGCCGGGCTGACCGCCGCCGCGATCGTCGCCGCGCTCCGTCCGCAGGGGATCGACCCCGGCGTTGCGATCGGCGAGCACCTGCTGGCCGTCGCCGTCACCGAACAGCACACCCAATCCGACATCGACCGGCTGGTCGCAGCCGTCGCCACCGTCATCGAGGAGCAGGCATGAGCCTTCCCGTCGCACCCAAGCCCGCGCTGCGCCGCTTCCACCAGGCCCGCTGGGACGAACCGGTCATCTTCGAACTGACCACCCCCGGCGAGCGCGGCGTGCTGCCCAGCCGGGTCGAGCCCGGCGTCGTCGAGACGGTCGGCGACGTGGTCGCCGGTCTGCCGGACGGGCTGCGCCGCGCGTCCGCCCCGAAGCTGCCCGAGATGGGGCAGATGCGGGTGCTGAAGCACTACCTGCGGCTCTCCCAGGAGAACCTCGGCGCCGACCTGAACGTCGACATCGGCCAGGGCACCTGCACCATGAAGTACTCCCCGAAGGTGAACGAGAAGTTCGCCGCCGACCCGCGCGTGACCGAATTGCACCCGCACCAGGACGTCGACGACGTGCAGGGGCTGCTGGAGATCATCTGGAATACCGAGCGGATCCTGGCCGAGATCTCCGGGATGGACGCGGTGAGCCTGCAGACCCAGGGCGGCTCGTCCGCGATCTGGGCCAACATCGCCATGATCCGCGCCTACCACGCCTCGCGTGGCGAGAGCCATCGCGACCAGGTGATCACCACCATGTTCAGCCACCCCTCGAACGCGGCCTGCGCGAAGGCGGCCGGGTACGAGGTGATCACCATCTACCCCGACGCCGAGGGCTACCCCGACATCGAGGCCTACCGCCAGGCGCTCTCCCCGCGGACGGCGGCGATCATGGTGACCAATCCGGAGGACACCGGCATCTACAACCCGCGGATCGCCGAATGGGTCGAGATGGCGCATGGCGTGGGTGCGCTGGCCGCCTACGACCAGGCCAACGCCAACGGCATCCTGGGCATCACCCGGGCCCGGGACGCCGGCTTCGACGTCTGCCACTTCAACCTGCACAAGACCTTCTCCACCCCGCATGCCTGCGGCGGACCGGGGGCTGGCGCGAACGCGGTGGCCGCCCACATGACGCCCTTCCTGCCCGGCCCCGTGCTGGTGAAGAACGGCGACCGGTTCGACTTCGATCACGATCGTCCGCTCTCGATCGGCAAGGTCGGGCCGTTCCACGGCACCACCGTGAACATTGTGCGGGCCTACGCCTGGATGCGTGCGCTGGGCGCCGAGGGGCTGCGCGAGGTGGCCGAGATCGCCGTGCTGAACAACAACTACCTGCTCAGCAAGGTACGGCAGATCCCGGGCGTCACGGTGCCCTACGCCAGCGGCCGGCACCGCATCGAGCAGGTGCGCTACTCCTGGCAGGAGCTCTTCGAGGAGACCGGCATCACCTCCGAGGAGGTCGGCATCCGGGCCACCGACTACGGCATGCACTACTGGACCAGCCACCACCCGTGGATCGTCCCGCAGCCGTTCACCCTGGAGCCCACCGAGTCGTACTCCAAGGACGAACTGGACGAGTACATCGCCGTCCTGGCCGACATCGCCCGGCAGGCCCGCGAGGAGCCCGAGGTGGTTCGCACCGCCCCGCACAACCAGACCGTCCACCACACCCACCACGACGACCTGGACGACCCGGAGCGCTGGGCCACCACCTGGCGCGCCTACCGCCGCAAGTACTTCGGTGAAGGGTGAGGCCCGACTCGGCCTGGTGATCAACCCGGTCGCGGGGATCGGCGG
>JAPUEM010000048.1:80139-82336 GCA_027492575.1 Propionicimonas sp.
GTGGTGACCGTCCCGGAGTGGAAGGGCAGCACCCAGGCCCGCAAGACCGCCACCCCGGCCGGCGAGAAGGCGCAGGTGGCGATCGCCGCCGGTGGTGCCGTCCGCGCCCTGGAACCCGGGGTCAGCTACCTGCTCGGCCCCGGCGGCACCATGCTCGAAGTCGCCCGTCAGCTCGGGGTGGCCGCCTCCCCGCTCGGGGTGGACGTCGTGCGCGACGGCGAACTGGTGCTGGCCGACGCCTCCGAGGCCGACCTGCTCGGCTACCTGGACGGCCGCCCCGCCCGCGCCCTGGTCACCGTCATCGGCGGGCAGGGTTTTGTCCTGGGCCGCGGCAACCAGCAACTCTCCGCCGCCGTGCTGCGCCGGCTGGCCACCCCTGATCCGCTGCTGGTGGTCGCCAGCGAGAACAAGCTGATCGGGCTGATCGGACGTCCGCTGCTGCTCGACACCGGCGATCCGGCGCTGGACGCCGAGCTCAGCGGCTATCTGCGCGTCATCACCGGACCCAACACCCAGGCCATCTACCCGGTGGCTGCCGCGACAACCCAAGGAGAGTCATGCGACTAGCAGGCAAATCAGCCATCGTGACCGGCGCCGCCGGCGGCATCGGACGGGCCACCGCGCTGGCCATGGCGGCCGAGGGCGCCAAGGTCGCCGTGGTCGACCTCAACCCGGCCGGTGCGCAGGAGGTGGCCGAGCAGATCCGTGCGGTGGGCGGCGAGGCGGTGGCGATCGTCGCCGACGTGGCCTCCGAGCCCGACATCGAGGCCGTGGTCGCGCGGACTGTCGAGGCCTTCGGCACCGTGAACGTCGTCTTCAACAATGCCGGCATCATCCGCCGCACCACCGTGCTGGAGACCTCGGTCGAGATGTGGGATCAGGTCTTCGCGGTCAACGTCCGCTCCATCTTCCTGATGTGCAAGCACGTGGTGCCGGTGATGGCCGCCGCGGGCGGCGGGTCGATCGTCAACACCGGCTCCGGCTGGGGGCTGAAGGGTGGCGGCCGGGCGGTCTCCTACTGCGCCTCCAAGGGCGCGGTGGTGAACCTGACCCGCGCGCTGGCCATCGACCACGGCCCGCAGGGCATCCGGGTGAACTCGGTCAACCCCGGCGACGTCGACACCGGCATGCTCCGCGACGAGGCCCAGCAGCTCGCCCAGGACACCGCCAGCTTCCTCGCCGAGGCCGCGGATCGTCCGCTGGAGCGGATGGGCCAGCCCGAGGAGATCGCCGCCGCGGTCGTCTGGCTGGCCAGCGACGAGGCCAGCTACGTCACCGGCGCCGCCCTGAGCGTGGACGGCGGCGGCAACGCCTGACCGCACGACCTTCGGGACCGGTCGGGAGACCAGCTTCGCCAGTGCGAGGATCGAGTCGTGCCGCAACCGGAGGAGGGCCAGCAGCCGCTGGCGGGTGATCACAGCCTGGACTTTCGCGCCGGCGACGGCCCCGACGCACCGTGGAACGCGCGTCCGTTCGTCGGCGCCGTCTCGCCGACCGCCGGTCGCCTGGTGGCTCCGGCCGGCGCCCTCGGGCTGCTGAGCCATCCCGTCCCGATCGACGCCGCCGAGATCGGGCCGGGTGATCGGCTCGTGTACTACCTCTATCCGGAGTTCGTCCCGGCGCGGATTCCGTCGGCCGGCGGACTGGCTTGGCACGAGGGCGGCTATGCCGCGACCGGGGTGGCCGTCGACCTCGCTTTCGACGACGGACGGACGTTGGCCGCCGACGGCGCCGTCGATCATCACGGTTTCCGGGCCGATGCCGAGGCTCAGGGGTGCTCCAGATCGATCGGTGTCGACCAGTGGAACCGCAAGGAGATCGACCTCACCGCGTTCGCGGGGGAGCGGATCGAGTCGGCCCTGGTCACCCTGAGCGCGCATGGCGTGCCCGACGAGGTGGTCTGCTGGCTGGACGGCCCGTTCCTGCAGCCCGGGCCGGGCGTGCCCGCCGAGCCGGCCGACCTGGTCGACACCCGGCGCGGCAGCTACAGCTCCCGCGACTTCTCCCGCGGCAACACGGTTCCCGCGACCGCCCTGCCTCACGGCGCGCTGCTGACCATCCCGATGACCAGCGACTCCAGTTCCTGGCCGTACGCCTACCACCGCGACAACGACGCCGAGAACCGCACCCCGTTCCTGGGGCTGAGCCTGTCACACACCGCGACCCCGTGGTTCGGCGACTGGGGACGGTTCCACCT
>JAPUEM010000048.1:82436-87207 GCA_027492575.1 Propionicimonas sp.
ATCGGACGCAACGGCCACCACGATCCGATCATCGCCGGGGCGCCGGTCGTCCACTACGCCGTCCGCTTCCTCGGCGCCCAGATCACCGGGCCGGAACCGGAAGGCTGGACGGACTGCCTGGAGTTCGCCGTCGACGGCTCCGAGGTCACCCTCCACGTCGCGTCCTCGCTGATCGATCTCGACCACGCGCTGGCCGCCCTCGAAACGGAGTTCGCCGGCACCACGCCCGCCGAGATCGCCGCCCGGGCGAAGGCCGAATGGAACGACCTGCTCGGCCGGGTGACGGTCGAGGGCGCCTCGCCGGATCGCGCGGTCACCTTCTACTCCTGCCTGTACCGGCTCTTCCTCTACCCGACCCGGATCGGCGAGCCGGACGGTCGCGGCGGCGTCGAATCGGCCAACGTCTTCGGCTTCCGGCCCGGCGTCCGGCCGGACGGCCCCGCGGTCGTCGAGGGCGACGTGACCGTCAACAACGGGTTCTGGGACACCTACCGCACGGCCTGGCCGGCCTACGCGCTCTTCGCCCCCGCCGAGGCCGGCCGGCTGCTGGACGGCTTCGTGGCGCACTACCGCCAGGCCGGCTGGATTCCCCGCTGGTCGGCGCCGGGTTTCGTCGACTGCATGGTCGGCACGAGCAGCGACGTGGTGCTGGCCGACGCCGTGCTCAAGGGCGTCCCGCTGGCCGACCCGCTGCTCGCCTACGACTCCGCCCTGCGCAACGCGCTCACCCTCTCACCCGAGCCCTCCGCCGGACGCAAGGGTCTGGAGCGGGCGCTCTTCCTCGGCTACGTGCCGGCCGACATCCACGAAGGGATGTCGTGGTCCCTGGAGAACTGCGTCAATGACCACGGGCTGGCGCGGTGGTCGCAGGCGCTGGCCGACGAGTTCCCCGAACACCCGCGGACGGCCGAGTTCGCCGCCAATGCGGCCTACTTCCTCGACCGCAGCCGCTCCTACGCGCTGCTCTTCGACGAGCGGACCTCCTTCTTCCGCGGACGCCGGGCGGACGGCGGCTTCAGCGTGGCCGACGAGGTCTACGACCCCCGGGCCTGGGGCGGCGACTACGTGGAGACCAACGCCTGGGGGATGAACTTCACCGCCCCGCACGACGGCCGCGGGCTGGCCGCCCTGCTCGGCGGCGCGGACGGCCTGCGGGCCCGCCTCGACCGGTTCTTCACCGAGAACGAGGCCGGCGAGGAGCCCTCCTGGGGTGCGTACGGGGGTCGCATCCATGAGATGACCGAGGCCCGCGACATCCGACTGGGCGTGTTCGCCCTGTCCAACCAGCCGGCGCACCACATCCCGTACCTGTACGCCCACACCGACACCCCGCACCGCACCCAGGAGATCGTCCACGACTGCCTGGAGCGGCTCTTCCTCGGCTCCGACTTCGGGCAGGGCTACCCCGGCGACGAGGACAACGGGGAGATGAGCGCCTGGTACGTCCTCAGCGCGATCGGCCTGTATCCGCTGACCGTGGGATCGGACGAGTATGTGCTCAGCAGCCCGCTCTTCCCCCGGGTCACGGTGGCGGACGGGCAGGGCGGCGGCTTCGTCGTCGAGGCGGAGGGGGTCGGCCCCGGCAACGTCCACATCCAGTCGGTGCACCTCGACGACCAGGAATGGCATCGCCTCACCATCGGCCACCAGCGGCTCGTCGCCGGCTCCCGGCTGCGGTTCGTGCTCGGCCCGGAGCCGTCGGACTGGTTCGCGGGCAGCCGTCCGGGTTCGGCCACCACCGACGACTCCCAGGGCACCTCGCGCGATCTCGACCAGGTGACCTCCGTGCGCCTGACCGGCAGTTTCGCCGGCTTCGAGGCTCTGGTCGACGACGACGCCACCACGACTCTGGCCGTGCCCGCCGGCGGCCAGCTGCACTGGGAGGCCGCCGAGGAACAGGTCGTCCGGTTCTACACGGTCAGCTGCGGAGCCCGGCCCGAGGCCGCCCCCGCCCGCTGGGAGTTGACAGCCTGGCCGGACGGCGAACCGTCCCTGCTGGATGCCCAGCAGGAGGTCGGCTGGCGTTGGCCCTTCGAGACGCGGGTCTTCGCGGTCGCCGCGCCGACCCGGGCAGCCCGATTCCAGCTGAGCTTCCCGGACGGCGGCGACGTCGCCGAACTGCAGCTGCTCGCGCGTCCCGGTCAGCCGGGGGAGTGGCGCCGAACTGCCCTGGCCTAAGCGGCCAGTCGGGTGATCTTGACCCGCCAGGCCTCCGGGCCCTCCTCGAGGAACTCCCACTCGATCGGTGCGCGCTCGGAGAGCTGCTTCAGCAGCGGCATCGGGGCGTGCGGGGCGACGATGATCAGCGACCAGCCCGCCGGAATCGCGTCGAAGGCGCCGAAGACGGTCGCGTGCCGGATGGAGTGCGGGATCGGCCGGACGTCCAGCACCGGGGTCGAATCGTCGTGGCCGCCGCAGGCGCAGCTGTGGCCGGTGGACGGGGTGACGACCTGGACGGTCTCTTTCACGATGACTCCTCGCGAGCGGGTTGGGCACACCGGGTGCCGGGGGATCTCAACGATCGTACCGCCGCGGGCCGTGCGAGGCGGGGGATCGGCCGGATCGTCCCAGGTCCGGGCGAACTCGCTAGCATCGGGGCATGAGTCTCTCCCTGGGCATGGTCACCACCGACACCACCGACCCCCGTCCGATCGCGCAGTGGTGGGCGGAACGATTCGGCGGCGAGATCGTCTCCGACCACGACGGCTGGTTCGTCATCGTGAAGATCCCAGGGCTCAACCTGGGCTTCCAGAAGGTGGACGATCCGACGCCGGGCAAGAACAAGATTCACTTCGACCTGCACGTCGATTCCGATCTGGACGACACCGTGCGCGGGCTGGTCGACGCCGGGGCGACCCTGGTCGGCGACCGCGGCGACGAGAGCTTCCGCTGGGTCACCCTGGCCGACCCGCAGGGCAACGAGTTCTGCGTCGCCGGCGGCTGAGCGTCCGGCATGCGGATCGGGATCGGAAGCGATCGGGCCGGCTTCGAACTCAAGGCGGTGATCGCGCGGCACCTGCGTGAGGCAGGCCACGAAGTGGTCGACCACGGGCCGCTGGAAGGCGAGCAGCCGGAGTACTCGGCCCACTACGCCCGGCGGGTCGCCCACGCGATTCGCGACGGCGAGGCCGACCGCGGGGTGCTGATCTGCGGCACCGGGGTGGGCATCTCGATCGCGGCCAACAAGGTGCGGGGCATCCGCGCGGCGGTCTGTTCCGAACCGTTCACCGCCCGCCACAGCCGCGAGAACAACGGCAGCCAGATCATCGCCTTCGGCGCCTTCGTGGTCGGCCCGGAGCTGGCCAAGGAGATCGTGGACGCCTTCCTGGCCGCAGAGTTCCGCGGCGGCGTCTACCTCGAGCGCTTCCACAAGATCACCGCCATCGAGGACGAGGAAGCCGCGCGCTAGTCGAACGGGCTGGTCAGCGCGGCCGGGCCGGGCGGCGGGATGGGGTGACCGCGGGCCGGCAGCCGGGTCAGCGCGGCACGCTGGACGGAGTTGCGGCCGAACCGGGTGTTGATCCGGTCGGTGGCCTGCTCGGCCTCCCGCCAGCCGGTCTCGGGGTCGCCCAGCGCGGGCTGCAGGCAGGCGGTCTCGCCGGGTACCAGTCCGGCCATCCGGAGCCCGACCCGGCGCACCGGTTTGGCGTGCATCCGCGGCTGGGCGTAGAGGGTGAGGGCGGCCGCGTACAGCTCGTGGGCGGTGTCGATCGGGCTGGGCAGGGTGAGCGAGCCCGAGATCGCCTTGAAGTCGGCGAAGCGGACGCCGAGGGTGACCACCCGTCCGAGCAGCCCCGCCTTGCGCAGCCGCCGGGCCACGCTGGTCGCCACCCGCAGGATCTCGGCCTTCACGACGGCCGGGTCGTCGGTGTCGGAGAAGAAGGTCTCCTGATTGCCGACGCCGACCGCGCCGGCGTGTTCCAGGCTGACGTGACTCGACGCCCGTCCCCAGGCCAGGTGGGAGAGCGCTCGGCCCTGGTGCGGGCCGAAGGCGCGTTGCAGGGTCTCCAGCGGGGTGTTGGCGAGGTCGGCCACCGTCATGATGCCGCGCCGCTGCAGCGAGGCGGTGGTGCTGGCGCCGATGCCGTAGAGCCGTCCGACCGGCAGCGGATGGAGGAACTCGGCGACCTGGTCAGGCGGCACCTCATAGAGGCCGTCCGGCTTGGCCGCGCGGGAGGCCATTTTGGCGACCAGCCGGTTTGGCCCGATCCCGACCGAGCAGGGCAGCTGCTCCTGCTCGCGCACCAGCCGCCGGATCTGCTGGCCGATCGCCTCGGCCGAGCCCCACATCCGCAGTGCTCCGGTGACGTCGAGGTAGGCCTCGTCGATCGAGGCGACCTCGACCACGGCCACCACCGTCCGGATGATCTCCATGACCTTGCGGGAGGCATCGAGATACTCCTCGAAGTTCGGCCGGACGCCGAGCCCGTTCGGGCACAGCCGTTTGGCCTGCGACGAGGGCATGCCACCTTCGACCCCCCACTCCTTGGCGAGCCGGTTCGCCGACAGCACGACCCCGCGTCCGTCCCCGCCGACCCACATCGGCACGCGCGCCAGCGACGGCTGCTTGCGGATCTCCACCGAGGCATAGAAGGAATCCATGTCGACGTGCATCACGACCGCCATCACCAGACTCCTAGTCGAACAAATGTTCGATAAAAGACTGGCGCTGGCAGCCTGGTTCGTCAAGTCGCTCGGGGGATTCCCGCCTGCGCGGGAATGACGGAGAAGGTCCGGGAGTGACGGAGAAGGTCCGGGAGTGACGGAGAAG
>JAPUEM010000048.1:87307-109775 GCA_027492575.1 Propionicimonas sp.
TGACGGAGAAGGTCCGGGAGTGACGGAGAAGGTCCGGGAGTGACGGAGAAGATCACGGCGGCGCTGACGGAAGGCGGACGGTCGCCTCTTTCCGTCATCCCCGCGAAGGCGGGGATCTCCCTACTCGGCGCCGCCCGCGCGGGATCGCTCCTCCAGGCCGACGAAGACGTCCTCCAGGGTGGCGCCTGGGCCGAAGGAGTCGCGCAGTTCGGTGGGGCTGCCCTGGGCGATCAGTTTGCCGCCGTAGATGAAGGCCAGGCGATTGCAGTGGGTGGCCTCGTCCATGTAGTGGGTGGTGACGAACAAGGTGATGCCCTGCTCGGCCAGTTCGTAGAGCAGATCCCAGAACTGGCGGCGGGCCACCGGGTCGACCCCCGAGGTCGGTTCGTCCAGAAAGATCAGCTCGGGGGAGTGGATGGTCGCGGTGCCCAGCGAGAGGCGCTGCCGCCAGCCGACCGAGAGGTTACGGGCGAGCTCGTCCTCGCGTCCCTCCAGGCCGGCCATCCGCAGGATCCAGGCTCGGCGCTCGGCGAACTCCTCGCGGCCCAGGCCGTGGATCTGGGCGTAGAACCGCAGGTTCTGGGCCACCGTCAGATCCTCGAAGAGGGAGAACTTCTGGGACATGTAGCCGATCCGGGCGCGCACCCGCTCGGGGTGGCGGATCACGTCCTCGCCCAGGACGAACGCCTCCCCGGCGGTGGGGGCGATGCTGCCGGTGAGCATCCGGATGGTGGTGGTCTTGCCCGAGCCGTTCGGTCCGAGGAAGCCGAAGACCTCGCCACGGGGCACCTCGACGTCGATGCCGGCCACGGCGGTGAAGGAGCCGAACTTCTTCACCAGGCCGCGGACGGAGATGGCAGTGCGGGCGTCCATGGTCACTCCGTGATCCGGCGGCGGGTGGCGGCGACGGCGGAGCCGAAGAAGATCACGGCGAAACCGGCCAGGGCGAGCAGCGGGACGGCCAGATCGGCCAGGCTGCTGCCCTTGATGAAGGAGGCGCGCAACACCTCCAGAGCGTGCCGCAGCGGGATGAGGAAGGTGAACGGCTGGATCACCTCGGGCATCGACTCGATCGGGAAGATGAAGCCGGAGAGGATCATCATCGGCATCATCAGGAAGAGGGTGGTCTGCACGGCTTGTGAGCGGGTGCGCACCAGCAGCGAGATCAGCAGCCCCTGCCCGATGCAGACCAGCAGGAAGAGTGCCAGGCCCAGCATCACCACCCACAGGTTGCCGTAGAACGGCACCCGGAACCACAGCGTGCCCACCGCCGCCACGATGCCCATCTGCACCAGCGCGAGCGCCGCGTACGGGGTGAGTTTGCCGGCGATGTACTCGCTGGGCCGCACCGGGGTGACGAAGAGCTGCTCCAGGGTGCCGGATTCGCGCTCCCGCACCACCGCCTGCGACATGATCGCCGCCAGCGAGATCATCAGGATCGCCGCGATCAGCGCCGGGATCATGGTGTTGATCGGGTCGAGGGTGGGGTTGAACATCACGCGGATCCGGGCGTCGATGCCCGGGCTGCCGCTGCCCAGGCCGAGCTCGGCGAGCCGTTCCAGGTTGGCCCGGGCCACGATCTGGGACGCGTAGCCGCTGGCCACCGCCGAGATCTGCGAATCCGAGCCGTCCACGACGATGCCGATGCCGGCAGTCTGCCCGGCCAGCAGCCGGGCCTGGGTGCCCTCGGGGATCACCACGGCGACGGTCGCCTGACCGGTGTCGAGCAGCGGCTGCAACTCGGCCTCGCTGGCCGGGCGCCGCACGATCGTGAAGTAGCCCGAGCCCTCGAAGGCGTCGACGAGTTGCCGCGAGGTCGCGGTGCCGTCCAGATCGACCACCGCGGTGTCGAGGTGCTTGATGTCGACGGCCACCACGTAGCCGAACAGGATCAGCTGCAGCACCGGCATGATCATCAGCAGCCGCAGCAGCATCGGATCCCGCCGCAGCTGGGTGAACTCCTTCCAGATCAGGGTCCGGACCCGCCGCCAGCTCATCGCGTCCTCCGGCTGAAGAGCAGGGACGCGGCTGCCAGCGCCACCACCGCGTAGATCCCGAGCGCGACGAGCTCGGGCCACAGTTCGGCCCAGCCGGCGCCCTTGAGGAAGACGCCGCGGGTGATCGTCACCATGTAGCGGGCTGGGAAGGCCATCGAGATCCACTGCAGCACCACCGGGATCTGGTTCAGCGCGAAGACGAAGCCCGAGAGCAGGAAGGAGGGCAGGAAGGTCAGCAGCAGGGCGGCGATGTTGGCGGTGTCCAGACTGGGCGCGACCGCCGAGATCACCAGGCCGATGCCCAGGCAGCAGAAGACGAAGAGCGCCGCGCCGGCCGCCAGCACCCCCGGATCGCCGCGGAACGGGACGCCGAAGACCCAGACCGCCAGGGCGGTGATCACCACCATGTCGACGAAGGCCAGCATCGTCCAGGGCAGCAGCTTGCCCAGCATCAGCTCGCCGCGCCGCAGCGGGCTGACCGTCAGCTGCTCGGCCGTGCCCAGTTCGCGTTCCCGCACCAGCGAGACGGCGGTCTGCTGCACGGTGACGATGGCAAGAATGACCACGATCAGGCCCGGGACGAGGAAGATCGCCGAGCGTCGTTCCGGGTTGTACCAGGTGCGGACGCGGGGTTCGAGGCCGCCGAGGCTCGTCACGTCCACGCCCTGGCTGTCGGCCCACCGAACCGCTACCTGCTGGGTGGCCAGCAGGTTGAGGGCGTTGGTGTAGGCCTGCGCCACCCGGGCCGAGTTGGGGTCGCTGCCGTCGATCAGCACGCCGACCTGGGCCTGGCCGCCGCCGGCCAGGGTGCGTCCGAAACCGGCCGGGACGATCACGCCGACCACGGCCTCGTTGCGCAGGAAGGCCGCCTCGACCGCTGCCGGGGAGTCGGCGTACTCGACGACCTCGAAGAGCGGCGATCCGACGTAGTCCCGCAGGTACTCCCGGCTGGCCGGGGTGCGGTCGGCGTCCACCACGACGGTGGGCAGGTGGCTGACGTCGAAGCTGATCGCATAGGCGAAGAGCAGCAACTGGACGACCGGCATCAGCAGCACGATCGCCATCGCCCGCGGGTCGCGGATCAGGTGGCGGAACTCCTTGGCCACCACCGCGCCGATCCGATCCCGGGCGTTCACGCCGGCACCTCCTCGGCGAGATGGGCGAAGACCGACTCCATGTCCATCGCGATCGGGCGGACATCGGCGTCGATCCCGGTTTCGGAGAGGACGGTCCGCACCTGCGAGACGGCGGTGGCCGGCGAGAGATCCCGGGTCAAGCCCGGGATGACGGTGGTGGGGTCTGCTGGATGGGTGCGGAGGGTGATGGGGTCGGTTGGGTTGGGTTCGAGGGTGGTGGGGTCGGTTGGGTCGCCGAGGGTAACGGACGTGGGATCCTCACCACCGTCATCCCGGGCTCCGACCCGGGATCTCATGACTCGACCGCCGGCAGGCTGTGGCTGCTCGTCCGACTTGTCCGTCGCGACCAGGACCCGCACGGTGTTGCCCAGCAGGTGCGCGCCGAGGATGCCCGGCTGGTCGCGCAACGCGGCCAGGGCGGCGCGCGGGTCGGGGGCGACGACCTCCAGCAGGGTGCCGGGGATGGCGTCCTTGAGTTGCTGCGGGGTGCCGGTGTGGGTGATCCGGCCGGCATCCAGGAAGCCGACATGGCTGCAGCGCTCGGCCTCGTCCATGTACGGGGTGGCGACCAGGACCGTGCGTCCCTCGGCGTGGATGTCGGCGAGGATCCGCCAGAACTCCCGGCGCGAGACCGGATCGACGCCGGTGGTGGGCTCGTCCAGCAGCAAGAGGTCGGGGGAGTGCATCAGCGTGCTGGCGAGCATCAGCTTCTGCTTCATGCCGCCCGACAGCAGCCGTGCCTGGCGCTTCGCGAATTGCGCCATGCCCATGCTCTCCAGCAGTTCGGCGGCACGCGCCCGGCGGCGCGGCCGCGGCACCCCGCGGATCCGGGCGAAGAACTCCAGGTTCTCGGCCACGCTCAGATCCGGGTACATCGAGAACCGCTGCGACATGTAGCCGATCCGGGGGGTCAGCCTGTCGGGGGCATGGGCGACCGAGATGCCGAAGATCTCGGCGTCGCCCGCGTCGGGCACCAGGACGGTCGCCAGCATCCGGATCAGCGTCGACTTGCCCGCGCCGTCCGGCCCGAGCAGGCCGAAGACCGCGCCCTGCGGCACCTCCAGGTCGACGCCGGCTACCGCCTCGATCTCGCCGAAGCGCTTGGTGAGGCCCCGAATCGCGATCCCGGGCAGAGCTGAGCTGGGTGAGGGCTGGGGAGAGATCCCGGCCTTCGCCGGGATGACGGGGGTGGGAGCAGGCCCGGGTGCGAGCGTGACCGCTGGCAGGGACGCAACCACGTCATCCCGGGCTTGACCCGGGATCTCCGCGCGCGGTTGATCGGTCATCAGGCGAAGGTGACGTCGGCGGGCATTCCGGCGCGCAGCGAGTCGGGGTCGTCCACGCGGATGCGGACCTCGAAGACCAGGGTGGTGCGCTGATCCTCGGTCTGGACGGTGTTCGGGGTGAACTCGGCCTCGGCGGCGACGAAGCTGACCGTGCCGCCGACCTCCTCGGCCAGGCTGGGTGAGGCGATCGTCACCTTCTGGCCGACCTGCACCTCGCCGATCCGGGGTTCGCCGACGAAGACCCGCACGAAGACCTCGGTGGGGTCGGTGAGGGTGAGCAGGGCCCGGCCGGGGGCGGCGTTCTGGCCGGCATTGGTGGTCAGGCTCACCACCTGGCCGTCGCGCGGGGCGGTGACGGTGGCGAAGCTCAGCTGCAGGTTGGCCAGCTCGACGGCCGCCTCGGCCTGGGCCTGCCGGGCCTTGGCGGCGGTGACGTCGGCCTTGGTGGCGTCCTTGTCCTTCTCGGCGTTGGTGACCGCCGCCTTGGCCGCCTTCACCCCCTGTTCGGCCTGCTGCACCTGGAGTTCCAGGGCACGCTTGTCGAGCAGCACCAGTTCGTCGCCGGCCTTCACGGTGTCGCCCTCGGCGACCTTCACCTCGTCCACCCGGCCGGTCAGGGCGGGGGCCACCTGGTACTCCCGCGCCTCGGCAGTGCCGGAGGCCCGCAGGGTGCCGTCCGCTTCGGCCGGGTGGTTCGCCGTCCACCACCACCAGAAGCCGCCGCCGGCCAGCAGCAGCACCACGAGCACGATCACGGGGATCGGCGGACGCCTATGAGTTGCCATGGGAATCACCTTCTGCGGCGCCGGTCGGGTTCGGCCGGCAGGGTTGGAGGAGGACGGTGACCGGCGCACCCGCGGGGAGCGCGGCCGAGGTGCTGAGTTCGACGGCGAAGGCCCTGGTCAGATGGGTCTCGTCGGTCGCCTGGCTGGTGGGTGGGAAGTCGGCGGCGATGGCCACTCGGGTGACTTCGGCATCGGCGGATTGGCCCCAATCGGTCCGGACGGAAGCCTGGTCGCCCACGCAGGCCGTGGCGGCCTGAGCAGGGGAGAGCCAGGTGACCAGCCGGCTCGGGCCATCGGGGCGGATGCTGGCCAGGGTGGCCCCCGGGGAGAGCCGATCGCCGGCCGCGGAGATCGTCACCACGACACCCGCGCGCGGCGCGAGGACCACCGCCTGATCGAGCTGCTCCCGGGCCAGGTCGACCCCCACGGCGACGGTGTCGACGGCGACTGCCGCCAGCCGTTGCAGCCGGACGAGCTGGGCACGCGCATCGCTGATCTCGGCCGCCGCGTCGCTGAGTTCGATGAGGCCGTCGTTGGCCTTCTTGATGCCCTTGTCGAGCTTGCCGAGGCCGGTCCTGGCCTGCTTCAGCCCCTTGTTCAGCTTCGTCAGCCCGGCGTCCATTTGCTTGAGGGCGCCGTTGAGCTTGCCGATGCCCTCGGTGAGCTTGGCGATGCCGGCCTCCACCTCGGGACGGTTGGGCGCCTCGGGCGGCAGCGTTTCGAGTACCTGCTGCAACTGCTTGCGCTGGGCGACCAGCTGGTCGCGCTGCTTGCGGACGGTGGCACGCTGCTTGGTGAGCTTGGCGCGGGTCCTGGTGAGTTCGGAGATCGCCTTCTTGACCTCGGCCCGCTTGTCCTTGAGCTCGGCGATCGCGTCCTTCACCTCGACGCGCTTGTCGGCGATCTCCCGGGCGGCGTCGTCGACCTCTTCCACCGCCGCCTTCAGCGCGCCGACCTGGGCCTCGGCGACCTTCGCGTCCGCCTCCGCGGCGGCCAGCGCGGCCCGCAGCAGCCGGTCGTCCAGCCGGACGACCTCCTGACCGGCGCTCACCCGGTCACCCTCGCGCACCATGACCTCTGCCACGCCCACGAAGCTGCCGAGGCCCAGCCCGGCGGCAGCCGCCGAGCGGGTCGGAGCGCCGGTGCCGGCGAACCCGGCGTCCAGGTTCACCGCCGGAGCGGCCAGCGCCGGCGCCGCGATCACGTCCACCTCGTCGGCGACCGTGGCCTGCAGCCGCAGCTCGCTCCCGCTCGCGCACCCGGTGAGCAGGACGGCCAGCGCGGCCAGGGGCGCGAGGGCTCTCACGTCCGCACCTCGACCGAGCGCAGGAAGGCGTCGACCAGGTGCTCGAGCTCGGCGGTGGACGGCGGTGGGAGCGGTTCGGCGCGCAGGATGCCGCCCAGAGCGACGTAGCTGATGACCGACCCGATGTACATCCTGGTCGCGGTCTCGAGGTGTTCGGCGTGGATCAGCCCATGCGTCCTCGCCTGGCCCAGCACGACAGCCATCAGGCCGAAGAACTGGCCGGGCAGGGTGTCGCGGATCATCTCGCGCAGTTCCGGGATGCGGAAGGCCTCGCCGAAGGCCAGTTGGAGCAGGGCTATCCGGCGGGGCTGCATCATCTCGCTGGTGATGCGGCGGGCTATCGCGACCAGCACGCCACGGAACTCCTCGAGCGTGCGCGGTGCCGGCGGCGGGCCGGCGAAGACCCGGGCGGTGGCGAGTTCGCTGGCCAGCACCGCCGCGAGCAGCTCGGTCTTGGCGGGGAAGTAGCGGTAGGCGGTCTGCTTGCTCACCCCGGCCCGGGCCACCACGGCGTCCATCGAGCTGCCGGCGAAGCCGTTCTCGAGGAAGAGCTCACTGGCGGCATCGACGATCTGCTGCCGTTTGGCGGCCGCCCGCCGCTGACTCGCGTTCACGAATCAAACTGTACGGTTCAGTTTGATCTCTGGCAAGGCCAGGAGTCCTGGCGCAAGGTGTGGCGGGGCGACCGATGACGGTCAATCGGCCACATCTTGTGGGTTGGGGACGGGTGTGGGAAGCCACGCGGGAAGCACTGGAGCGGCGCTTGTAGGCTTGCCCCCATGATGTCCACTGTCGAAGCGCGGGCGCGCAGGCTGAACAACCTGCCGACGCGGGTGGTGGACGATCGCCCGTTCCCGCAGCGGGCGCTCACCTCGTGGTGGACCTGGCTGACGCTGGGGCTCACCGTCATCTTCGCGGCCTGCCTGGCGGCGCTCTACGTCGAACTCACCTCCGATCAGCCGTCGGTGGACGGCACGGTGCCGGGGGTGAACCCCTCCGCGATCCGGCAGGGCGCGTGGTACGCCACCTCGACCCTGCTGTTCTGGATCGTGATCTTCCTCATGGCGGATCGCTGGCGTCCGCAGCGCTGGACGATCTGGTTCCTGTCGCTGGGCTGGGGGGCGACGGTCGCGACCTTCGTCTCGTACCACGTGAACTCGTGGGCGGCCATGCAGATGCAGGTCACCGGCGACTTCGATCCGGCCACCAGCGCCCGCGCCGCGATCTTCGTCGCCCCCTTCGTGGAGGAGGCCGCCAAGGCCACTGTCCTGTTCGGCCTGGCCCTGCTGGTGCGCTACGAACTGGTCTCGAAGGTGTCGCTGGTGGTGATGGGTGGCCTGTCGGCGGCCGGCTTCGCGTTCACCGAGAACATCATCTACTACGCCCGCGCGATCGTGTACTCCTCGACGGAGATCTCCGTGGGGGACGCCGAACAGGCGATTGTTGAGCTGGTTTGGCTGCGTGGCTTCTGGACGGCCTTCGGCCATCCGCTGTTCACCATGATGACCGCCGCCGGGGTGGCGGTGGCGTTGCGCACCCGCAGCAAGGTGGTCCGGGTGCTGGCGCCGCTGGCGGGCTACCTGCTGGCGGCCTTCCTGCACATGGTCTTCAACTCCCAGGCCACGCTGAGCCAGGGCGTCAATCAGCAGATCATCTACTGGACCGTGGCGATACCGCTGGTGCTCTCGGCGACGATCTGGGTGATCCGCCAGGTGGTGCTGCAGTCCAAGCTGCTGCGCGTCCGGCTGGCCGACTATGTGGTGGTGGGCTGGCTGCGGCCGGACGATCCGCTGATCTTCAGCCGGCTGCGCACCCGCTGGCGCGCTCTGCTGGTGGCGCTCACCCGTGGCTGGCGGCCGTTCACCGCCACTCTGGAACTGCAGCGGAAGGTCACCGAACTGGCCTACCTGCGCGACGCCCAGGTGCGCGGCGTGGTCGACGAATCCGGCAACGAGCGGGGGCACGAGCTGATCGCACGGATCCGCGAGGTGCGGCCGCTCGCCATTGACGACCCGGCCGGGATGAAGCTGAACCTGCCCCGGCTGCGGCGTCGCCGGGCGCCCGACTACCCGCCGCCCGTCTACCCCGGCCCGGCCGGGCTCGGCGGCTCCTGGCCGGCGCCGACCGGGGCGCCGGCGAGCGCGCCGGGCCACTCGGCGGTCGACCCGAAGTGGGGTCCGCCGGCCTGAGGTTCGTCCGTGGGCGTTTCACGGGCCCACTATCGTCATCCCCGGGTGGTGTGCGGCGGCACGAACCGGCAGGCTTGGCGCCAACGACAGGGGACGGTATGACCGAGCAACGCGCGCAGGCGCTGAGCGGGCTGCGCGATGCGCTGGCCGGCGTCCGGCTGCCGCTGGGGCTGCCCGGCAGCGAAGCCGCTTCCGTCCGGGCCCGCGAGGCGGTCGCCCAGCTCGACGACTACATCCTGCCCCGGCTCAGCCGGCTGGAGGCGCCGTTGCTCGCGGTGGTCGGCGGCTCGACCGGCGCCGGCAAGTCGACCCTGGTCAACTCCGTGATCGGACGGGTGGTGAGCACCCCCGGCGTGATCCGTCCGACCACCCGGTCGCCGGTGCTCGTCCATCACCCCGGCGACGCCGGCTGGTTCGGCGCCGACCGGATCCTGCCCGGTCTCGCTCGCAGCGCCGACCGGGTGGCCGACGCCCGGACCCTGCAGCTGGTGCCCGAGCCGACCCTGCCGCCCGGGCTGGCGATCCTCGACGCTCCCGATGTGGATTCCGTGGTCGCCGAGAACCGGGCGCTGGCGGCGCAACTGCTCGCCGCCGCCGACCTGTGGCTCTTCGTCACCTCGGCCGCCCGCTACGCCGACGCCGTGCCCTGGGACTACCTGCGGTCGGCTGCCGCCCGGGATGCCGTGGTGGCGGTGGTGCTTGACCGGGTGCCGCCGGCCGCGATGGCCGAGGTGCCGGTGCACCTGGGTCAGATGATGGGTCAGCGCGGGCTGGGGTCGTCCCCGCTCTTCGCCGTGCCGGAGACCCGGGTGGACGCCGACGGGCTGCTGCCCGAGGCGGCCGTCGCGCCGATCCGCGGCTGGCTGGCCGAACTCGCCCACGACGCGGTCAGCCGGCGGGCGGTGGTGCTGCAGACCCTGGACGGGGCGATCCGGTCGCTGGTGGCCGCCGCGCCGCAGCTCGCCGAGGCGGTGACCGATCAGGCCGGCGCGCTGCAGACCCTGCGCGGCGACGCCGAGCAGTCCTATGCCGAGGCGGTGCGCACGGTGTCGGTGCAGACCGCGGACGGCAGCCTGCTGCGTGGCGAGGTGCTGGATCGCTGGCACGACTTCGTCGGCACCGGGGAGTTCTTCCGAGCGGTCGAGCAGAAGATCGGCTGGCTGCGCGATCGCATGGTCGCCGCTTTCAAGGGCGAGCCGCGGCAGGCTCACGAGGTCACCGCCGCCGTCGAATCGGGCATGGAGGTGCTGATCCGCGAAGCCGGTGAGGCGGCCGCCGAACGCACCGCGTCCGCCTGGCAATCCCACCCGGCCGGACGCGAGCTGCTGGCCGCGCCGGGGGTCGAGCTGCGCCGCGCCAGCCCGGATTTCGACATCCTCGCCCGGCAGGTCGTGCGCGACTGGCAGACCGACGTCATGGGACTGGTCAGCGAGGTCGGCGCTTCGAAGAAGTCGCGGGCCCGGTTCTGGGCGCTGGGGGTCAACGGCGTCGGGGTGGCGCTGATGATCCTGGTCTTCTCGCAGACCGGCGGCCTGGTCGGCGCCGAGCTGGGCGTCGCCGGCGGCACCGCGGTGCTCGCGCAGCGGGTACTGGAGGCGGTCTTTGGCGAGGACGCGGTGCGCCGGCTCGCCAAGCAGGCCAAGCAACAGCTGGACGACCGCGTCCAGGTGCTGCTGGCCGGCGAGCTGGCCCGCTACGAGACCGCGCTGGCCGCGGTCGACGTCCGTCCGGAGCAGGCGGCGGCGATCACGGAGGCCGCGCGAGCGGTGGAGGCGGCCGGTCTGACGCAGCTCGCCGAACTCAGCCCCGCCGCCGAACTCGACCCTGCCGCCGAACTCGACCCTGCCGCCGAACTCGACTCCGTCATCCCGGGCCCGACCCGGGGTCTCGAACCCGGCCCCCGTGAAGCCGACCTGGCCGACGAACCGGAGGCGGTCCTCGAAGGCACCGTGATCGTCGCCGAGGAGCAGCCGTGACCGGCCTGGCCGAGCGGACGGCCGCACTGCGGCGCGCGGTGGATGCCGCGGCCGGGCGCGGCGACCCGCAGCTGCTGGCGGAGGCCGGCGAGATCGTCCGGCGGGCCGGGGAGCGGGTGGCCTTCGACGGCGAGTTCACGGTCGTCGCGCTCGCCGGTGCCACCGGGTCGGGCAAGTCGACCCTGTTCAATGCCGTCACGGGCACCGAACTCGCGCAGTCGACGGTCCGCCGGCCGACCACGTCGAAGGCGATGGGTGTGGCGTGGGGGAGCCGGCTGCCCCACGAGCTGCTGGAGTGGCTGGACGTCCCGCGCCGGCACCTGATCGCCGCCCCGGCGGAGGACCCGCTCGCCTCGCTGGTGCTGCTCGATCTGCCCGACCATGATTCCACCGAGGTCTCGCACCGGCTCGCGGTCGATCGGCTGGTGGAGCGGGTGGACGCGCTGGTGTGGGTGGTCGACCCGCAGAAGTACGCCGACGCGGCCCTGCATGACAACTACCTCAAGCCGCTGGCCCCCTACGCCGACCTGATGCTGGTCCTGCTGAACCAGGCCGACCGGTTGACCCCGGAGGATCTGGATCGCTGCGTGGGCGATCTGCGCCGCCTGCTCGACAGCGAGGGGCTGCGCCGGACGCCGATCATGGTGACCTCGGCCCTGCGGGGCACCGGCATCCCCGAACTGCAGGCCATGCTCGTCCGGACGGTGGCGGGCAAGCAGGCCAGCGTCCGCCGGCTGCAGACCGACATTGAGGTGGCCGCCGGGAAGCTGGCCCACGACCTCGCCGGCGAAGGACGCCTGAGCCCGTCGAAGGGCCGGCTCGACAAGCGCACGCGCGGCGACCTCACCGAGGCGCTCGCCGAGGCCGCGGGCGTCCCTACGGTTGTCGAGGGTGTCTTCGGGTCGTGGCTGAAGCGGGGCAGCGCGGCCACCGGCTGGCCCTTCGTCAGCTGGATCGGAAGACTGCGCCGCGATCCGCTCAAGCGGCTGCGGCTGGAATTGCCCGCAGCCTCGGCCGAGATCGGACGGACGGCGCTGCCGAAGGCGACCCCCGTCCAGAACGCGCGGGTCGAGGCCGCCCTCCGACAGCTCACCGACGCGGCCGCCGCCGGCCTGCCGAAGGGCTGGGCGGAGGCCGTGCGCATCGCCGCCCACGCCAACCAGGCCCAGTTGCCCGCCCGGCTCGACACCGCCATCGCCGCCACCGACCTGCGCACCCGCCACGGCTCCTGGTGGTGGGGGCTGTTCGGCGTGCTGCAGTGGCTGCTGGTCGCGGCCGTGCTCACCGGAGGGCTGTGGCACCTCTACAACTGGCTGGGCCCGCAGTACCTGCTGCCGGCGCTGCCCGAGGTCTTCTGGAACGGCACCCCGGCACCCACCTGGCTGCTCGGCGGCGGCGTGCTGGCCGGGCTGGTGCTGGCCCTGCTGGGCTGGCTCTTCGTCCGGCTGGGCGCCGGCTCACGCGCCCGGGCCGCGGAGAAGTCGCTGCGCGCCGCCATCGCGTCGGTCACCTCCGAGCAGGTGATCGAACCCGTCCAGGCCGAACTCGACCGCTACGCGACCGCAGTCGTCGCCGTCGCCGAAGCCCGCGGCCGAGGAACGGTGCCTGTGGATAACGCACGGAGCCCTCGAGTTATCCACAGCTGAGCAAAGTCGTTGGCACATTCCGCTCGGCGCCGCCAAGAATCCAGGGCAAATCCTTGAGAGGAGAGGCAATGGAAGCGCAAGTGTGGATGACCGGCCGGGTCGGCGGCGAGGTGGAGTTGCGGGATTCGGCGTCGCCGTGGGCGACCTTCCGGCTGGGGTGCACCCCGCGGGTCGTGCGGGGCGGCGAATGGGGCGACGAGCAGACCATCTGGGTCACCGTCAGCTGTTCGCACCGGCTGGCCGAGCATGTCCGGCTCAGCCTGCACAAGGGCGATCCGGTGATCGTCGGCGGCCGGCTGCGATCGCGGCAGTGGACCGACGCCAACGGCGTCGAGCACGAGCAGCTGCAGATCCGGGCGACCACGGTGGGGCACGATCTCACCGGCGGCTGCGCGAACTTCTACCGGCTGAAGCGGACCCCGTCCGGCGAGGTGATCGAGCCGGCCGCCGAGAGTGACGAGTACGAGCCCGAGGGGGAGGAGTCGGGCGAGATCGACATCGACGCGCTGGCGGCGCTCGCCGCCGAGGAGCTGGCCGGTCTGGCCGACGAGCCGGAGGAGGCCCTGGCGACCGTCTGAGGTCGGCGGGCTGGGTCAGGAGGGGCTGGAGCCGGAGCCGGAGCGCCAGGGCCGCGGGGTCCAGGTTCCGGCCTCCGGCAGCCGCCAGCCGCGCCGGTAGGCCACCAGGCAGAGCGTGCCGCCCACCAGGGCGGCAAGCAGGGTGGTCGCCCCCTTGAAGTCGGGTGGGGTGAGCCCGTGCAGCACCACCGCGACCAGCGCGGCGATGCTGGCACAGGTGGCGTACAGGGTGTTGCCGCCGAAGACGATCGGGGTGCGCTGCACCAGGACGTCGCGGATCATCCCGCCGCCGACCGCGGTGAGCGTGCCGAGCAGGATGGCGGGCAGCCAGCCGAGCCCGGCATTGAGGGCCTTCTGGGCGCCGACCGCGCCCCAGGTGCCCAGCGCGACCGCGTCCAGGAAGCGGAGGCTGCGGCGCCACCAGGTGCCGTCGGTGAGCACGAAGTAGGCGAAGACCGAGACCAGCAGCGCCACCGCGAGGTAGGCGGGGTCGGTGAAGGCGACCGGGGTGCCGGCCTGCAGCAGGGTGTCGCGCAGCATGCCGCCGCCCAGCCCGCTGACCACCCCGAGGAAGAGGAAGCCGACCGGGTCGAACCGGCGGGAGTGGGCCAGTGCGCCGGCGAGCAGCGCATTCGCCGCGACGCCGAGCAGGTCGAGCACGCGGAGCAGTTGCGTGCTGACCTCGAGGAGGTCCACCACGCCTACGTTCAGCCGCGGGTGAGGCGGCGGTGCGCGGTGCGGTGCGGACGGGCGGCCTCGACGCCGAGCCGGGCGACCTTGTTCTCCTCGTAGTCGGCGAAGTTGCCCTCGAACCAGAACCAGTTGGCCTCGTCGGCGTCGCTGCCCTCCCAGGCCAGGATGTGGGTGGCCACCCGGTCCAGGAACCAGCGGTCGTGGGAGATCACCACGGCACAGCCGGGGAACTCCAGCAGGGCGTCCTCCAGGGATTGCAGGGTCTCCACGTCGAGGTCGTTGGTCGGCTCGTCCAGCAACAGGACGTTGCCGCCCATCTTCAGGGTGAGGGCCAGGTTCAGCCGGTTCCGTTCACCGCCGGAGAGGACGCCGGCCAGCTTCTGCTGGTCGGGGCCCTTGAAGCCGAAGGAGGCGACGTAGGCCCGCGAGGGCATCTCGAAGCTGGCCACCTTGATGTGGTCCAGCCCGTCGGAGACGACCTCCCAGACGTTCTTGCTCGGGTCGATGCCGCCGCGGCCCTGGTCGACGTAGGAGAACTTCACGGTCGAGCCGACCTTGAGGGTGCCCGAATCCGGGGTCTCCTCGCCCACGATCATCTTGAACAGGGTGGTCTTGCCGACGCCGTTCGGGCCGATCACGCCGACGATGCCGGCCCGCGGCAGGGTGAAGCTCAGCTTGTCGATCAGCACCCGGTCGCCGAAGCCCTTGGTCAGCTTCGTGGCCTCCATCACGTCGGCGCCCAGCCGGGGGCCCGGCGGGATGTTGATCTCGGAGAGGTCGACGGCGCGGTTCCGCTCCGCCTCGGCGGCGAGCTCCTCGTAGCGGGCCAGCCGGGCCCGGTTCTTGGCCTGGCGGGCCTTCGGGTTGGCGCGGACCCACTCCAGTTCCTTCTCCAGGATCTTGGCCCGCTTGGCGTCCTTCTTGCCCTCGATCTGCAGCCGGGCCCGCTTGGTCTCCAGGTAGGTGGAGTAGTTGCCCTCGTAGGGGTGCAGCTGGCCGCGGTCGATCTCGCAGATCCATTCCGCCACGTTGTCGAGGAAGTACCGGTCGTGGGTGACCGCCAGCACGGCGCCGGGGTAGTTCTTGAGGTGGCCCTCCAGCCAGTTCACGCTCTCGGCGTCGAGGTGGTTGGTGGGCTCGTCCAGCAGCAGCAGGTCGGGCTGCTGCAGCAGCAGCTTGCACAGCGCCACCCGGCGCCGCTCACCACCGGAGAGCACGTCGACGATGGCATCCCCGGGGGGGCACTGCAGGGCGTCCATCGCCTGCTCCAGCTGGGAATCCAGATCCCAGGCGTTGCGGTGGTCGAGTTCGGTCTGCAGTTCGCCCATCTCGGCCAGCAGGGCGTCGAAGTCGGCATCCGGCTCGCCCATCGCCAGCGAGATCTCGTTGAACCGGTCGAGCATCCCCTTGGTCTCGGCGACCGCCTCATGGATGTTCTCCAGCACGGTCTTGCCCTCGGTCAGCGGCGGCTCCTGCAGCAGGATGCCGACGGACTTGCCCTTGGCCAGCATGGCGTCGCCGTTGTCGGTCCTGATCATGCCCGCCATCAGCTTCAGCATGGTCGACTTGCCGGCGCCATTGGGGCCGACGACGCCGATCTTGGCGCCCTCGTAGACCGAGACGGTCACGTTGTCGAGCACCAGCTTCTCGCCCAGCTTCTTGCGGACGTTGTGCATGGTGAACACGAACTCAGGCATGGGACTCCTTCGAGAACTCTGGATGGAAGGCCACCCAAGTATGCCAGTCCGGCGGGGTTCCGCCGGACGCGGTCAGGCCTCCGGAAGCTCGGCGTCGAGGACGCGCTGCATCACCCGCCCGAGGACGGCGAAGTCCTCGGGGTCGACCGGGTCGACCAGCAGTTCGCGGACGGAGGCGACGTGGTAGGGGGCGACCTTCTCCAGGAAGGCGTAACCCTCGTCGGTCAGGACGGCCAGCACGCCGCGGCGGTCGTCGGCGCAGGAGCCGCGGGAGAGCAGGCCCTTGGCCTCCAGCCGGGTGACGGTGTGGGTGAGCCGGGAGCGGGATTGGCCGACCTGCTCGGCGAGTTCCGACATGCGGATCGCCCGGCAGTGGGCTTCGGAGAGCCGGACCAGGATCTCGTACTCGGCCAGATCGAGGTCGAACTGCCGCAACTCGTTGTCGAGGTGCTGGCGCACCCGGTTGGTCGCACCCAGGTAGGTGCGCCAGACCTGCTGCTGGTCGGTGGTCAGCCAGCGCGGGGTGTCGATCGTCCTCACGTGACCACACTCTACCAGGAACAGTTTAGATTTCAACTTATTGGGGTCCTGGGCAGGGGATGGTTGCCCGTCCCGGGTCGTCCGCTGGGCTGAGCGTCCACTGTGGCCGGGCTGTGCCCGTGGTCGTAGGCCGGATCCGCCCAGCGTCCCCAGGTCGCCGCGGGCGGTCGATCCGGAGTCTGCTCCAGGTGGGGCCGAGGTTCGGGCGGCGCTCGCCTCGCTACTCTGCCAGCAACTCCCAGGGGAAGGCGGTCCGAGCATGGGCGTCGTCGACGAGGCGATCCGGGAACTCCGCAACTGGCGGGACTGCCCGGCCTGCGGCCGCAGGGTCACCGGCCCGGTCTGCGACGGCTGCCGGCTGCCGCTTGCCGGCGACGACGCGCAGCGGCTGATCCAGCAGTCCGAGGCGGCGGCCCGGGCTCTCGAAGAACGCCAGCGGACCCTCCACCAGTTGCTGGCCGCGCGCCCCGCCCTGGTGGCGCCTTCCGGCGCGAGCGTCCCACCGGCTCCTGCGGCCGCGGACGGGCCCTCGCCCCGGCCGGCCGCGGCGGTTCCAGCGGCTCCCGCGCCCGTCCGGACGACGGCCGAGGTCAACCCGGTCGCCGTCTTCTCCGCCGTGGGGGTCGGCGCCCTGGTCGCGGCAGCGCTCGTCCTGGCCTTCCTGGTGCCGGCCGACCCGGGACTGATCCGCCTGATCCTGCTGGGCGTGACCGCCGCCTCGGCCACGGCGACCCTGCTGATCCGCCGCCGCCGTCCGGTCTCGGCCGCCGCGATCGCCACCGGCACCGCTCTGCTCTGCCTGCTGGTGATCGCACTCTTCGTCCGCTGGCTGCCGCCGGACGACCTGCTGCTCGTCGCCGCGGTCCTGGTCGCGGGCCTGGCCGCCGGGCTGGGTTCGGCCGGCTTCGCGCTGCGGCTGCGGCCCTGGGTCTCGGCCGCGATGCTGCTCGCCCCGGGCGCGGCGGCCGTCTCGGTGGGCGGCTTCCTGCGGCGCGACGAGCCCCTGTGGGCGACGACGGCGCTGCTGGCGGGGGTCGCCCTGGCAGCAGCCGGACGCCGGGCGGCGCGTCGTTGGCAGGGAGCCGAGCCGGGGCCGCTTCCGTTCCCGACCGAGCGGGCCCTGCTCGGCCTCGGCGCCGGCTTCGCGCTGCTCCTGGGGGTGATGGTCACCTGGGCGCTTGCCTCGGCCCGCGATGGCGATGAGCTCATGGCCCCGGTGCTGATGCTCACCGCCGCGCTGGCGGCCTGGCTCCACGGCACCACCCCCGATTCCGGGTGGCGGCGGGTCACCGGCGTGGTGGCGGTGCTGGTACCGGTGGTGCTGGTCTTCGCACTGGATCTCGACCCGCTGCTGCTGACGGCCGCCGCCGGCCTCGGCTGGATCGCGCTGGCCGTGCTCAGCGGACTGCCCTCGTTGCGGGACGGCCGCTGGGCCGGTCTGCTCAAGGGCGGCTGGGTGGCCGGGCTACTGCTGATCCTGCCGGCCCTGGGGTATCTGCTGGAAGGGATGCGTCACGGTCCCGGTGCCGCGCTGGACGACCCCGGCCCGCCGGTGCTGATGCTCGGCTGGCACCTGCCCGAGGCCGGGTTCGCAGTGGCCGGCGTGCTGATCGTGGCGGCCCAGTGTGCGGTCGCGAGCGCGCTGCCGCCCACCCGACTCGGCGTTGACAAGCCGGCCGTGGTGCGGGCGAGCGGTCGGCTGTGGCCGTGGCTGACCCTGGCCGGGCTCGCGGCGGCGGCCTCGCTTCCGGTCGTGCCGCTGGAGGGCTCGGTCGGGCTGCTGCTGGCGCTCGCGCTGGGCTGTGGGCTGGTCGCCCGGTGGATCGGCGACCGCGTCCGGCCGGTCCGGGAAGCCGGACGGATCGGGGGCGGCCTGGTGATCCTCGGCGCCGTCCTCGCCAGCTGGGAGAACCGCCCGCTCACCCTGGTCGCCGGGGCGGCGGCGGTCGCGCTGGCGGTGGGCTGGACGCGGCTCGTCCCGCGTCCGCTGCGTCCGGTGCTGGCCGGGTCGGGCTACGCCTACGCCCTCCTCCTGCTGGGTTGCGCGCTGCTCTGGTATCCGCTGGGCTGGCCGACCGGCGAGTGGACGCCGGTCGCCGGCCTGCTCGCGGTGGCGGCCGGCCTGGTCTCGCTCGCGGTGCTGATCATCCCGGTGCGGGACGGTGGCGCACCGGGAACCGTCCCCGCTGCTCCGGGCCCCACCGCCTACACCCTGCTGGGGATCGGGTTGGTGCCCTGGGGGCTGGCCGTCCTGACCGTGCTCCGTGACCGAAGCTGGTGGGCGGCCGCCGCCACCGCCGGCATCCTGACCGTCCAGTTCGTCATCGCCCTCCGCGCCCGGCCGCAGCCCACCTGGCTGCGAGTGCTCGCCGCGGCCGGCCTGCTGCCCACCGCCGGCATCCTGCTGATCAACGCCGGGGCGATGCTGATCCCCACCTCCGGCTCGCCGATCCTGCTGCCGATCGTGGCCGCCATGGCCTGCGGCACGGCGATCACCGCCGCCCCCGCGGCCACCCGCATCGCCGGCATCGACGCCCATGCGGCGGCCCCGATCCGCGGCTCGCTGGAAGCCGGCGCCCTGCTCACCGCCGTGGCCTCGGTCGGGCTGGCGATCGTGCTGCCCGCCTCCGGCCCAGCCACCGCGCTGGTGGTCTGCGCGATCCTGGCCGCCGGCGCCGCGGTGGTCGCGAGTGCCCCCGACCGCCGTCAGGTCTGGTGGCTCGCCGCCCTGGCCGCGGCCGGGGTGCTGTGGAGCGCCCTGGTGCTGCTCGACGTCGGCCTGGTCGAGGCCTACACCCTGCCGCTGGGCGTCGCCGCGGTGATCGTCGGCCTGCGACTGGCCCGGCGGAGGCCGCGCTGGTGGGGACTGACGGCAGCCGGGCTGCAGCTCGGCCTGCTGCCCAGCTGGCTGCTGGCGGCGACCGGACGCGACCTGCTGCTGCGGGCCGCGGCGCTCACCGGCGCCGCGCTCGTGCTGGGTGTCCTCGCCCTGCTGGCCCGCCGCGCCGCGCCCCGTCCGCTGTGGGTGCTGGCCGGCGGGCTGCTGGTGGCGGGCAGCGCGCCCCTGCTGGTGGCGGTCCGCTCCAGCGGCCGGCTGCCCGCGCGGGATCCGCTGCTGGAACGGCTGCTCGCCGGCCTCGACGCGCAGCCGCTGGCCGGCTTCGCCTGGGTGGTGGCCACCGCCGTGATCTCGGCCGGGTTGGTGGGGCTGGCGGGCCAGGTCGTCCGCTGGGCGACCGCCGGCGGGAAGCGGCTGCGCCGCCCGGCGGCCTCCTGGCGGTTCGCGCCGGCGCTGACGGTGGCCGCGGCCGGCCCGGTGCTCGGCGTCCGGGAAGGGGAGCAGGTGGTGATCGCCCTGTGGCTGGCCTGTCTGCTCCTGCTCGGGGTCACTGTCGTGGCCACCCGGCTGCGGCTGCGCGGCCGGGTGATCCTGCCGCCGGTCTGGTTCTGCTGGCTGCTCGCCCTGGGCGTCGGCATCGCCGGCTGGTCGCTGCGCGAACTGCGGGTGGAATTCCACGCCCTGCCGCTCGGCCTCACCCTGCTCGGCTGCGGAGTGATGGCCTGGCGGGCCGCCGTCCGTGGCCCGTCCCCGGCCGGTGGCGGCTGGCCGATCGGCCAGACGGATCCGACCGTCGCCATCCTGCCCGGCGTGCTGGCCACCCTCGGCCCGTCGACCCTGGCGATCGGCACCGACCCGCAGACCTGGCGGGCGATCCTCGTCCTGGTGCTGGCGCTGGCCGCCCTGCTGGTCGGCGCGCGGCGGCTGTGGCGTCCCTGCCTGGTGACCGGCATCGTCGATCTGGCGGTCGCGGTGCTGCTGGTCTTCGTCGCCCGGCGCGGCGCGATCGACGCCGTCCCGTGGCTGATCGCGTTGGTGAGCGCGGGCGGCGTGCTGCTCGGCCTGGCGGTCTACAGCGAGCGTCGCCAGCACCTGACCCACGAAAAGCAGGGAATTCCTCAGTGATTCCGTCCCGACCTTCCGCCGCCGTGCTTTCGCTGCCGGACGAGCCCACCTAGACTGCCCACCACAGAGCCGGGTCGACGAAGGGGCCGCCACCATGACCACTGCCGAGCAGATCCTCGCCGGAAAGCCAGCCACCGTTGGCGAGATGTTCACCTGGCGGGTCGGAAAGACCCCCGACAAGGAGGCCTTCCGCTACCTGGACGCGACCGAGAACTGGGTCTCGATCAGCTGGCGCGACACCCAGCGTCGCGTCGAGCGGCTCGCCGCCGGCCTGCTGGCCACCGGCCTGGGCTACGAGGAGCGGGTCGCCATCGCCTCCAGCACCCGCATCGAGTGGGTGCTGGCCGATTTCGCGATCAACCTCGTCGGCGGGGCCACCACCACGATCTACCCGAACACCGCCAGCGAGGATTTCCAGCACATCCTGCGCGACTCCGGCGCGGTCGTGCTGATCGCCGAGAACGCCGACCAGGCGGCCAAGGTCATCGCCGACGACCTGCAGAAGCAGGTGCACCACATCGTCCTCCTCGACGGCGAGGGCGACGGCGAGCGGGTGCTCTCCTGGAAGGACTTCGAGAAGCGCGGCGAGTCGCTCATCGCCGAGCAGCCGGACGCCATCCGCGACGCCGGCGCCAAGGTCACCGCCGACGGCCTCTCCACGCTGATCTACACCTCGGGGACGACCGGCCTGCCCAAGGGTGTCGAGCTGCTGCACCGCAGCTGGGTCTACGAGGGCTTCGCCGTGGACGAACTCGGCATCCTGACCGCCGACCACGTCCAGTACCTGTGGCTGCCGCTCTCCCACGTCTTCGGCAAGGCGCTGCTGGCCTGCCAGCTGGCCATCGGCTTCGCCTCGGCGGTGGACGGCCGCATCGACAAGATCGTCGCCAACCTCGGCGACGTGAAGCCCGAGTTCATGTGCGGCGCCCCGCGCATCTTCGAGAAGGTCCGTTCGGCGGTGCTGCTCTCGTCGTCGAGCAGCGGCATCAAGGGCCGGATCGCCCGCTGGGCCTTCGCCGTGGGCCGGGCCAGCCGCGACTACCGGCTCGCCGGCCGCTCGCTGCCCCCGGCGATGGGGGTGGCCTACAAGGTCGCCGACAAGCTGGTCTTCAGCAAGCTCAAGGAGCGGATGGGCGGCAACATCGAGTTCTTCATCTCGGGCTCGGCCAAGCTCTCCTCCCAGGTGCAGGCCTGGTTCTACTCCGCGGGCCTGCTGGTGGTCGAGGGCTACGGCCTCACCGAGACCAGCGCGGTCACCTGCGTCAACCTGCCCACCGCCCCCCGGTTCGGGACGGTCGGGCCGGCCCTGCCCGGCACCGAGCTGAGGATCGCCGAGGACGGCGAGGTGCTGGTCCGCGGCCCGGGCGTCATGCGCGGCTACCACAACGACCCGGAGAAGACCGCCGAGGTGATCGTCGACGGCTGGTTCCACACCGGCGACATCGGCAAGCTGGACGCCGACGGCTACCTGACCATCACCGACCGCAAGAAGGATCTGATGAAGACCTCGGGCGGCAAGTACGTCGCCCCGTCCAAGGTCGAGAGCGTGATGGCGGCGACCATCCCGTACATCTCGCAGGTGGTGGCGGTCGGTGACGGCCGCAAGTACATCTCGGCGCTGCTCACCATGGATCGCGACAACCTCGCCAAGTGGGCGGCCCAGCACGGCAAGGAGGGCCTGGAGTACAGCGTGCTCACCCAACTGCCCGAACTGCGCGAGGACATCCAGAAGTACGTCGACGAGGCCAACGCCAAGCTCGAGCGCTGGGAGACGGTGAAGAAGTTCGCCATCCTGCCGCAGGAGTTCAGCGTGGACGACGGCGGCGTCACCCCGAACATGAAGATCCGCCGCGCCGCGGTGACCCAGCGGTTCGCCGACGTGGTCGCCGGGCTGTACGAGGACGAGATCGGGGAGTGACCTACCTGGCCCGGGTGCCGCTGCGCTGGGTCGACCTGGACACCCAGGGGCACGTCAACAACGCGGTCGTGGCCGACTACCTGCAGGAGGCGCGGGTCGAGTTCCTGCTCTCGGGTGAGAACGCGCACATGCTCGGGACGTCCAGCATCGTGGCCGGCCACCAGGTGGAGTACCTCGGACCGATCCGCTACGCGGTCGAGCCGCTGGAGGTCGAGCTCAGCGTCGGCCGGGTCGGCGCCGCGAGCCTCGATGTGGGCTACGAGGTGCGGCAGGACGGGGTCGCCGTGGTGCGGGCCCGCAGCCAGCTGGCGAAGGCGAAGGACGGACGCGCCGAGCGCATGACCCCCGCCGAGCGCGCCTGGTTCGCCTCCCACCAGACCGTGCTCGCGCCGTTGCGCGACCTGGGCCGGTGGCGGGTCGGCGAGGCCGCCTGCGAGTTCGACTTCGGTGTCCGCTGGGCCGATCTGGATCAGTACGGCCACGTCAACAACGTCCGGGTCTTCGACTACGTCGCCGAGGCCCGCAACCACCTCGCCCCGGGCGGTCTCACCCGGATGCAGCAGGCGGCCGCCGACGGAACCACCTGGTTGGTCGCCCGGCAGGACGTCCATTACCTCGATGAACTCCACCACCGGCTTGAGCCGTACCGGGTCCGCACCGCCTACGCCGGCGTCGGCCGCACCTCGATGACCCTGGTCGCCGAGGTGACCGACCCGCTCACCGGCCGCGCCCAGGCCCGCACGATCACCGTCCTGGT
>JAPUEM010000049.1 GCA_027492575.1 Propionicimonas sp.
ATGGGCTCCCACGTCTACCTCGACAAGCGCGGCAGCCTGGGCGTGATCGACACCCGCGGCCTGGAGATCGGCAAGGACGACGCCGAGATCCTCAAGGAGGTCACCAAGGCGGTCAAGGAGAGCCGCGGCAAGCCGATCGACGAGCAGGTGCACGTCGCCTGGTACTGCGTCCGGGGCATGGACCGCCGCTTCGAGGAGGTCGAGGAGCGGTTCATCCGCACCCTCGCCGACCTCGATCTGCCCGTGGTCGTCGTGCTCACCCAGGTGCCGATGCGGGAGGGCCAGTACCACCCGGACGCGATCGAGCTCGCCCGCCAGATCCAGGCGAAGAACCTCCCGATCGTCGGCGGACGTCCCTTCATGACCTACGCGATGAGGGACCAGTTCACCGGTCAGCCGCCCCACGGCTTGATGGACGTCCTGCAGGCCACCTTTCACGTCGCTCCCGAAGCCGTCCAGGCGGCGCTCGCGGCGGCCCAGGCGATCGATCTGGGGCTCAAGGCGTCGCAATCGCACAAGTTCATAGCCGCTGCCACCGCGGCCGCGGCGGCCTCGGCGGCGGTGCCGATCCCGTTCAGCTCGGCGGCCATCCTGGTGCCGATCCAGCTGGGCATGATGGCCCGGCTGGCCCAGCTGCACGGCATGCCCTTCGAGCGGGCAGCGGTGCTGGCCGTCGCGTCCACCTCGATCGCCACCTCGGCCGGACGGGCCGCGGCCGCCAGCCTGCTGAAGTTCATCCCCGGCGCCGGGACGGTCGCCGGCGGCGTCATCAACGCCTCGGTCGCCTCCGGCTTCACCCTGGCGATGGGGGAGGCCTGGCTGGTGGTCTGCCAGCGCGCCGCCACCAAGTCGCTGCCGACCGTCAACGGCGTCCTCGACACCGCCGCCGTCAAGGAGATCTTCGAGCGCGAACTCGCCAAGCGCCTGCCCCGCATCCGCCAGCGCGACTGAGCCGCGGAGGGCGGCCTCAAAATGGTTCGACCATTTTGAGCGTGATCGGACCGATCGTCTCGACAGGTGGAAGATTCCGTCCCAGTTCGCCTGGGAATCTTTCGAATACGACACCTCGTAGTACAGATTCTGGGAGGATTGCTCCCATGAGTCAGCGAACCATTGGCGTGACCGAGCTCGTCCTCCGAGACGCCCACCAGAGTTTGATGGCCACCCGTATGGCGCTTGAGGACATGGTCGATGCCTGTACAGACATCGACCAGGCCGGCTTCTGGAGTGTCGAGTGCTGGGGTGGAGCCACCTACGATTCCTGCATCCGGTTCCTCAACGAGGATCCCTGGGTGCGGCTGCGGACCTTCCGCGAACTGATGCCCAACTCCCGCCTGCAGATGCTGCTGCGCGGCCAGAACCTGCTGGGCTACCGCCACTATGAGGACGAGGTCGTCGACCGGTTCGTGCAGAAGTCCGCCGAGAACGGCATGGACGTCTTCCGCGTCTTCGACGCGCTGAACGACCCCCGCAACATGGCCCAGGCGATGGCCGCGGTCAAGAAGACCGGCAAGCACGCCCAGGGCACGATCTGCTACACCATCTCGCCGCTGCACACCGTCGAGGGCTACGTGCACCTCGCCGGCCAACTGCTCGACATGGGTGCCGAATCGATCGCGCTGAAGGACATGGCCGCCCTGCTGCAGCCGCAGCCGGCCTACGACATCATCCGCGGCATCAAGGAGACCTACGGCGAGGACGTCCAGATCAACGTCCACTGCCACTCCACCACCGGCGTCACCCTGGTCACGCTGATGAAGGCCATCGAGGCCGGCGCGGACGTGGTCGACACCGCGATCTCGTCCATGTCGCTGGGCCCGGGCCACAACCCGACCGAGTCGCTGGTGGCGATGCTGGAGGGCACCGAGTACACCACGGATCTGAAGGCCGACAAGCTGATCGCGATCCGCGACCACTTCGCCGAGATCCGTCCCAAGTACAAGGCCTTCGAATCGGCCACCCTGGTGGACACCGACATCTTCTCCAGCCAGATCCCCGGCGGCATGCTCTCCAACATGGAGAGCCAGCTGAAGGCGCAGGGCGCCGGCGACCGGATCAAGGACGTGATGGAGGAGGTGCCGCTGGTCAAGGCGGACGCCGGCCATCCGCCGCTGGTCACCCCGTCCTCGCAGATCGTCGGCACCCAGGCGGTCTTCAACGTCCTGATGGGCAAGTACAAGGTGATGACCGGCGAGTTCGCCGACCTGATGCTCGGCTACTACGGCGAATGCATCGGCGAGCGCAATCCCGAGGTTGTCGAGATCGCCCAGGCGCAGGCCAAGAAGGAGCCGATCACGGTCCGTCCGGCGGATCTGCTGGCGCCCGAGTGGGAGACCCTGGTCGCCGACGCCTCGAAGCTGGACGGCTTCGACGGCAGCGACGAGGACGTCCTCACCTACGCGATGTTCCCCGGCGTCGCGCCCGGCTTCCTGGCCGCCCGCGCTGACGGCCCGAAGAATGTCGGCAAGACCGAGGAGGAACTCAAGGCCGAGGCCGACGCGGCCAGTGGCGCCGCCAACGCGGTGCGCGGTCCGATCAAGTACAAGGTCTCCCTGGGCGGACGCGATCACAGCGTCACCGTCGAGATGGCGTGAGGAAGAAGGACATGGCCACCAAACCACTTTCCATGAAGAAGCGGGTCGAGGCGCTCGACGCGGCCCGCGCGAAGGCCGTCCAGGGCGGCGGTGAGGCGAGGCTGGAGAAGCAGCGCGCCGCCGGCAAGCTGACCGCCCGCGACCGGGTCGACGCCCTGGTCGACGACGGCTCCTTCCAGGAGGTCGGGCTCTTCCGCCGGAACCGCACCGTCACCTTCGGGATGGACACCGCCGACATGCCCGCCGACGGCGTGGTCACCGGCACCGGCACCGTCCTGGGACGCCCGGTGCACCTGGCCAGCCAGGACTTCACCGTGATGGGCGGCTCGGCCGGCGAGATCCACTCGATCAAGGTCGTGCAGATGATGCAGGGCGCGCTGGAGAACGGCACCCCCTTCGTCTTCATCAACGACTCCGGAGGCGCCCGCGTCCAGGAGGGCATCGACTCGCTGTCCGGCTACGGCCAGGTCTTCTACGCCAACGTCCTGCTCTCCGGCGTCGTGCCGCAGATCTCGATCATCGCCGGCCCCTGCGCCGGCGGCGCCGCCTACTCCCCGGCGCTGACCGACTTCGTCATCCAGACCCGCAAGGCCCACATGTTCATCACCGGGCCGAACGTGATCGAGCAGGTCACCGGTGAGAAGGTCAGCCAGGACGCGCTCGGCGGAGCGGACGCCCACATGGCGGTCTCCGGGGTGAACCATTTCGTCGCCGACGACGACGAGCAGGCCATCCTGATCGCCAAGAAGCTGCTCAGCTTCCTGCCGCAGAACAACACCGAGGATCCGCCGATCGTCGAGGGCGAGTACGACGTCGAGTTCGACGACAAGCTGGCCGAGATCGTCCCGGTGGACGGCAAGCAGGGCTACGACATCCGCGAAGTGATCGGACGGATCGTTGACCACGCCGACTTCCTCGAGGTGCAGGCCGGCTACGCCCGGAACATCGTGGTGGGCTTCGGCCGGGTCAACGGCCGCAGCGTCGGGATCGTCGCCAACCAGCCCAACGCGCTGGCCGGCGTGCTCGACATCAACGCCTCCGACAAGGGCAGCCGGTTCGTCCGCTTCTGCAACGCGTTCAACATCCCGATCGTCACCCTGGTGGACGTCCCCGGCTACCTGCCCGGCGTCGCCCAGGAGCACGGCGGCATCATCCGGCACGGCGCGAAGATGCTCTACGCCTACTCGGCGGCGTCCGTCCCGAAGATCACCGTGGTGCTGCGCAAGGCCTACGGCGGGGCGTACATCGCGATGGCCTGCAAGGATCTGGGCGCCGACAAGGTCTTCGCCTGGCCGACCGCGGAGATCGCGGTGATGGGCGCGGACGGCGCGGCCGAGATCGTCTTCCGCAAGGAGATCGCGGCGGCCGAGGATCCGGTGGCCAAGCGGGCCGAGCTGGTGGAGGAGTACCGCAACACCTTCTCGACGCCGTTCATGGCCGCCTCCCGCGGGCTGGTGGACGACATCATCGATC
Source organism: Propionicimonas sp. (assembly GCA_027492575.1). Taxonomy (GTDB): domain Bacteria; phylum Actinomycetota; class Actinomycetes; order Propionibacteriales; family Propionibacteriaceae; genus Propionicimonas. The sequence goes on from JAPUEM010000049.1 coordinate 4,068, forward strand.
CGGGTGAGACCCGCGGCAAGATCGCCGCCGCGCTGGAACTGCTGCAGGCCAAGCGCCTGCTGCGTCCGGCGAAGAAGCACGGCCTCGGCCCGGTCTAAGGGGTAGCAGATGTCGCAGGACGCCGAACTGCTCGACCTCGTGAAGTCGCTCACCGAGCGCATCGAGGGCCTGGAGCTGAAGATCAAGACGCTGGAGCTGAAGACCGCCGACGTCCCGGAGGAGGCCATGGTGGCGATCGCCGCCGCCGTGGCCGCCTACCTGGGGCACCGGGCCAAGCGCCGCCAGCGTCACCTGACCACCGGACGGAACTGGACGTCGGCCACCCGGCGCTCGCAGCTGTCGCACCACCCGACCTACACCCGCTGAACGGCGCGGAAGGAAAGCCATGAAACTGAAAGTGACCGTCAACGGGATCCCGTACTCCATCGAGGTCGAGGTCGAGGAGGAGGAGCAGGTAGGCATCGGCCAGATCGTGATCGGCGGCGCCGCCGGCGCGATCACCACCCCGACCACCGCCTCGGTGCAGGGTGCCTCGTCGAACGCCGTGGTGGCCCCGCTGGCCGGCTCGGTCTTCAAGATCCTGGTCGAGGAGGGTGACGAGATCGAGGCCGGCCAGGTGCTGCTGGTGCTGGAGGCCATGAAGATGGAGACCGAGATCACCGCTCCCAAGGCGGGCAAGGTCGGCGCCATCCTGGTCGACAAGGGCACCGCCGTCCAAGGCGGCCAGGCCCTGATCGAACTCGAGGAAGCCTGATCGAAGCTGTTGTGGCCCGTCCCTCCGGGGCGGGCCACAGCCATGCCCCGAGCCTTTCCCTCTTCATCGCCCCAAGCTGTGGCCGAAGCCGCGATGTCGGCGATTCCGCCACAGCTTGTTGCGGGAGGTGGGAGTCGGGCAGCCCGACCCTTCGCAAGCTGTGGTTGAAGTCGCGATGTCGGCGATTCCGCCACAGCTTGTGGGGGGAGGGGAGCCCTGGTGATCCGATTCCTGGGCTGTGTTCCGATTTCGATGGCCGCCCCCGCTCTGCGCCGCTAGGCTCGGGATATGACTGCGACGTTGATCCTGCTCCGCCATGGCGAGAGCGAGTGGAACTCCAAGAACCTGTTCACCGGCTGGGTGGACGTCAACCTGAACGAGAAGGGCATCGGCGAGGCCAAGCGCGGCGGCGATCTGCTCAAGTCGGAGGGCCTGCTGCCCGATGTCGTGCACACCTCGGTGCTGCGCCGGGCCATCCAGACCGCCAACCTGGCCCTCGACGGCTGCGATCGGCACTGGATCCCGGTCCGCCGGCACTGGCGGCTCAACGAGCGCCACTACGGCGATCTGCAGGGCAAGGACAAGGCGCAGACCCTGGCCGAGTACGGCGAGGAGCAGTTCATGCTCTGGCGCCGCTCCTACGACACCCCGCCGCCGCCGCTGTCGCCGGACAACACCTACACCCAGTTCGACGACCCGCGCTATGCCTTCCTGCCCAGCGAGGCCCGTCCGCTCACCGAGTGCCTCAAGGACGTCGTGATCCGGATGCTGCCGTACTGGTACGACTCGATCGTCCCGGATCTGCGCGCCGGCAATGTCACCCTGGTGGCCGCCCACGGCAACTCGCTGCGGGCCCTGGTCAAGCACCTGGACGGCATCAGCGATGAGGACATCGCCGGCCTGAACATCCCCACCGGCATCCCGCTGCTCTACGAGCTGGACGACGACCTGCGTCCCACCACCCCCGGTGGCCGCTACCTCGACCCGGACGCCGCCGCGGCCGCCATCGAGGCGGTCAAGAACCAGGGCAAGAAGTAGTTCAACGCAAAAGGCCGGCCCCGCGGGGCCGGCCTTTTTCCGCGTTCGAAGATCAGGCGGACGGCCAGTTCTCGCCCTCGGGGAGCAGGCCGGTGACGACGTAGATCACGCGGGAGGCCATCAGCACGGCGTGGTCGGCGATCCGCTCGTAGTAGCGGCCGAGCAGGGCCACGTCCACGGCGGCCTCGACGGTGTACGGCCAGTCCTTGCTGAGCAGGACGCGGAACTGGCTCTTGCGCAGTTCGTCCATCTCCTCGTCGGATTCGGCCAGCTTGCCGGCGTCGTGGGCGTTGCGGTCGCGCAGCGAACGGGCGGCGGTGGCCACCATCTCGCCGGCCACCCGCGCCATCAGGGTGAAGTTCGGCACCAGCCCCTCCGGCACCGCGTGCTCGGGGTAGCGCAGCCGGGCGATCTTGGCGATGTGGGCGGAGAGATCGCCCATCCGGGCCAGGTCGGCGACCATGCGCATCGCGGCCACCACCGTCCGCAGCTCGCCGGCCACCGGCGCCTGCCGGGCCAGCAGCGAGAAGCAGCGGGTCTCCAGGTCGTCGTGCAGGGCGTCGATCCCGGAATCCGCCGAGATCACGCTCTCCGCCACGCTCAGATCGGCGTCCAGCAGGGCCGCGGTCGCGTCCCGCAGGGCGACCTGCACCAGGCCGGTCATCTCGACCAGATCGTCCACGACCGCGTCGAGGGCTTCGTGATAACTGTCGCGCATTCGCCTTGTTCCTTCTCTGTGGGCCAGTCCCAGTGACCACCCTAGAGAGCCGATCGGCCGCCGCGGGGCGACCCGGCCAACAACAGGTGAACAACGCGTGAATCTTGATCGCCGGCCCGCTTGACCGGGCCTGCGGACGAGCGAAGACCCGCCACCTCGGCCCTAGACTCCCAGGCATGACGCCAATCGCCTGGGGACTCCTCGGTGTCGTCGGGGGGTTCGCCATCGGCGCCGTCGCGATGTGGTGGACGTTGCGGCCCAGGCTCGCCGCCTCCGCCGCGGCCCAGCAGGCCCAGAACCGGCTCCAATCCGTGCTCGACAGCCTGCGGGCGGTCGTCGTCGTCCTCGACCCGGACGGCTCGGTGGCCGCCAGCAGCCGGCTCGCGCGCAGCAGTGGTCTCGTCCGCGGCACCCGGTTGCAGTCGGACGCGGTCGCGCGGGCCGCCACCCAGGTTGCCGCAAAGACGGCCTCCGCCGAGCCGGTCACGCTGGAGGTGGCGCTGCCCCGCACCGGCTCGGGCCCGGCCATCACCCTCGACCTGGCCGTCGCCCCGCTGCCGGGCCACAGCGTCCTGATCGCCGGCGAGGACCGGTCGGCCGACGAACGGTTCACCGAGACCCGGCGCGACTTCGTGGCCAACGTCACCCACGAACTCAAGACCCCGATCGGCGCCATCCTGCTGCTCGCCGAGGCGGCCGAGACCAGCACCGACGACCCGGCGGCGGTGGCCGACTTCGCCCGCCGGATCGCCGGCGAGGCCGTCCGGCTCAACGACCTGGTCTCCGACATCCTGGCGCTCTCCCGGCTGCAGGCCAGCGAGCCCCTGCTGCAGGCCGACCGGGTGGCCATCGACGAGGTGATCGAGGCCTCCCTGCACCGCTCCCGCGCCCAGGCCGCCGCCCAACGGGTCACCATCACCGCCGGAGGCGAACCGGGGCTGTCCGTGCTCGGCGACGCCCGCCAGCTGGAGACCGCGGTCAGCAACCTGATCGAGAACGCGATCGCCTACTCCGAGCCGGGCGCCCGGGTGACCGTGACCACCCGCGCCGCCGGGGACGCCCTCGAGATCAAGATCACCGACACCGGCATCGGCATCTCCCAGGCGGATCTGGGCCGCATCTTCGAACGCTTCTACCGGGTGGACGCCGGCCGCTCCCGGGCCAGCGGCGGCACCGGCCTGGGGCTCTCCATCGTCAAGCACGTCGCCACCGCCCACGGCGGCGACGTCACCGCCTGGAGCCGGCTCGGCCAGGGCTCCACCTTCACTTTGCGACTTCCGCTGGAAAGGGATCTGTCATGACCCGCATCCTGATCATCGAGGACGAGGCGAGCTACCGCGAGACCCTCGGCTTCATGCTGCGCCGGGAGGGCTTCGAGGTGACCGAGGCCGCCGACGGCGCCGCCGGGCTGGCCGCCTTCGCCCGCTCCGGGGCCGACCTCGTGCTGCTCGACCTGATGATGCCCGGCCTGCCCGGCACCGAGGTCTGCCGCCAGCTGCGGGCCGCGAGCAACGTGGGCATCATCATGGTCACCGCCCGCGATTCCGAGGTCGACACCGTGGTGGGCCTGGAGCTCGGCGCGGACGACTACATCACCAAGCCGTTCAGCCACCGTGAGCTGGTGGCCCGGATCCGCGCCGTGCTGCGCCGCGGCGCCGACCTGGATCTGACCCCGGACGTCCTGGAGGCCGGCGGCGTCCGGCTGGATGTCGAGCGCCACGAACTGGTCGTCCGCGGCGAGCCGGTGAAGCTGGCGTTGAAAGAGTTCGAACTGCTCGAACTGCTGCTCCGCAACACCGGACGGGTGCTCACCCGCGGCCAGCTGATCGACCGCATCTGGGGCCCCGACTACGTCGGCGACACCAAGACCCTGGACGTCCACGTCAAGCGCCTGCGCGGCAAGATCGAGGAGAACCCGGCGGATCCCAAGCTGCTCCTCACCGTCCGCGGCCTCGGCTACCGCTTCGAGGGCTAGCGCCGTCGGCGGACGGCCATTCAGCGGTTGTCGCGGTCGGGCGCTTCGGCCACCCGAGCCGGGTCGATCCCGCTAGGGTTTCGTCATGAGTGAGGTTCCGGATTTCAACCCGGCGCATGTCTATCCGGTCGTGGGTGGCGCTGATGCCGCGCTGCGACGAGGCGACTGGCCGGGCGTCCGATCGGCCTTCGCCGCGGCCGGCTCGGCCTACGAGCAGCACCAGATCGTCTCCCTCGCCCGGTCGGTCGCCGGGTGCGAGGAGCTGCTTTCGGTGGTCTGCGGGCAGGACCCGTCCGATGCGCTGGCGCGCACCATGCTGGCCATGCGCCAGGCGGGGCTGGCCTGGGAGGCCCGGGGCTCCGGGCGGGCGTCCACGGTCAGCCAGGAGCAGTTCGCTCGCTTCTTCGCCCTGCTGGAGCACGCCGAGCAGTCGCTGATCGAGGTCTGCGCCCGCGAACCGGAGTTCGTGGCGGCCTGGAATGTGCGGCTGGTGACCTCCCGCGGGTTGCAGCTGGGACGCTCGGAGACCAGGCGGCGGTACCAGCGGCTCGCGGCGATCTCGCCACACGACTTGGCGGCCCAGTCGCTGCTGCTGCAGGATCTGCTGCCGAAGTGGGGCGGCAGCTGGGAGCAGGCGTCCGGCTTCGCCTGGGAGTGCGCGAACCAGGCCCCGCCCGGCTCGCCGAACCCCGCGCTGGTGGTGGTCCTGCACCTCGAGCGGTGGGTGGACGGCGAACAGGACGTGAAGGCGGTCTTCGCCGATCCGGCGATCCGGCGCGACGTCTGGCAGGCCGGCGAGCGCTCGGTGATGCATCCGGAGTTCACCGGGGCGCCCGGCTGGGAGTGCGCCCTGAGCACCTTCGCCCTCGGCTACAGCCTCATCGAGGACTGGCCGCGGGCGAAATCCTGCTTCGCCCGGCTGGGCCCGTACGCCCACGAGGACGGCTGGGACTACTTCGACAAGCCCGGCCAGGTGTTCACCCAATGGCGGACGAAGGCGATGGCGGCATGATCACCCGCACCGAGATCGACGGCATCCCCGTCCTGGCAACACCCGACGGCCCGGTGGCGGCCGGTATCACCTTCCGGGTCGGCTACGCCGATGAGACTTTCGCCCGGCACGGCATCACGCACCTGACCGAGCATCTGGCGCTCTACCGGCTCGGCGTCACCGACTACCACTACAACGGCACCACCGCGCCGGACGTGACCAGCTTCTTCTCCCAGGGCTCTCCGGAGACGGTGACCGGCTACCTGACCAGGGTCTGCGAGGCGCTGGCCGACCTGCCGATGGACCGCCTGGAACTGGAGAAGGACATCCTGCGCACCGAGGCGGACGGACGCTCCGGCTCGGTGGCCGACCGGCTGTGGCTGTGGCGCTACGGCAGCCGCGGCCAGGGCCTGGCCGCGCTGCCCGAATGGGGGCTGCCCGAGATCACCCCGGACGAGTTGCGCGGCTGGGTCGCGCGTCATTTCACGCGGGGCAACGCCGTGGTCTGGATCAGCGGGATGCCGGTGCCGCAGGATCTGCGGCTGGCGCTGCCGCCCGGCCCGCGGCTGCCGGTGCCGGTCGTCCCCGACACGCTGCCGGAACTGCCGGCCTTCTTCCCCGACCTGCCCCAGAAGCTCGGCTACCAGGTCAGGGTGCCGCGCTCGGTCGCCGCCCGGCTCTACTCCGACCTGCTGCAGCGCGAAGCGTTCCGCCGGCTGCGTCAGGAGGGCGGCTACTCCTACGCGGTCGCCACCCAGTACGAGCCTTTCGGCCCCGACCTGGCCGAGATCGTGGCCATTGCCGACATCGCCGACGACCGTGAGGGGGCCGCGGTCGGCGCCTTCGTGGACGCCCTGGCGAGCCTGAGGTGGGGAAGGATCGATCCGGCCGAGTTGGCCGAGGTCTGCGGCCGGCTGCGTTCCGACCTCGACCACCCGATGGCCGAGGCCGCCCGGCTGCCCGGGGAGGCGGCCGATCTGCTCGTCGGTGGCGAGCTGAAGCAGCGTGACGAACTGCTCGCCGAGGCGGAGGCCGTCACGCCCGAGGATGTCCGGCAGGTCGCCGAACAGGCCGCCGGCACGGCGCTGCTGCTCACCCCGCGCGGTCTCGGCGCCGAATGGGCCGGCTTCAGGGCTGCGCCGAGCTGGTCCCCGGCGCCGATGGCCGGGCCGGTCGTGGTCGCCCACGGCGAACCGGACCGGCAGCTGGTGATCGGTGCCGAAGGGGTGAGCGAAACCTCCGAGGGGAAGACCGTGGCGGTCGCCTACCGCGACTGTCAGGCGATGCTGGCCTGGCCGGACGGCGGCCGGCTGCTGGTCGGCCCGGACGCCATCATGTGCACGGTGGAGCCGACCCTTTACCCACTCGACCCGCAGGCCCTGCGCTACCTGGATCAGCGGGTCCCCGGATAGCTGGTGGTGCGGATGCCACCACGGGCGCCGGACGCGATCCCCGTCCCCCAGCAGCGGACGGCCCAGCGGCCCGCGCCGACCGGCTCGGGCCGGATCTGGCGAATACTCGGCATCGTCGCGCTGGGGGTCTTCCTGCTGCTCTCGCTGCCCTGGGCGGTGGTCTCGCTCACCATGATCGGCGACCCCGAACTCGGCGCCGGCGCGATCTTCGTGGCCATCATCACCTGGTTCTTCGTGGTGGGTTCGGGCGTGGGCATCTGGTGGCTGGCCCGCCGGCTGCGGCGAGGCTGACCGCCCGATCCCGCGGTTCACTGATCGGCCCGGGAAGCCCGCGAACCCCAGTAGGGTGGTGGATCGTGACCGACCTCACCGTCTTCTCCGGGCACGCCCACCCCGCTTTCGCGGAGCGGCTGTGCGAGATCCTGGGCGTGGAGCTCTCGCCTTCGCGGCTCTCCCGGTTCTCCAACGACTGTCTCCAGGTGCAGCTGCGGGCCAACTGCCGCCGCCGGCACGTGTACATCGTGCAGCCGCTCGTCCCGCCGGTGCAGGAGCACCTGATGGAGCTGCTCATGATGGTGGACGCCGCCCGCGGCGCCTCCGCCGCCGAGGTGACGGTCGTCATCCCGCACTACGCCTACGCGCGTTCGGACAAGAAGGACGCTCCGCGGATCTCGATCGGCGGCAGGCTGGTCGCCGACCTGATCCACACCGCCGGGGCCAGCCGAGTGCTCACCATGGCGCTGCACTCCCAGCAGGTGCACGGCTTCTTCTCCACCCCGGTCGACCAGCTCACCGCGCTGCCGGTGCTCGCCGAGCACTTCCGCAACCGTGACCTCTCCAACACTGTGGTGGTCTCGCCCGATTTCGGCAACGCCAAGGACGCCGGACGCTTCTCCCGGCTGCTCGGCGTGGGGGTCGCCGCCGGCTCCAAGCAGCGGTTCGCGGACGACAAGGTGATCATCGACACCATCGTCGGCGACGTCGCCGGCAAGGACGTCATCGTGCTGGACGACGAGATCGCCACCGCCGGATCGATCATCGAACTGGTCGACGCCGTGAGGCGGTACGACGTGGGTTCGGTCTCGGTGGCCTGCACTCACGGCCTGTTCACCGGCAAGGCGGTGGAGCGGCTCAACGCCCGCGACGACATCGACGAGATCGTCACCACCGACACCGTCCCGGCGCCCGCCGGGCTCGAGCGGCTTACCGTCTGCTCGGTGGCACCGCTGTTCGCCCAGGCCATCGCGCGGATCGACAGTGGTGAATCGATCAGCACCCTGCTTTCCAGCGACGAGACCCACGGCTGACCGTCCAGTCATCGGCTAACCGGGGTTTGGCTAGCGGAAACGCATTTCGGGACGGGACCCTTATCGTGCTATGATGGGAGACCTGCGAAAGGGGTCAATGTAGATATGACGTTCACGATCGGTGAAACGGTGGTCTACCCCAATCATGGCGCGGCGGTCATCGAAGCAATGGAGACCCGCACCATCAAAGGCGAAGACAAACTCTATTTGGTCTTGCGCATCGTGGGCCAGAACGATCTGGTGGTACGAGTGCCGGCCTGCAACCTCGATCTGGTAGGCGTTCGCGATGTCGTCGACGCCGACGGTCTGGAGCGGGTTTTCGGCGTCCTGCGCGCGCCCCATGCCGAGGAGCCCACCAACTGGTCCCGCCGTTACAAGGCCAACCTCGAAAAGCTCCACTCCGGCAATGTGATGAAGGTCGCCGAAGTGGTCCGCGATCTGTGGCGCCGCGAGCGCGAGCGCGGTCTCTCCGCCGGTGAGAAGCGGATGCTCGCCAAGGCCCGTCAGATCCTGGTCTCCGAACTGGCCCTGGCCGAGAAGGTCGCCGAGGATCGCGCCGAGGTCCTGCTGGACGAGGTCCTCGCCTCCTAACCCAACCAACACGACAACCGCCCACCGCCCGTCCCGGGTAGGTGGGCGGTTGCGTTTGGGGATCCCGGGTCAAGCCCGGGATGACTGTGGTGGGGTTCCGCGATGACGGTGGTGGGGTTGTCGGACCCGCCCAACCGCGGTGGTGGGTGCGTTTCGAGGTCCGGGACGACGCACAACGGGGCAGTCGCACCTGCCCAACCACGTCATCCCGGGCTTGACCCGGGATCTCAAACTCGCGGGAGCCTGCTCAGGCGCGGTGGGGAGACTGGCGCAACTGGGAGGCGTAGACCTCGGTGACCTCGCGGGAGATGCGGGCTGCGGTGAGGCCCAGGGCCTCCAGCAGGCCGGCGCGGTCGCCCTGGGGGAGGAAGTCCTGGGGGATGCCGAACTCGCGCAGTGGGGTGTCGATGCCGGCGGCGCGGGCCTCATGGGAGAGCCGCGAGCCGAGACCGCCGGCCAGGCCGCCGTCCTCGATGGTCACGACCAGGGCGTGCTCGCCGGCCAGTTGCAGCAGGTCGGGGGAGACCGGCAGCGCCCACACCGGGTCGACCACGGTGGCGGCGATGCCTTGGGCGACCAGCCGGCGTCCGACTTCGACCGCCAGCCCGCAGAACTGGCCGTAGCCGACCACCAGCACCCGGGAACCCTCGGGGGCGGATCCGGCCGGGGCGTCCGGCCCGGTGAAGAGCAGGTCCACGCTGCCGCGGGCGTCGAAGGTGGGGATCGGCTCCGGCAGCGCCTCCTTCGAGTAGCGCAGGACGGTCGGCGCGTCGTCCACCGTCACCGCCAAGCGCAGCGCCTGGCAGAGCCGCTCCTCGTCCCGCGGGGCGGCCAGTCGCAGCCCAGGGACCAGGCCGAGCAGGGAGAGATCCCACATGCCGTTGTGGCTGGCGCCGTCCGGCCCGGTCACGCCGGCCCGGTCGAGCACGAAGGTGACGCCCTGGCGGTGCAGCGCGACATCCATCAGCACCTGGTCGAAGGCGCGGTTGAGGAAGGTGGCGTAGACCGCCACCACCGGGTGCAGCCCGCTGGCGGCCAGCCCGGCCGCCGAGGCGACCGCGTGCTGCTCGGCGATGCCGACGTCGAAGACCCGGTCGGGGAAGTGGCGGGCGAAGCGATCCAGGCCGGTGGGGTGCAGCATGGCGGCGGTGAGCGCGACCACCCGGTCGTCGGTGGCGCCGATCCGGGCCAGTTCGTCGCCGAAGGCGTGCGTCCAGGTGCGGACGGACGGGTCGGCGAAGGATTCGCCGGTCACCTCGTCGAACTGCCCGACGGCGTGGAAGCGGTCCTCCTCGTGCTCCTCGGCGGCGGCGAAGCCGCGTCCCTTCTGGGTGATGCAGTGCACCAGCACCGGGCCGTTGAAGCCCTTGGCCTGCTGCAGGGCCAGTTCCACCGCGTCCACGTCGTGGCCGTCCACCGGGCCCAGGTACTTCAGCCCCAGATCGGTGAACATGCCTTGGGGCACCAGCACGTCGCGGACGCCCATCTTGATGCCGTGCAGGATGCCGTAGACCATCGGGCCGATCTTGGGCAGCGCCTTCACCCGCTCCTTCACCCAGGTCAGGAAGCGTTCGTAGCGCCGGTCGGTGCGGATCGCGGCAAGCTGCTTGCCGAGGCCCTGCAGCTGGGTGGCGATGCCGCCGACCGTCGGGGTGTAGGAGCGTCCATTGTCGTTGACGATGATGACCAGCTTGAGATCGCGCTGGACGGCGATGTTGTTCAGCGCCTCCCAGACCATGCCGCCGGTCAGCGCTCCGTCCCCGATCACGGCGACGACGTAGCGATCCTCGCCGCGCAGCCGGAAGCCCTTGGCCATGCCCTCGGCCCACGACAGCGAGGCCGAGGCGTGGGAGTTCTCCACCCAGTCGTGCGGCGATTCGGCCCGGCTGGGGTAGCCGGAGAGCCCGCCGGGCTGGCGTAGCGTCGAGAACGCGTCCTGCCGGCCGGTGAGCAGCTTGTGGACGTAGCTCTGGTGCCCGGTGTCGAAGATGATCCGGTCCTGCGGCGAGTCGAAGACCCGGTGCAGCGCGAGGGTGAGTTCGACGACCCCGAGGTTGGGGCCCAGATGCCCGCCGGTCCGGCTGACGCTGCTGATCAGGAAGGCCCGGATCTCCTCGGCGAGCAGGTTCAGCTCGTCCACCGAGAGCGCGCGCAGATCGGACGGCTGCTCGATCGACTCCAGAAAGGGCACTTGCCGAGTGTAGTCCCAAGAACGGTTGACACCGTTCTTGTCGAGACTCCTCCCTTGCCGCCGCTCACGCGGCGTTGCGGTCGTCGTCTAGCGCCGCGCTCCCGGCTACGGCGGAGGTACCTATACTGCTCGACATGTCGGTCGTCGCAGTCGTGGTCGCCGCTGGGTCGGGGACGCGGTTCGGCGGGCAGGTTCCCAAGCCGCTGGCCGATCTGGACGGACGCCCGGTGGTCGCCCTCGCCCTCGAATCGCTGGCCGCCGGCGGCTGCGCGGAAGCGATCGTGCTGGTCTCGCCGGAGATGCGGCCGATCTTCGCCGAAGCTCTCACGGGCGCGTCGATTCCGGTGACTCTGGCCGAGGGCGGCGCGACTCGCCAGGAGTCGGTGCGTCGCGGCCTTGAGGCGCTTGCGGAGCGGCCCGAGCCGCCCGAGATCGTGCTCATCCACGACGCGGTGCGTCCGCTGGTTCCCGCCGCGATGATCGGACGGGTGGTGTCCGCGGTCCGGGCAGGCGCTGCCGCGGTAGCGCCCGCGCTGCCGGTGGTGGACTCGCTGCGCCGGGTCGCCGGAGACGGCAACGAGCCCGTGGACCGCGCGCCGCTGCGCCGCATCCAGACTCCGCAGGGTTTCGACTTCGCCGCCGTTCTGGCGGCTCACCGGGCCGCGGGTGACCAGGAGGCGACCGACGACGTCACCGTCTGCGAGGCTGCCGGCCACCCGGTGGCCCTGGTTGACGGGGCGGCCGAAGCCGTCAAGATCACCTATCCCGCCGACCTCGAGCTGGTGCGTGCCCTCGTCCGGCTGGAGGCGACCAGATGAACCTACGGGTGGGGATCGGGACGGACGTCCATGCCTTCGCCGAGGGCGTCCCGCTGCATGTGGCGGGTCTGTACTTCCCCGACGAGCCGGCCGGCCTGGCCGGCCACTCCGACGGCGACGTCGCCTGCCACGCCGCCGTGGACGCCCTGCTCTCGGCGGCCGGGCTGGGCGACATCGGCAGCCGGTTCGGCACCGCGGACCCCGCCTGGGCGGGAGCCGCGGGCACGGCTTTCCTGAGCGAGACCGTCCGGCTGCTGGCCGAGCACGGCTACCAGGTGGTGAATCTCGCCATCCAGGTGATCGGCAACCGGCCCAAGCTCGCCGGGCGGCGGGCCGAGGCCGAAGCGCTGCTTTCCGCCGTGGTCGGTGCCCCGGTGAGCATCTCCGGGACGACCACTGACGGCCTCGGCCTGACCGGACGCGGCGAGGGTCTGGCCGCGGTGGCCACCGTCCTGCTGAGCCGCGACTGAGGCCTGAATCGACGACCCTTCGACAGGCTCAGGGATCGTCTCCACAGGCTCAGGGCTCGTCTCGACAGGCTCAGGGATCGTTCAGCGCACCTCTTTCGCGGGGGCGTTGAAGGTGCGGCAGACGCTCACCTTGGCCGAGCCCAGGCCGGCGTTGACCCACCGCTTGCGGTTGGCCCCGCGGCCGTGGTCGCCGAGGGCGTCCGGATTGCCGCTGAGGGTGTCGTCGCCACCGGCCTGGGCGAGTTCCACGATCTGCGCGCGGTCTGACTTGGTCAGGTACGAAGCCTTCGAGACCGCGTCGAGGAAGACGCCGGCCAGGCAGTCGGCCTGCAGCTCCAGGCGCCGCGACAGCTCGAGCTTCTTCTTGTCGCTCTTGGCGCGGTACTGGTCGAGGTACATGGCAATGCGGATGCCGCTGCGGTTCTGGATCGCGTGGCCGAACTCGTGGGCGACGATGTAGTCGGCGAAGAAGGCATTGTCGGCGACGGCCGGGTTGATGCTCTCGAAGACCTGATGCAGCTTGTGCGCGTAGTAGATCCGCTGGTCGCCGGAGCAGTAGGCGGCGTTGAGGCCGCCGATCTGGCCGCAGGCGGTGGTGATCGGATCGGTGTAGACGGTCAGCGGCGGCCGCGGCATCTTGAAGCCGGAATCCTTCATCGGCTTCTGCCAGACCATCATCAGGCAGCCGGTGAGGGTGTCCAGGTGCTTCTGCATCTCCTTGACGGACGCCGTCTGGTGGTCGATCCGTCCGACCGTGCACTTCGTCGCCTTCACCGACCGCTTGTAGAGGGCGTTCCTGGCCAGCCAGGCGTCCACCTGATTCCAGGTCGTCGGCTCGGGGGCCTTCGGTGGCTTCTTGTCGGGCTTGGGCACCCCGCTGGGCGGATGGGACGGCTTCTGCTGCGGCGTGGGGGTCGGCTGTGGGCTGGGCGGCGCCGTGGTGGGCGGCGGGCCGGGCGGCGCCGGCGTGGGCTCGGTCGACGGGCCGGTGGTGGGCTGCGGGCCGGGTGGCTCAGGGGTGGGTTCCGGGCTCGGGAGTTCGGGGGTGGGCTCCGGTGTCGGCTCGACCTCGGTCGGAGTGGGCAGCGGGGTCGGGACGGCCTGCTCCCCGGAGCCGGAGAGGAAGCTGGTCAGGCTGAACGCGAAGAAGCCGACGGCCAGCGCGGTGACGACGCCGAGCAGGACGAGCTTGACGGTGCCGTTGCCCCTGGGCGGCGGTGCGGCCGGCACCGGCCCGGGAGCCGGTGGGTAGCCGGCCGGACGCTGCTGAACCGGCTGACCCCAGGCCGGCTGGCTCCAGGGCTGGTGACCCCACGCCGGTTGCCCGGCCGGCTGCTGCCCCGGCGCCGGCCCCCACGGCTGCTGCGTCACGCGGCCACCCTAACCACGGGCAGGTGCGCCGGGACAGACCGCGGCGGCCGGAGGGGCAATATTCCTGGGGTCAGCGCACCTTGTCGGAGGGGACGGTCCAGGTATTGCAGACGCCCGCGCTGCTGTTCTCCAGGCCGAGCCCGAACCAGGCCCGCCGGGCCTTTCCGGTGCCATGGTCGCCGACGTAATTCGGGTCGCCGGCCAGGCTGTCGTCGCCGATGGCCTCGGCCACATCGTTCAGGCCGACCCGGTCGGCGTCCGTCAGCTGCGAGGCCTGCGCCACCGCGTTGAGGAAGTTGCCGGCCAGGCAGTCGGCCTGCTGCTCGCTGCGCCGGCCGAGGTCGAGCGCCTCTTCGTCGGTCTTCGTATTGGTGCGGAACGCCGTGTAGGCGTTCAGGATGCCGGTGCGTCCCTGAATGGCGTGCCCGAACTCGTGACCGATGACGTAGTCGACCAGGAACGCGTTGTCGATGACCTGGGGATCGTTCCGCTCGAAGACCAGGTGGAGGTTGCTGGCGTAGTAGATCCGCTGGTCACCGGGGCAGTAGAAGGCGTTGTACAGCTCTGCCTCGCCGCAGGCGGTGGTGATCGGCTGGGAGTAGACGCTGATCGGCGGCCGCGGCATCTGGAACCCGGCGCGCTCCATCGGCTCCTTCCAGACCATCATCAGGCAGGCGGTGAGCAGGTTGAGGTGCTCCAGCAGTTCCGGCTCGGCGATGGTCTCGACGTCGATCCGTCCCAGCGTGCAGTTGGTGGGCACCTGCACCGACTGGGCGTAGAGCGCGTTGTCGACCAGCCACTTCTCGGCCTCGTCCCAGGTGACCGGGACGGGGGCCTCCGGCGCGTTGTAGTCCGGCTCCGGGACGCCGGTCGGCGGGGCCGAGGTCTGGCCGACCTCCGGGCTGGGCAGCGGCTCCGGGCCGGACTGCTCGTCGGTGCTGAGGTAGTTCATCAGGCTGAGGAAGAAGAAGCCGACCGCCAGGGCGGCGACCAGGCCGAGCAGCATCAGCTTCAGCGGGCTGCCACCGCCCGATCGCGGCGGGGGGTAGCCGGCGGGCTGGCTCTGGTAGGGCGCGTACGGCGTCTGCGGGACGGGCTGGCCCGGCGCGGACGGACGCTGCTGCGGCTGGCTCCATCCGGAACCCTGCCCCCAGGGCTGTTGCTGCTGCCCCCACGCCGGTTGCTGCGTGGGCTGTCCCCATTGCTGCTGCGTCACGCCGCAAGGCTAGCGGACCTGGCAACCATCGCCTGAGGAGAACCCTCAGCGGACCTGCTCGGAGGGGGCGCTCCAGTTGTTGCAGGCCGCCACCTGGGAGTTGCTCAGGCCGGTCTCCCACCAGTGCCGGCGGCTCTTGCCGTGGCCGTGGTCGAGGACGATGTCCGGCTGGCCGCTGAGCTGGTCGTCGCCGCCCGCGAAGGCGATCTCAAGGATGCCCGCGCGCTCGGCGTCCGTCATCTGTGAGGCCTGCGCCACCGCGTTGAGGAAGACCCCACCCAGGCAGTCGGCCTGCGTCTCGCTGCGCCGCGCGAGTTCGAGCGCGGTCGACTCCTGGGCGCGGCTGCGGAGCCAGGCGTAGGAGATCCAGATGCCGGTGCGGCCCTGGATGGCGTGGCCGAACTCGTGCGCCATGACGTTGTCGGGCAGGAAGGCGTTGCCGACCACCTGCGGGTTGCGATGGAAGATCTCGTAGATGTCGGTGGCGTAGTAGATCCGCTGGTCGAGGGTGCAGTAGAAGGCGTTGTGGGTCTCCATCTCACCGCAGGCGGTGGTGATCGGCGCCGAGTACACCGTCACCGGGGGCCGGGGCATGAGGAAGCCGGCCTGCTCAAGCGGCTTCTGCCAGACCATCATCAGGCAGCCGCTGAGCAGGTTCAGGTGCTCCTGCAGTTCCTGCGGGGTGACCGACTGGGAGAAGACCCGGCCGAGGGTGCAGTTGGTCGGCACCTGCACCGACTGGGCGTAGAGCGCGTTGTCGTTCAGCCAGCGGTCGGCCTCGTCCAGGGTCTGCGGGGCGGGGAGTTCGGGCGGGTTGAACTCCGGATCCGGGACGCCGGTGGGCGGCGCCGAGGTCTGGCCGATCTCCGGCGTCGGCAGCACCTCGGGGACGGTCTCGTCGTCGCTGAGGTAGTTCACCAGGCTGAACGCGAAGAAGCCGACCGCGATGGCCGCGACCAGGCCCAGCAGCACGAGCTTGAGCGGGCTTCCGGAGCGGGGCGGTTGCGGCGGTGGGTAGCCGGGCTGGCTCTGGTAGGGCGCCGGAGGCGGGGCGGCCGGGTAGCCGGGAGCCGGACGCTGCGCCACCGGCTGGCCCCAGGCCGGCGCCGGCTGCCCCCAGGCCTGCTGCGGCTGCCCCCAGGCGGGTTGCCCGGGCGGGCGCTGGATCGGCTGCTGTCCCCACTGCTGCTGCGTCACGGGCTCAGGTTAACCAGCGTGGGGGCGTCGGCAACAGAGGGAATACCACCCAGGTGGCGATCAGCGCACCTGGTCGGCGGGCACCGTCCAGGTATTGCAGACCGCGACCTGCGGCGAGGCGTTCCCCACCTTGAACCAGGCCCGGCGGGCGTTGCCGGTGCCGTGGTCGCCCACGTAGCCGGGGGCGTTGTTGATGATGTCGTCCCCGACCGCGTAGGTGACGTCGGAGAGGGCGGCGCGTTCGGCGTCGGTGATCTGGGAGGCCTGGTCGACGGCGTGCAGGAAGATGCCGGCGAAGCAGTCCGCCTGGATCTCCTTGCGGCGTGACAGCTCCAGGTCGAGATCCTTGCTCTTGGTGTCCTGACGCAGCGCGTTCTGCGAGTACAGGATGCCGGTGCGGGCCTGGAGGTGATGGCCGAACTCGTGACCGATGATGTTGGCCAGGAAGAAGGGCTCGTAGACGATGTCGGGGGTGCTGTTCTGGAAGACCGCCGGGCCGTCGCTGGCGTAGTAGATCCGCTGATCGCCGCCGCAGTAGGCGATGGTTCCCGAGCCGACATCGCCGCAGGCGCTCGTGATCGGCTGGGTGATGACGGTCGCCGGCGGACGGGGCAGTTCGAACCCGGCCCGCTGCATCGGCTGGAGCCAGACCGCGGTGAGGCAGGCGGTGAGCTCGTTCAGGTGGGCCTGGGCCTGCTCGGGGGTGGCGGTGCCGGCGTTGAACCGGGGGACCGCGCAGTCGGTCGGCGCCTGCACGGTCTGGGCGTACAGGGCGTTGTTCACCAGCCACTGCTCGGCCTCGCCGAAAGTCTTCGGGATCGGAGCGGCGGGCGGGTTCATGTCCGGCTCCGGGATGACCGGTGGTTCCGGGGTCGGCTCGGGCGGGGCGGTGGTCTCGCCGGGGGCCGGTGCCGTGCTCTCACCCGGGCCGGGACCGACCACCACGTCTTCGTCGGTGAGGAAGCTCGCCAGACTGAAGGCGAAGAAGCCGACCGCGATCGCCGCGACCAACCCCAGCAGCACCATGCGCAACGGGCTCCCCGAACGCGGCGGCTGCGGTGGCTGCGGCGGATAGCCGGGCTGCCCCTGGTAGGGGGCCTGCGGGTACTGCTGCGGGTACCCCTGCGGCGGACGAGGCTGGGCGGCGGGCTGACCCCAGGCCGGCCGGGCCTGGCCCCAGGGCTGTTGCTGCTGACCCCAGGCGGGCGGCCCGGCAGGTGGCCGGATCGGCTGCTGCTGTCCCCACTGTTGCGTCACGCGCTCAGGCTAAGCGCACGGGGCTCGGCTTAGCCATCGCTTCATTGCATCGGTGGGAGGAATTGCTAGCTGCGTGAGCAAGGAGCGAGCCGATGGGTGCGCGCCGGGCCGGACGCCGTTACGCTGGTGGCCGCCGGCCCCGTTCGGGACGGGTACGACATGTGAGGACGATAGCCGTGACGAAGACTGCCTCCCGCGTGCTGCGGACGATGCTGATCGTGCTGGTGGGCATGGTCGCCTGGGTCGCCGCCGGTGCCTCGGCGCACGCCGCCGACACGGTCGACAGCTACCTGGTCGATGCCACTGTGGAGACCGACGGCAGCCTGCACGTCAAGGCGACCATCACCTTCGCGGAGGCTCCCGCCAGCTTCACCCAGGTGATGGATACCGCCACCCGGACGCCGAACAGCCAGGAGTACCGCTTCACGATCAAGGACGTCACCGCGAAGGCCGGCGCGACCGACCTCGGTGCCACGGTGACCGCGGGGGAGCGGTCGACCACCGTCTCCGTCCAGACCGCGGGCGCGACCGAGCCGATCGTCCTGGAGTACACCGTGCTGGGCGCCTCCATGGCCGCCGCCGACGGCACCGTCGTCGTGCAGTGGCCGCTGGTGCAGGGCCTGACCGCCCCGGTCACCCTCTTCGACGGCACGGTCTCGGCGCCGGCCATCTTCAACTCGATCGACTGCGCCGCGGGCGATCCCGCCGCCCCGGGGGCCTGCACCTTCTTCGGTGGCGGCACCCACGACAACCCCGTCCCGGTCTTCCACCACGAGGGGCTGCAGGCCGGCGGCTTCGTCCAGGCCACCCTGCGCTTCCCGGGCGGCGGCATGGTCGCCGTCAACGAGGATCTGCGGACGCTGTGGACCGCCGAGCGGGCCTTCTCCGCCGGCCCGGCCGAACTGCTCAGCGCGCTCGCCCTGCTCGTCCTCGGCGGTGTCGGCCTGTGGTACGCGCACCGCAAGGTCGGGCGTGACGCCGCCGGTGCCGCAGCGCCGACCCGGATCGCCGAGTTCCACCCGATCGCCGACGGTCAGAGCGAGTTCCGCGTGCTGGACGAGGTCCGCCCCGGCCAGGTCGGCACCGTGCTGGACGAGCATGTCGACCCGGTCGACATCACCGCCACCGTGCTCGATCTCGCCGTCCGCGGACACCTGCGGATCAACGAACTGGACCGTGCCTCCGTGCACGCCGCCTCGGACTGGTCCTTCGAGCGGCTCGCGAGCGACGCCCCGCTGGCCACCTACGAACGGACGCTGCTGGACGCCGTCGCGCCCGCTGGCGGCTCGGTCACCGTGTCGAACCTGGCGACCGCGGTCGTCCCGGTGATCCCGCAGGTGCAGTCGGAGCTGTACGACGAGGTGGTCTCCCGAGGCTGGTTCGCCCATCGTCCCGACACCACCCGCAACACCTGGACGCGGCTGGGCTGGCTGGCGCTGGCCGCGGCCCTGCTGATCACGATCCTGCTCGCCGCCTTCACCAGCTTCGGCCTGGTCGGCGTCGCGCTGGTGCTGATCGCGCTGGGCGTGATCTTCGTGGCCGCCGAGATGCCGTCGCGGACGACCGCCGGCGCCGGGGTGCTGAGCGGCCTGCAGGTGCTCAGCGGCTCGCTGCTGACGCAGCCCACCGACCAGCTGCCGAAGGGCCGCAAGCCGGAGCAGCTGTCGCTGATCCTGCCCTACGCGGTGGTGCTGGGCGGTGCCGACCGTTGGTTGCAGGCGATCGCCGACGCCGATGACGACGACACCCCGGACGGCGACGACCTCGGCTGGTACCACGCCGGCTCCGACTGGAACCTGAGCGACTTCCCGCCGGCGATCCGCAACTTCGTCACGACCATGCAGGGGACTCTCTTCTCCCGCTGAGCACCTCGAGATCCGCCCTTCCGCGACCCGCGTGTCTTCCC
>JAPUEM010000050.1 GCA_027492575.1 Propionicimonas sp.
CTGACCCGGTCGAAGCCTCGCCTTGTCGAAGCCTCGCCGTCCCACCTGAGCCCCGAACGATGGCTGAGCTTGTCGAAGCCTCATCCGGTGACCCTTCGACAGGCTCAGAGATCGCTGGTCCTACTTGATGCGGATGGCTTGGAGTTCGCCGATCGGTAGGTCGCGGCTGGCCGAGTGTGTGCCTGGCAGGGTGCCGGAGTAGCCGGCGACACTCCATGCCACCTCCCAGTGGGTGGTGGCGGTCACTGTGTAGCTGCCCTTGGGGGCGGCTTGCTGGTAGGTGTAGCCGCAGGTCGGTGACGTCGCCCCTGGGGTGACAGAACTGCGGTAGGGCGTGGTGGTGGTGCACTGCTTGGTGTGCCCGTCACCCATGGTGAAGGTCGTGGAGCGGTAGGTGGCCCGCAACGTGAACGTGTAGCCGTACGCCGACTCGCTGGCGGTGACGGTTTGTGGTCCGTCGGTCCATAGCCAGATCGGGTAGCCGACGGCCAGCATGTTCCACTCGTTCACGCTCGGGTCGGGTCCGAACTGCGGGGTCGGTGTGGGGAGTTGCAGGTGGACGATCAGTTGCCGGACGTATTGCTCGGCGGCGTCCCGGTCGAGTCTCGCACCGAGACCGGCGCACCCCACACCACACGGGTCGGGATCTCGGGGACGTTGATCCCTGGGCTTACGCGGCGTCTTGCCAGTCTTCGCTTTCTTGGCTTCCTTCCGACCTTCATCGCCCCACGACCGGGAACCCTTGACATATCCCTGGTCATTGGACCCGACATCTGTCTCATCTGCTCGCACGTCCATAGGGACCATCCCAACCGAGTCCGCGCTCGCGGTGCTCGATTGAAGGGCCACCGGCCAGGTGAGCAGCATAGCCAGCAGTAGAATCGCCGTCAGGCGTCGCATGTGTCGACCTTCCTGCCTTCGACGTAGGTCATCTTCAGACTCTGGCCAATCCGGCTGAAATAGACCCGGTCCTCGCCGAACCCTGGCTCGGAGACAAGCTCCTTGCCTCGGTAGAATCCCCATCCTGTGCCATCCACGCAGGTGCGAAGAGTCACGATTGAGCCCGCTCGGGAAAGCCCCGGCTCTCTGTGTATGGTCACCTTGGGATCCTCACCTTCTGCGCGGATCTTGGACTCCACGAGATTGCTGAAAGCCGCCATCGCTTCCTCGCGAGCCACTCCCTCCGTTGTCGCCAGAATCACGTCAGTCGGCTCAGTCACCCCACCAGATCGGCTGATCCGGATGTTCTCTGTAAAGAACTCCCTGAACACCGCCTCCGCCTCGGCGTACAGACGGTCCTTGGCCTTCATCTCCTCGTAGTGGATTTGGGTGCAGGGCGTCGCCTCTCCACCAGCCTCGGGGGTGCACTGGTACGTCGGTGTCGGGACCGGCGACACAGTGGAAGCTGAGGGTGAGGTCGGCGTGGGCGCCGTCCCGGGTTGACAGCCCGCGAGCAGCACGACAGCCAGCATCGCCGCCGTTGCGCTTGTGGATCGCCTCATCTGAACTCCTAGGGGTGGGAGTGGGCGCCAGTCTGGCAGATCAATTCGCCACCGGGAAGAGCAAGCCGGGGTTATCCACAGGTGAAACCGCTATCCACAGGCCACCTGTGACTTGTGGGACGCATGTGACAGAAATCACAGCGACGAGCATCGTCTCCCGCCCGGTGGACCGTTCTGATGTCGCATCCGTTCGGCTTCTCGGACGAGAAGCCGACCAAGCGCGACATCAGACGCTGACCGGCACCGACGGAGTCGGCCGGTCAACCTCTGAACGCCGGGCACCGATGCAGGTCCCCGCCTACGCGGGGACGACCGAAACGGATGGCCGGCGTCCGGCGCACCGCGGCCCAGCCGGTCGCGTCCGGCTGGGCAGACCGGGTCACAGGATGATGTCGTCCAGCAGGTCGGTCACCATGGCGGCGATCGGGGACCGCTCGGAGCGGTTCAGCGTGATGTGAGCGAAGAGCGGGTGGCCCTTCAGCTTCTCGACCACGGCGACGACGCCGTCATGGCGTCCCACCCTCAGGTTGTCGCGCTGGGCGACGTCATGGGTGAGCACCACGCGGGAGTTCTGACCGATCCGGCTCAGCACGGTCAGCAGCACGTTGCGCTCCAGCGACTGCGCCTCGTCCACGATCACGAAGGCGTCGTGCAGCGAGCGTCCGCGGATGTGGGTGAGCGGCAGCACCTCCAGCATGTCCCGGGCGAGCACCTCGTCGATCACGTTCCGGCTGGTCACCGAGCTCAGGGTGTCGAAGACGGCCTGCGCCCAGGGCGACATCTTCTCGCCCTCGGAGCCGGGCAGGTAGCCGAGCTCCTGCCCGCCCACCGCGTACAGCGGGCGGAAGACCAGCACCTTGGAGTGGATCTGACGTTCCAGGACGGCCTCCAGCCCGGCGCAGAGCGCGAGCGCCGACTTGCCGGTGCCGGCGCGGCCGCCCAGCGAGACGATGCCGACCTCGGGGTCGAGCAGCAGATCGAGCGCCACCCGCTGCTCGGCGGAGCGGCCATGGATGCCGAAGGCCTCCCGGTCGCCGCGGATCAGCCGCACCGAACCGTCCGGCAGTACCCGTCCGAGCGCGGACGAGGCGGAGCCGTGCAGCACCACGCCGGTGTGCACCGGCAGGTCGAGGGCCTCCGGCACCACCGCGGCCCCCTCGGCGTAGAGCCGGTCGACGGTGGCCGCGGGCACGTCCACCTCGGCCATGCCCGTCCAGCCGGCGTCCGAGGCCAACTCGTGGCGGTACTCCTCGGCGGCGAGTCCGACCGCGGAGGCCTTGACCCGCATCGGGACGTCCTTGCTGATCAGCACCACGTCGTTGCCCTCGGCGCGGTAGTTCAGCGCGACCGCGAGGATGCGGGAGTCGTTGTCGCCGAGCCGGAAGCCGGGCGGCAGCACCTCGGGGTCGGTGTGGTTGAGCTCGACCCGCAGCGTCCCTTCGGTCTCGTTGACCGGCACCGGCGAGTCGAGGGTGCCGAACCGGGCGCGCAGGTCGTCCAGGAAGCGCAGCGCGGCACGGGCGAAGTAGCCCAGTTCCGGGTGGTGGCGCTTGGCCTCCAGCTCGGCGATCACCACGATGGGGATGACCACGCTGTGTTCGGCGAAGTTCCGCAGCGCCCCGGGATCGCTCAACAGGACGGAGGTGTCGATCACGTAGGTCTTCAGCCCGGCGGCGATCGTGGGCGAGCCGGTGAAGGCGGTGCGAGTGGTCGAGCGCGGCACGATGTTCTCGTTTCCGGGGCCGCACCTCACCGCGTCCGGCCCCACCTGGTGGTGTTCAGCCGGAGGTGACGGGGCCTGGTGCGGGCCCGCGAGCCTGGCTCGTCAGAGCTGGACGGCGCATGGACGTGGTTGCCTCCCGACGCTCCGGCGGCTGCCGGAACTCTTGCAGAGTAAGTCGAGAATTCCCGCTGGCAAGGAACGACACGCCCAGCGTTACCGAGCCTTCACCTGCCGAAGCGGCGCTCGCGCTGCGAGTAGTCGCGCAGGGCGCGGATGAAGTCGACCTTGCGGAAATCGGGCCACAACGCCTCGCAGAAGTAGAACTCGCTGTGGGCCGACTGCCAGATCAGGAAGCCGGAGAGCCGCTGCTCCCCCGAGGTGCGGATGATCAGATCGGGGTCGGGCTGGCCGGCGGTGTAGAGGTGCTCGGAGATGTGGTCGATCTCCAGGGTCTCGGCCAGCTCGGCCAGATCGGTGCCCTTGGCGGCCTCGTCGGCCAGCAGCGAGCGGACGGCGTCGCGCAGCTCGTGGCGTCCGCCGTAGGAGACCGCGATGTTGACGTGCATGCCGGCCGCCTCGGCGCAGGACTGCTCGGCGGCCCGCAGGTCATCGGCGACACCGGCCGGCAGCAGGTTGAGATCCCCCACCACCTGCACCCGGCGGCGGCCGTCAGCCGCCAGATCGACCACCAGATCCCTGATCACATCGAGCAGCGGGTCGAGTTCCTCGTCGGCCGCCCGCTCCAGATTCTCGGTGGAGAGCACCCAGAGGGTGACGATCGGGACCCCGACCTCCTCGCACCAGCCGATGAACTGCTTGAGCTTGTCGGCGCCGGCGCGGTAGCCGAGCACGAGTTCCTGGCCCGGGGCGTTGGCCCGCGCCCAGCGTCGGTTGCCGTCGGCCAGCACCGCGACGTGGTGCGGCAGCCGGTTGCGATCCAGGTCGCGCAGCAGCCGCTGCTCGTAGGTTGCGTAGAGCAGGCCACGGGGCACGAGTGCCTTCACCGCAGCCTTCAGGCCGGGGGCCAACGACATGCCCGAAGCCTATCGCCCGCCCGCAATCGCCCGCAGCCCTCCTCTCATCCCGACCGTCCGCGCTCCCCCGCCAAGGTGTGGCCGATTGACCGACCTCGGAAGACCGCCCACACCGTTCCACCGGCAACGCACGACCACCCGCTCCCACCCGCCAAGGTGTGACTGGCCGACCGACCTCGGAAGATCGGCCACACCTTGATGTCGGAAGAGCGGGACGTCGTAGATCGACCCGGAGGACTTGAAACCTACGCCTCCGTAACCTACGCTTCGTAAAGTACGTTGGTTGACGCGAAATAAAGTAGGTGGACATGGCCTCCGCAGAGCTGAACCCCCTCAAGCCGGCCTGGCGCGGCTGGCTGCATGCCGGCATGACGCCGGTGGTTCTGCTGGCGGGCATCCTGCTGGTGATCCTCGCCCCCGCGGGGCCGGGACGCCTCGGCGCGGCGGTCTGGCTGGCCGGCTCGTTGGTCCTGTTCGGCACCAGCGCCGTCTACCACCGCGGACGCTGGACGCCGACCGTCCGCTCCTGGCTGCAGCGCGCCGACCACTCCAACATCTTCCTGTTCATCGCCGCCACTTACACTCCCCTGGCGCTCGCCCTGCTGGAGGGCTCGCAACGCGCCCTGCTGCTGAGCCTGGTGTGGGGCATCGCCGCCGCCGGGGTCGCGCTGACCCTGCTGTGGCCGGGCCGCCCCCGCTGGCTGGACGTGGCGCTGTACGTCCCGATGGGCTGGGTGGCGCTGGGCTGGCTCGGCGCCTTCTGGGCCGCCGGCGGGCCGGCGGTGGTGATCCTGCTGCTGCTCGGCGGCGTGATCTACACCTTCGGCGCAGCCGTCTACGCCCTCAAGCGGCCCAACCCGTCACCGCGCCTCTTCGGCTACCACGAGATCTTCCACGCCTGCACCATCGCCGCGGCCGCCTGCCACTTCGCTTCGATCGCCGTCGCGGTGCTCGGGTAGCCGAGGGTTGTTGTCCGGCGGCGGAACTCTCGCCAGCTGGCGACTGCACTTACTGCCATATAGCCACTCGCCGCGACGTATTTGTCGCGCGAGTCCGTTATCTGGCAAAAGTGCACTCACCTCGCGGAGTCGCAGCCTCAAGCCCGGCTCCACAGCGCCGTGCGCAGGCTCGCGAGGTCGGACGCAGGCGCGAAGCAGACCGTCCCGCGGCAGACGTAGACCAGGCCGGACTCCCCCGCCGGACGGTCGTCGAAATGGTGGGCGAAGCCGGCCGTCCCGGGGCGGCCGACGACCACAGCGGTGCCGACCGGAGCCATCCGCCAGGTGGCGCGGGCGAGTTCGGCCAACGGGTCGCCGTCAGGGGTGACCACCACGGCCACCGCGGGCGACAGGCCGGTCCTGGCCTCGTCGGCGACCACCAGGTCGGTCAGCGCCGACCCGGCGAAGCGAGGTGCCGCGGCGACCAATCCGCGCGTGGTGAGCGCGGCGGCATCGGCGCGGGCCAGGTAGTCCGGACGGTCGGCCAGCAGCCCCACCAGCCGCAACGCGGCCACCAGGGCGCTGGTGCCCGACGGGGTGGGGTTGTCCGACACATCCCGAGGCCGGACGTAGAGCGCCTCGGCGTCGTCGGCGGTGTCGTGGAAGCCGCCGTCGTCGGCGCCGAACCGGGCCAGCGCCACCTCCAGCAACGCCACCGCCCGCGCCAGCCAGACCGGATCACCGAGGGCTCCCGCCAGCCGGGCGAAGCCCTGCGCCACCGCGCCATAATCCTCGGCGAGGCCTTCGGTCTCGCCGGCCACCCCGTCCAGGGAGGTGCGGCGCAGCCGTCCGTCCACCCAGTGGGTACCCCACAACGCGCCGGCCGCCCGCTCGGCCAACCCCAACCAGTCGCGCTGGTCGAAGACGGCAGCAGCCCAGACCAGGGCGTCGATCGTCCAGCCGTTCCAGGCGGCGACCAGCTTGTCGTCGCGGTCGGGCGCCCACCGGTGGCGGCGGACGGCGAGCAGCTTCTCACTCACCCGCGCCAGCCGCTCGGCCTCCGGGTGACCGCGCAGCTGCAGGGTCGAGAGCCCGTGCTCGAAAGTGCCGGTGGTGGTGACGTGGAAGACCCCGGCCACCCAGTCCGCGTCCCCGTCGCCGAGCGCATCGATCAGCAGTTCCGGGTTCCAGGCGTAGTAGACGCCCTCGTGCTTCACCCCGCGGACGTCGAGGCTGTCCGCGTCCAGGCTGGCCGCGAACCCGCCGCCGGGCAACTCCATCTCCCGCTCCAGCCAGCCGACGATGCCGCGCACCGTCCGCTCGAACAGGCCGCGGACCAGCGGCTCGTGGTCGGGCACCCGCCGCCAGCCGCGGACGTACACCCCCAGCAGCAGCGCATTGTCGTAGAGCATCTTCTCGAAGTGCGGCACCACCCAGCCGGCATCCACGCTGTACCGGTGGAAGCCGCCGCCCAGCTGGTCGCAGATGCCGCCGCGGGCCATCGCCTCCAGGCTGCGCTGCGCGACATCCAGCGAGCCGGGTTCGCCCTTCACCAGCAGGGCGTCGATCGCGCCGGGCTGCGGGAACTTCGGGGCCGTCCCGAAGCCGCCATGGACGGCGTCGAAGTCCTTGCCGAGCGCCCCGAGCGCCCCCCACACGTCGATCGAATCAGGTGCGGCCGGCGGTACGAATTCGCCCGCCAGGTGCTCACGAATCACCCCTGCCGAGGCCACCGCCTCGTCCCGCCGGTTCCGCCAGGCGCCGGCGATCGCCTCGACCAGTTCGGTGAAGGACGGCACTCCGCGTCCGGACGTCGGCGGGTAGTACGTCCCGGCGAAGAAGGGCAGCCCGTCCGGCGTGCAGAAGACGGTCATCGGCCAGCCGCCCTGCCCGGTCAGCGCCTGGGTGGCCTTCATGTAGATGGCGTCGATGTCCGGACGCTCCTCGCGGTCGACCTTGATCGCCACGAAGTTCGGGTTCACCAGCTCGGCCACCGCCGGGTCGCTGAACGACTCGTGCGCCATGACGTGGCACCAGTGGCAGGCGGAGTACCCGACCGACAGCAGAATCGGGACGTCCCGCCGCTTGGCCTCGGCCAGCGCCTCGGGCCCCCACGGCCACCAGTCGATCGGATTGTCGGCATGCTGCCGCAGGTAGGGCGAGGCGGCCTCGGCGAGTCGGTTCACGGCCCAACCCTAACCGGGACGGGAACGGCGTGAGCTTACGCCTGCCGGATCAGGGCGAGATCCCGCCGGATGTAGCGCAGATGCGCCCACTCCTCCTCCAGGATCACGCGGACGCAGTCGCCCACGGTGGGGTGCCAGTCGTCACCGCCCCACGGGTTCTCGCGTTCCTCGGCGAGCAGTTCCGGTGTGGCCGCGGCCAGGAAGTCGGTGACCAGCTGCTGACGCTCGGCGCGCACCGCGAGGATCTCCTCGTAGGCCGGCGGATCCTCGCGGAAGATCGACATGTCGAAGCCCATCTCCGCGGCGCCGGTGAAGATCTGACCGATCTCGTGGAACGGCTGCTCGATCCGCAGTATCCCGCCGCGGAGCCAGGCGTCGGTCGCCAGGACGAGATGCCGCAGGGTCTGGGCCAGCGACCACTCGTCCTCGACGTGGGCGTCCACCAGTTCGGGTGGTGTATCCGCCACCGTCGTCTGCCAGGCGGCCTGCACGGCGACCCAACCCTCGCGCAGGCCTTCGGGCGTTTCCGCCTTCTGCAGTTCGCGGCCCGGGAACTGCCGGTTGAGCTCGGCCTCCACCAGCGGCACCACGTCCACCCCGTTGACGATGAGGCTGCCGAAGAAGAGGTCGTGGCTGTCGATGTCGAGCCCGTCCACATCGACGCTGCGCATCGTCACGCCGCTGACATCGGAGAATCGCAGGGTCGCACCCTTGAAGCTCGCCCTGACGAAGCTCGCGCCCTCGAACTCCTTCGTGCCGTGATAGGTCGTCATCGCCCTATCATCACCGCTGGTTCACGGTCGGTCCACAACGTGAGCGGAGAGAAGCGATCGTCCGCGGTCAACCGTCCGGTCAGGACGAGGTGGTGGTCGGGGTCTCCTCGTCCGCGGGCTCCGGCTCACCAGGGACGTTGATCTTGCGCAGGTGGCCGCGCAGGCTCACGAAGAGCAATGCCAGGACGATCAGCAGCAGCCCCACCAGCGCCAGCGGTGTCCAGGAGGGCGCTACGAAGTCGGATCCCAGGTCGAAGAGCACCATGCTCCGACCCTACGCCTGCTCGCGGAGGCCGGCGAAGAGGTCGGATTCCGGCAGTTCGGTGGGCACCGACGAGCGGACGAGCTGGAAATCCTCGGTCGGCCAGCCGGCCCGCTCGACCTCCGTCGGGACGGCGAACCAGAAGCTGTCCGGGTCGATCTGGCTGGCGTGGGCCAGCAGGGCCGCGTTGCGCACCTCGAAGAAGTCACCCGCGGGGATGAAGCTGGTGGGGCGCAGGTGCGGGTGGTCGTCGTCGTCCAGCCAGCTCGACAGGCGCTCGGCGTAGGGGCGGCCCAGACCCTCGGCGTGCATCGCCTCGTCCAGGGCCACGAACCGGTCGCGGTGGAAGCCCATCTGGTAGTAGACCTTCGGGACGGCCCAGGCCTCGCCGTGCTCCGGCCACAGATCGGGATCCGCCGCCTGATCCAGCGCGGCCATCGACACGACGTGGCACCGGATGTGGTCGGGGTGCGGGTAGCCACCCCGCTCGTCATAGGTGGTGAGCACCTGCGGACGGAAGTCGCGGATCACCTTCACCAGCCGGCCGGCGGCCTCGTCCACGTCGGCCAGCGAGAAGGCGTCGGGGCTGTTGGGCTGCCAGTCGTCGCCGGAGGGAAAGCCGGAATCGCGGTAGCCCAGCCAGACGTGCTCGATGCCGAGGATCTCGGCGGCGGCCGCCATCTCCTCCTGGCGCAACTCGTGCATCCGCTCCCAGTTCTCCGGGGAATCCAGCCGCGGGTTGAGGATCTCGCCCTCCTCGCCGCCGGTGCAGCTCACCACCATCACCCGCGCCCCGCGGGCGACGTAGTAGGCGGTGCTGGCCGCACCCTTGGACGACTCGTCGTCAGGGTGAGCATGGACGTGGAGCAGCCGGAGGCCGGCATCAGGCAGATCGGACATCGACACCATTGTGAGTGCCCCGTCAACCCCGCCCGACCAGATCGGGTTGAATGGGACGCATGGAGACCGACGCCGAGCGCCTCGCCCGCCGCTACCCGGCCCGCCGCAGTCCGCTGGCCGACTGGCGGTTGTGGGCCGTGCTGCTGGGCGCGATCGGGCTCGGCTGGGTCGGCTGGGTGGCGCTGGAGGGCGCCGTCCCGCCGGTGTCGGCCCGGGTGGACGCCTTCCGCGCCGTCTCCGACACCGAGTTCGAGGTCACCGTGGCCGTCGAGCGCGAGGATCTCAGCCGCGGCGCACAGTGTCTGCTCTTCGTCCAGGCGGTCAGCTACGAACGGGTCGGCGAGGTCGACCTCACCGTGGCGCCCGGCGGCGAGCACCAGACCCGGCAGACGGTCACCGTCCGCACCTTCAAGCGCGGCACCTCCGCCACCGCCGAGGAGTGCCGCCCCACCGGCTGACCAGCGCGAGAAAATCCGGGGCATGAGATATGGTCGATCGATGGTTGACGCGAACACCACGACCACCTGGCTCACCCAGGAGGCCCACGACAAGCTGACCGCCGAGCTGACCTACCTCAAGGGCGAAGGACGCCAGAAGGTCTCGGCGAAGATCGCGCAGGCGCGCGAGGAGGGCGACCTCTCCGAGAACGGCGGCTACCACGCCGCCCGCGAGGAGCAGGGCCACCAGGAGGCGCGGATCCGGCAGCTGGCGGCCATTCTCGAATCCGCCCAGGTCGGCGAAGCGCCCACCGGCAATCAGGTCACCCCCGGCACCCTGGTCACCATCTACTTCGACGGCGACCCGGACGACGACGACACCTTCCTGCTCGGCTCGCGCGAGGTGATGGGCCTGGACGACTCGGTCGACATCGAGGTCTACTCCCCGCAGTCACCGCTGGGCGCCGCCGTGCTCGGTGCGGCCCCGGGCGACACCGTGAGCTACGCCGCCCCGAACGGCAAGCCCATCGAGGTCACCATCGTCGCGGTGGCGCCCTTCACCGGCTAACCGGCCGACGACTCCAGCTCGGCCAGCAGCACCGCGGCCTCGGACGGGGCCAGCGCACCGCTGGCCACCTCGGTCAGCACCTGGTCGCGGGTGAGCGCGGGCGGGGCCTCGGACTCCCCCGCCAGGCCCAGCTTCACCAACAACTGGGTGAACCGGCCGCGCGCGGTCGGGTAGGAGACGCCGAGGTGCTTCTCGACCTCGCGCAGGTTGCCCCGCGAGGCCAGGAAGACCCGCAGCAACTCGGTCTCGCGCTCGTCCAGCGAGCAGAAATCGCAGCTGGCGAAATCCCCCGCCAGCTCGGTGCCGCAGGAACGGCAGCCGAGCCGGGTGGTGATGAGCTCGCTGCCGCAGACCGGGCAGTCCGAGGGCGGGTGGTAGGTGCTCATCGCAGCTCCGCCTTGACGGTGGCCCAGCCCATCACCACGCCGATGTCGAGCCGCGCGGAGCCGTTGCCCAGCACGAACTCGTCCAGGGCCTGGTTGTCCGGCCAGGTGATCTTGCCGAGCTGGGCCTCACCGCGGACGGTGACGTTCGAGCGGTCGTCGAGTTCGACGGTGAGCTGGCCGGATTCGACCCGCACCCGGGAGCGCCCGGACGCGATGGAGCCCTTGATCGACGCGGAACCGGCCTGCACCAGGACGTCCTCGGCTTCGGCGACACCGCTCAGTTCGGCGCTGCCGGCGGTCAGCCGCACCTTGCCGAGGTAGGGGACGTCGGTGCAGGTCAGGCCGCCGGCGGTCACCTCGACATCCACCAGGATGCTCGGGTTGATCCGCAGGAGCAGTTCCTTGCCGAGGCCGAGGGCACGCAGTTCGTCCAGGCTGCGCGGCGGACGCAGGATGCTGAAGCCGTCCAGGTTCGGGCCGATCTCGCCGTCGCTGGAGACCTCGAGCACCGAGCCGTTGCGGCGCAGCACGTGCGGCCCCTCGGCCGAGGCGGTGGCCACCGAACGGTCGCCGACGATCCGGACGCGGCGGCCCACGGCGTGCACCGAGATCCGGTCGACCCCCTTGGAGCCGGCGGCGCGGCGATGGCTGGGCGGCACCTCGTCGTCCCCGCCGGCGGCGAAGACCTCG
Source organism: Propionicimonas sp. (assembly GCA_027492575.1). Classification (GTDB taxonomy): domain Bacteria; phylum Actinomycetota; class Actinomycetes; order Propionibacteriales; family Propionibacteriaceae; genus Propionicimonas. The sequence goes on from JAPUEM010000050.1 coordinate 11,400, forward strand.
CGGGCGTACGGCGAGTACTGGCGGCGTCCGGCGTCGTTGTCGTCGCCCAGCTCTTCGTTGCTGGGCTCCGGGGGTGTCGGTTCGGCGACCGGGTCGGGGTCGTGCGGCTTGAGCGCATCGATCCGGCGGGCCGCCTCGGCGGCGTCGATCCGGCCGGCGGCGAGATCCTCCAGGATGGGACCAAGGTCAGACGTTGTCATGCCTCAACCGTACTCCCGCTTTCCAGATTGGAAAGCGTAGCTTACGAGATTCACAACAAAGCCAGGGGCAACTCGGGGTTGAGCGGCCTGTCGCGGCGCGGGCTTGAACCGCCGCTCAGTCGACGCCGGTAGGCTTCGGGCATGACCGCACCCCGTCCGCTGACCGAACTGGTCGCCCCCGACTGGGCCGAAGCACTCGCGCCGGTGGCCGATGTCATCGCCGGGATGGGTGACTTCCTGCGCGCGGAACTGGCCGCCGGACGCAGCTACCTGCCGGCCGGCGCCAACGTGCTGCGGGCCTTCTCCCGTCCGATGGCGGACGTCCGGGTGCTGCTGGTCGGGCAGGATCCCTACCCCACGCCCGGGCACGCGGTCGGGCTGTGCTTCTCGGTCGCGCCGGAGGTCCGTCCGCTGCCGCGGAGCCTGGTGAACATCTACACCGAGATGCAGGCCGATCTCGGCATTCCGCCGGCCGCGACGGGCGACCTCACGCCCTGGTTCGAGCAGGGGGTGCTGCTGCTCAACCGGGTGCTCACGGTCCGTCCGGGGCAACCGGGATCGCACCGTGGCAAGGGCTGGGAGCAGGTCACCGCCTGCGCGATCGACGCCCTGGTGGCCCGCGGCGGCCCGCTGGTCGCGCTGCTGTGGGGCCGGGACGCGCAGAACCTCGGCCCGCGCCTCGGCGACGTCCCGCAGATCGCCTCGGCCCACCCGTCGCCGCTGTCGGCCCATGCCGGCTTCTTCGGCTCGCGTCCGTTCAGCAAGGTCAACGCCGCCCTGGAAGCCCAGGGCGCGCCCGGCGTCGACTGGCGGCTGGAATGACCCACCGCCCGGCGGGGTTTCACCTGACATGACTCAGGCCCCGCCCGGACGGGCGACTCCCATCCTCGCCGAACCCTGCTGGCACGAGGTCTTCGGCAACCGCGTCGGCGAGGTTCCGGCGGGCTCGCAGGTGGCCTACTTCGCGATGGGCTGCTTCTGGGGCGCCGAGAAACTGTTCTGGAAGACCGACGGCATCACCTCCACGGCCGTCGGCTACGCGGGTGGGGTGACCCCCAACCCGACCTACCGCGAGGTCTGCTCCGGCGGGACGGGGCATGCCGAGGTGGTGATGGTCAGCTACGACCCGGCCCGGGTGAGTTACCGCGACCTGCTGGCGGTCTTCTTCGAGAACCACGACCCCACCCAGGGGATGCGGCAGGGCAACGACCACGGCACCCAGTACCGCTCCGCGCTCTACACCGTGGACGACGAACAGGCCGCGCTGGCCCACGAGGTGGCGGCGGGCTTCCAGCCGAAGCTCACCGCGGCGGGCTTCGGCCCGATCACCACCGAGATCGCGCCGGCTGGGCCGTTCTACCCGGCCGAGGACTATCACCAGCAGTATCTGATCAAGGTCCCGAACGGCTACTGCCCGGTGCACGCCACCGGGGTGCGTTGTTCCGCCGGCTGAGCGAACTCACCCGACGGCCGCGCCGGGGGCGCCGAGAATCAACTCGCGGCTTCGACGACCTTCTCCAGCGCGGATTCCCAGCGCCGGGTGATCGCACCGGAGTCGAAGTACTGCGGGATCTGTTCGTGACGGATCTCGACCGTCGTGTCACCCTCGGCGCCGGGCAGCAGGTGGACGTCCACCAGCGTCTTGGGCGCCTCGTCGGCCGCGTGCCAGCTGAACCGGATCTGCTCCAACGGATGGTAGGAGCGGATCACACCGTAGGTGCCGTCCGCCGCATGCCAGCTGTCGCCCTTGTCGCCGAGTTCTCCGCCGGGGCCCAGCAGGGCTTCGGCGCCTTCACGGGTTACCAGGAATTTCCAGACATTCTTCGGGGATAGGGACACCGACCGGCTCACTGTCACGGTGGTGCCCACGGCGTTCTCGAGCGAATCGCTCGCTGCCTGATCAGTCATGTCATACCTCGATCCGACCGGGGCCGGCCCTCCCTTGGGCCGACCGGTACCGCCACCCTACTCGCCCTCACCGGCCTTGGGGGAAGGGTCTGCAAGGTTCTTTCCGAAGCCTTCCCGGACGACCCGCGCGAGACGCCGTCCCGGGACGAATTCGGCCGGCCTGGCGTGTCGTTGCGGGCCGATCCGCGCCCGGCCCGGTAGAAAAGTAGCGACCGGACCAAGTATGAGTTGGTCCGGTCCGTGCGTTCCCGGGGGGAGCCGTCCACCACGCCTCAACGGGCCGATGGCCGCACTTCCCGGCGTGTCCAGGCGACACGCCGAGGCCATCAAAAATCCCTCGAAGATCTTTCGCCAAACCCCTTGCGTCGCCCCGGCCGGAGGGGTAGAAATATGACACGTCATCGAGACGGCCAGCCGAAAGGGGAAGCAGTCGAGAGGCGGTCGGACAGCAATCGAGGTCCATTGCCAACGGGGAAACCTGGCGGCGTCCTGTCGGGACGGACAGGCGGATCAGGCGGGCTGACCGAGTTCAGGAGGCGTCCAGCCTGAACGACCCGAGGGCCGGACCAACTCATACTTGGTCCGGCCCTCACCTTTTGCCGAGCCGGAATCCGACCGGGCTACCACGCCCGGTCGTCGGAGACCGCGCGCGGGCTGCGACGATAGGCGGAGACCGTCGGGTCGCCCGGTATCCAGAACCGCCAGGGACGCTCGTGCGCCACCGAAACCCCCACCCGCGGCCCGCTCTCCACCGTGGCCGGCGGTTCACCCGGCTCCAGCAGCGGCCCGTCCTCGCCGATCCGGCGGCCGGAATCGGCCAGCGTCCAGCCGAGCACCCGCCCGAGGTTTCCCGGCCCCCGCGCCAGTGCCGCATCGGCGACACCCGGACGCCGGGAGCGGGCGAGTTCCAGCCCGCCGACCACCTCGCCCGCACGCAGGAGCACGGCCGACCCGTGCCCGGGCCGGCCGCAGACGACGTTCCCGCAGATGTGGAGGCCGTGCGAGAGGTAGCAGTACAGGGTTCCCGGCCCGGCGAAGAGCGCGGCGGTGCGCGGACGGGGGCCGATCGCCGCGTGGGCCGCCAGGTCGCCGGTGCCGGCGTAGGCCTCCACCTCGGTGATCCGCAACGTCAGCTCACCGGCGCGCAGCAGGCAGCCGAGCAGTCGTGGCGCCACCTGCACGGCATCGGCGGTGAGATCGATCACCAGCCCAGTCTGCCCACCCTTTCGCCGCCGCGCTAACCTGCCTGGTATGCCCCCCTCACGGGTCTTCGCCGCCGGCTTCGCGGTGCTCGCGGCCGTTGCGCTGACCGCCTGCCAGCCCGCCGCTCCACCGTCCCCCTCGATCACCACGCCGACGCCGACCCCCACCCCGACGCCGAGCCCGACCCCGACCATCGACCTGACCGCGCCCGGCGCGGCGCGGGCCATGCTCGATCGGCTGCTCACCGCGGCCGGGCCGGGGCAGCTGATCATGGTGGAGGCGACCGCCGAGACCGCCACGGTCAGCGTCCTGGCGGCCGACGAGACCGAGCCGGTCACCTGGGCCTACCGGGAGGGCCTGATCCAGCGCGCCGCGAGCGACCTGCAGTACGTCGATCAGGCCAGCTTCACGCTGGACGACTTCGCCCTCGACGACCTGGGACGGCTGTTCCGGGTCGCCGCCAGGCTGTCCGGCGAGACCGCCCAGCAGACCCTGCAGATCGTCGAGTACTCCGGCGGCCGGGTCATGATGACGGTCACCACCAACCCGGAATCGCGCACCGTCTTCTTCAACCCGGACGGTGCGCTGCTGCCCGAACTCAACTACCAGACCGAGGCGGGGGTGGCGGCCGGGCTGGCCGACGTGCTCGCCGGACGGGTGGTCGTCCGTCAGGTCGGCGTCGATTCGGAGGCCGGAGCCTGGGCGAGCTACGCGGGCCCCGACGACACGACCGTCCGCTGCCAGCGCCCGCCCAAAGTGCCGGTGACCACCGTCATCCGGGACGACCCGCCACCCGCCGAACCCTTCGCCGCCAAACTGGTCGACGCCGAGGTGATCTGGGCCGTGGTGCAGCGCACCAGACTGGCTCACGACCTCGAACCGGAGACCGAGTGGTCGATGACCATGGCGGACACCGAGGGTTCCGGCGAACCCCGGATGCAGTTCCGGATCGGCAGCCAGTCGCTGACCACCGACGCGGCCGGACGGGAGCTCCCCGCCTCCTGACGCCGCCCGCCTCGATCCGGGATGACGACCCGTCGGGGAGTCCGCTTGGTTTCGCCAGTCGGCTGGGTCATGATGAATCGATGCGGATCATCGGGGTCGAGGTTGCCGGCGGATCGCCGGTCTTCAGCCGGGTCCTGCCGCATGGCGTCGAGCCCCATCGGCTCGTCTGGGAGCGTGGCTACCGGGTGGTCCGTCCGCTCTCGATCAGTGGCCTGGCGCCCGATCTCGCCCTCACCGTCCAGGTCTCCCGGCACGGCCGGCGGGTCCATCCGCGGGTCGCCCCGCGCACCCGTTCGATGGATCCCGGCCTGGAGCTCACCGCCGACGTCACGCCGATCGTCCGGCAGCGGCTGGCCGCCTACACCATCACCCTCTCCACCCGCGGCATCCTGGCCACGCAGTTCTCCGACAAGACGGCCGTGCCGGGCCTGTGGGGGCTGCCCGGCGGCGGCATCGACCCGGGTGAGGCCGCCGCGCAGGCCGTGATCCGGGAGGTGGACGAGGAGACCGGGCAGTGCCTGGAGATCTCCCACCTGCTCGACCTGCAGACCGACCACTGGATCGGACGCTCCCCCACCGGCCTGATCGAGGACTTCCACGCCGTCCGGATCATCTTCGCCGGACGCTGCCCGGAGCCCACCACGCCGGTGGTTCACGATGTCGGCGGGACAACCTCCGCCGCCGCCTGGATCCCCCTGGAGCGCTGGGCCTCCCTCCGCTGGACGGCCAGCGCCCGCGCCCTGCTGGAACGCCACGTGCAGCCGCTGGTGGACGCCTGGCTCGACGCCGGCTGACCCGGAACGCGAACGGTGCGGCCCACCGAAGTGAGCCGCACCGTCCGAGACCGGGGTTCAGCGCCGGAAGTAGGAGAGGATCCGCAGGATCTCCATGTAGAGCCACACCAGGGTGACGGTGAGCCCGAAGGCGCCCCGCCAGGATTCGCTGGCCGGAGCCCGCACCGCGATCCCCTGCTCGATGTAGTCGAAGTCGAGGATCAGGTTGAAGACCGCCAGGCCGACGCCCACCGCGGAGGCGAGCAGCGCGATCCAGCTGACCTGGCCGGTGATCGAGATGATGCCCAGGTTGATGCCGAAGAGCGACAGGATCAGGTTGACCAGCAGCACGCCGGCGTAGGCCATGGTGCCGATGATCACCATCTTGCGGAACTTGTCGGTCACCTTGATCCGGAACGCCTTGTAGGCCGCCAGGGTGGCGCCGGCCGCGACGAAGGTGCCGAGGACGGCCGGGATCACGATGCCGGGGTAGAGCAGTTCGAACATGAGGCTGACCGCACCCAGGAAGACACCCTCGATCGCGGCGTAGGCCAGCACGAAACCGGGCTTGACCTGGCGGCGGAAGCTGACCAGCAGCACCACGCCGAAGGAGACCAGGGCGCCGACGATCATCGCCGGGTACAGCAGGCTGCCCGGCAGCAGGCCGGTCGTGAAGCCCCACATGGTGAGGGCGGCCACCAGCACCACGGTGCCGATGGTGATCGCCGACTTCGTGATCACGTCATCGATGGTCATCACCGAGGTCGGGGCGGGCGGGCTCTGGAACTGGGCGGCATTGGGGTCGTAGCCGGGGTAGGGCTGGCCGGGGGCGTACTGGGTCTGCTGCGACTGGCCCCAGTCGGTCCTGGCGAGCACCGGGTTGTTGCTCTGCATGTGGGTATGTCCTCCTTGAGTTGGCGGCGGTGAACCGTCGTCAGGCATCCATGGTATGCGACGAACCTGAGCGTCCGCTGCGCGGCGCGGCGCGGTTCGGCTCAGGGAAGGTGCTGTTCGCCCACAGCTTCTAGGGTCGCCTTCAACGCCGAGCCGAGATCGTCGAACCGCAACTGTGCGACCCGGACGAAGAGGAAGTCGACCACCGCCAGTTGCGCGATCCGGCTGGCCAGCGCGGCCGCCCGCATCGCCGCCTCGCGGGCGCTGGTGCGCAGCACCAGGCGGGAACCCTGGGCGACCGGCGACTCCGGGTCGTTGGTGACCGCCACCGTCAGGGCACCGGCCCGACCGGCGATCTGCTGCGCCCGCAGCACCTCGACGGTGCGTCCGCCGAAGGAGAACGCCACCGTGACCGTCGCCGGGCCCGCCAGTGCCGCGTGCACCAGCTGGACGTGGGTGTCGTGGGAAGAGAGGCACATCAGCCCGATCCGCTGCAGCTTCTGTGCCAGATCGGCGGCGGCCAGCCCGCTGGCGCCGACACCGAAGGTGACCACGTGATGCCCGGCGGCGATGGCCTGCGCCACCTGCTCCAGGGCGTCCAGGTCGAGCTGCCGGGCGGTGTGCTCGATCGAACGCGCCTCGTGGAAGGCGACCTTGGCCACCATGTCGGCCAGGGTGTCCGAGGGGTTGACCTCACCCTCGGCGACGTTCGAGCGCTCGAGCTCGACGGCCTGCCGGGAGAGTTCCTGGGCTAGCTCGATCCGCAGCGCGGGCAGCCCGCTCAGGCCGAGCGTCTGCGTGAACCTGATGACGCTGGCCTGCGAGACCTCCGCCTTGCGCGCCAGGCCCGCGACGGTCGATTCCAGCGCGGCGTCCGGGTCGTCCAGGATCGCCCGGGCGACTCTGCCCTCCGCCGGACGCAGCCGCGGAAGGGCGGTCCGGATCGACTCCATGACGTCCAACGACTACCTCCCACACGCGGCCGGCGATCGGTGCCAGACTCCAGCAAAAGCAGTGTGACATATCGCGATGTTACATAGTTACAATTTCAGCAGAGTTGTTGTAGCATCGCTTCAGATGACGAAGATGCCGTCCTAAGGAGCCTCATGCCAGACCTCAGCGCCCTGACCGCCACCGAGTCCCGCAACCCGCGCACCGCAACGCTCGATGCGATGAGCGTGACCGAATTCCTCGAAGTGATGAACGCCGAGGATCATCGGGTCGCCGACGCCGTGGCCACCCAGATCCCCCAGATCGCCAAGGCCGTCGACTTCGCCGTCGCGGCGCTGCGCCGCGGTGGCCGCCTGATCTACACCGGGGCCGGTACCAGCGGCCGGCTGGGCGTGCTCGACGCCGCCGAGTGCCCGCCCACCTTCGGCACCGACCCGTCGGTCGTCGTCGGACTGCTGGCCGGCGGCCTCGGCGCCATGTTCAAGGCGGTCGAGGGCGCCGAGGATTCCGCGGAACTGGGGGTCGAGGATCTCAAGGAGATCAACCTCACCGCCGACGACGTGGTGGTCGGCATCGCCGCCTCCGGACGGACGCCCTACGTGATCGGCGGGCTCGACTACGCCCGCGAGATCGGCGCCGCCACCGTCTCGATCGCCTGCAACCCGGGCGCCGAGGTGGGACGCCACGCGGAGGTCTCGATCGAGGTCGACAACGGCCCGGAGGTGCTGACCGGTTCCACCCGGCTGAAGTCCGGCACCAGCCAGAAGCTGATCCTCAACATGATCTCGACCGCCACGATGGTCCGGCTGGGCAAGGTCTACGGGAACCTGATGGTCGACGTCCGTCCGACCAACGAGAAGCTGGTCTCGCGGGCCATCGGCATCGTCGTGGCCGCCACCGGCTGCGACGCCGAGATCGCCCGGCAGGCGCTGGCCGACGCCGACAACCACGCCAAGACCGCGATCGTCGCGATCCTGTGCGGCATTGACGCCGAGGCGGCCCGAGCCCGCCTGGCCGGCGCGGACGGCTTCGTCCGTGCCGCGATCGCGGACACCCAAGCGTCCGGCAACTGAAACAAGAGAAGAGGAAAGGAACCAAGGTGGATTACAAAGAACTCAGCCGCCAGATCATCGATCTGGTCGGGGGCGCTGGCAACGTCGATACCTTCACCAACTGCATGACCCGGCTCCGGCTGAACCTGGCCGACACCGGCAAGGCCGACATCGACGCCATCAAGAACCTGGACGGCGTCCTGGGCGTCGTCCCCGGCGACCAGCTTCAGATCGTGGTCGGCCCGGGCCACGCCCAGCGGCTGCGGGACGCCTTCGGCGAGGTCAGCGGTGGGGTCGCGCTCGCCGAGGTGGACGCCGCGGAGGATCTGCGGACCCTGGAGGCGGAGAACAAGGCCAAGGTGAAGGCCACGCACACCACCGGTGTGCACGCCACCTTCCGCCACATCGGCAGCATCTTCATCCCGATCATCCCCGGCTTCATCGCCTGCGGCCTGATCGTCGCGATCGCCAATGTCTGGAAGATCATCGACCCGGAGGTCGTCAAGAACCCCTGGTTCCTGGCCTTCGCCGGCCTGGGCGGCATCGTCGTGGGCGCCCTCCACCTGCTGGTCGGCCACAACACCGCCAAGGAATTCGGCGGCACCCCGGTGCTCGGCCTGATCGCCGGCGCGGTCTCCTACATGCCGTCCCTGGCCGGCATTCCGGCGAGCGTCGCGGCCGACGGCACCGAGATCGCCGCCCAGCCGCTGACGATTCCGCTCTTCGGCGATCTGAAGCCGGCCCTCGGCGGCATCATCGGCGTGATGATCACCGCCTGGGTCTTCACCGTGATCGAGAAGTGGGTCCGCAAGCGCGTCTCCGCCGCCCTGGACCTGTTCGTCGTCCCGGTCGTGACCCTGATCGTGGGCGCGGCGCTGTGCATCCTGGTGATCATGCCGATCTCGGCGCTGCTGATGCAGGGCATCAACTGGCTGCTGATCGACTTCGCCCTGGAACAGGGCGGCGTGATCGGCGGCTACCTGCTGGCATCGCTCTTCCTGCCGCTGGTGATGCTGGGCATCCATCAGGGTCTCACCCCGATCCACGCCCAGCTGATCGCCGACCACGGCTACACCCAGCTGCTGCCGGTGCTGGCGATGGCGGGTGCCGGTGAGGTCGGCATGGCGATCGCCATCTACATCAAGACCAAGAGCCAGCGGCTGAAGAACATCATCCGGGCCGCGCTCCCGATCGGCATCATGGGCATCGGCGAACCGCTGATCTACGGCGTCTCGCTGCCGCTCTTCTACCCGCTGATCACCGCCTGTCTCGGCGGTGGCTTCGGTGGCGCCTTCGTGGCCTTCGGCATTCAGGCCACCGGCGGCTTCGGCGCCGGCGCCCTGGGGCTCTCGGGCATCCTGATGACCCCGATCATCAGCAACGGCATGTGGCTGTGGTACGTCGGCGGCCTGCTGGTCTCGTACATCATGGGCTTCACCCTCACCTGGTTCTTCGGGTTCAAGGAGCACATGGTCGAGCGCCTCGGCTGATTCGAACCGCCGTCGGGCCGCGCCGGGGGGCGGCGGCCCGACGGCACCCCAGGGTTTTCACAACCGTCCCCCGCCCCCGAACGCGACGCTGGAGAATCGACGATGCTGTTCTCGCTCTACCCCACCGACAGCCCGCAGGTGCGCGAGGCGGTCATCGAGCAGGTGCTCACCCAGCCCGAGAAGCTGCTGTTCACCTCACTCCACATCCCCGAGAGCGACGGGCTGCTGCAGTACGGCGAGTACCTCGGTGAACTGCACCGCGACCACGGGGTCACCTTCTGCGGGGACGTCTCCCCCGCCACCCTCGGCAAGCTCGGCATCACGCTGGACGAGATCGGCCGGCTGCGCGACTGGGGCATCGCCTGCCTGCGCATCGACTACGGCTTCGGCCCTGAGCAGATCCGCCGGATCGCGGCGGACTTCCCGATCGCGGTGAACGCCAGCACCGCCGACGAGGCCCTGCTGGACGAGCTCGCCGGCCTCGACGTGATCGGCTGGCACAACTACTACCCCCGCCCCGAGACCGGGCTCGAGGTCGACTTCTACCTCGCCCAGAACCGGCTCTTCTTCGACCGCGGGCTGCCCGTCCACGCCTTCATCCCGGGCGAGATGACCTTCCGGGCGCCGCTCTTCGCCGGCCTGCCGATGCTCGAACAGCAGCGGCACCGCACGTCCTACCGCAACGTGCTCGAACTGCTGACGCTGAGCCCGCAGGTGAAGATCTTCTGCGCCGAGGGGACGCTGCTGCCCGAGCACCTGGCCTGGATCTCCCACTTCGAACGGACCGGCGAGGTGACCCTGCCGATGACCGGCCTGGACGAGTCGGTGGCCTTCCTCACCGAACGGCCCTGGCATCTCCGGGTCGAGGGCGCCGAGGCCTCGCTGCGGCTGGAGGACACCCGGCAGGCGCGCACCCCGTCCCGCCTGCTCAACGCCGACCACCGGCTGCGCGGCAGCCTGCAGATGGATCTGGCGGGCTACGGCCGCTACTGCGGCGAACTCCACCTGATGCGGGTGGATCGTCCGCTCAACCACCTGCAGGCCCGAGTGGGTGAGATCGCCGCCCCCTACGCCGGCCTGATCGACCTGCTGCGCCCGGGCATGAACGTCCGCTTCGTCCGGGTCTGACCGGGCAGACCCCACCCTGGCCAGCCAATCGGGTTACGGGTAGGATTGAGGCATGAGTATCGACATCGTCTACCAGAAGGCGTCCTGGACGATCCCGTCCGACATCCTTGAGTCGGTGCACGCCCGCGTCCCCCGCGGACAGGTCTCGGCCTACGTCACCGAGGCCCTGCGCCGCCAGTTGGAACTCGACGATCTCGCAAGCCTCGTTGAGGAACTGGAAGCCGAGGGCGGTCCAGTCGATGAGGCCAAGGTCGCCCAGTACGCGGACGAGATGCGGTGAGCAGCGCCCGTCCACGCACGGTCGTCCTGGACACCGAGGCAGTAGCGGCCGCAAGCCGAAACGAACCGGGGATGCGGGCACGGCTCGCCGCGGCCCGGCGCAATGAGCAGCGGGTCGTTGTGCCAGCCATCGTTCTGGCCGAGTTGATCACTGGCAAGCCCACCGATGCCCGCGTGTGGCAGGTCCTCCGCAGGCTGCCGACCATCGACATCACGGGAGCGATGGCCGCTCAGGCCGGTGCGTTGCGCGAGCAGGTCGAACCGGTCCGGCGCAAGAAGCGCGACCTCACGGTCGACGCCGTGGTGGCCGCGGTCGCGACCGCCCTGCAACCGTCGGTGATCGTCACTGCCGACACGGACAACCACCGGCTGCTCACGGCAGGCCATGACGTGAAGGTCGCCTCCACCAACCCGTGATCCGCCTGTGATCGCTGCCAGATTCGACGGCGTGCTCCCCATCGCTTGTGCTCCGGCAGGCTGCGGCGTTGACCGGTTGTGGCCACGGTTACTGGTTCCGCTTCACCTTTGTCGCGAGCGTCATGGTTGCTGCCGCTGCCAGGACGACCACCACCCAAGTGAGGGCTTGCATGACCCAGAAGGGACCATTGGCAAGGTCCCGCGCCGGGGTGGTCAGGTTGGACTCAGCAAAGACGAGAGTTGAGTTCATGAGGGCGTGTGCCCAGGCTGCCGGCCACATCGAGGATGACATGATGCGAGCTGCCGAAAGCACGAATCCGA
>JAPUEM010000051.1 GCA_027492575.1 Propionicimonas sp.
GCCCGGGTGAACGCGATCAGCCCCGGCATCATCATCACCCCGCTGGCCCGCGACGAGCTCAACGGCCCGAACGGCGCCGGCTACCGCCGGATGCTCGAACTCTCCCCGGCCGGCCGGGCCGGCACCCCGGACGAGGTCGGCACCATCGGAGAATTGCTGATGACCGAGCGTGGCGCCTTCCTCACCGGCAGCGACATCCTGATGGACGGCGGCGGCACCGCGTCCCACTTCTACGGCCCGCTGGCCGGCCTCGCCCCGACCCCTAAGGACGACTGAGTCCGCCGAACGTAGCGGTTGTTCGGCCAAAACGAGGTTTTAGCCGAAGGACCGCTACGCTCGCCGGTCCTCACCTTGGAGACTCGGACTGGCTGCGACCTTAGGGATCAGGGAAGCGCTGACCAATGGATGCCGGAGGCTTCGACAGGCTCAGCCAACGATCCCTGAGCCTGTCGAAGGGTCGGGGCTCGCGGATGTGAGGGCCGCTACTTGCTCAGGAAGAAGTCAGCCATCAGGTCCTGGGCGGCTTCGACCATGTTCTCGCCGTTGGCGGTCCGGCAGCCGAGCGCCTGGGCGGCGGCGAGCAGCGGGGTAACGCCGTGGCCGGCGATCACGTCACCGACGAACATCGACGCGGTGAGCAGGCCCACGTCGAGCGGCAGCGGGTCGCCCGGCTGAAGGCCGAGCGGGGTGGCGTTGAAGACCAGGTCGAAGCCGGTGGGATCGGCGGAGCCGGGGCGTGCCCGTCCGCCACTCACGTCGGCGAGCTGACCCAGCAGGGTTGCGACGCGGGAATCGTCGGTGTCATGCACCACGAGTTCGCCGACCCCCGTTTCCAGGAGAGCGAAGGCGATCGCGCTGCCCGCGCCGCCCGCACCGATCAAGAGCGCACGGGCGCCGTCGATGGTCGCGCCGTGGTCGCGCTGGGCCTTCACGAAGGCGAGGCCGTCGAGCATGTCGCCGTGCCAGCTGCCGTCCGGGTTGCGCCGGATCAGGCTGACCACCCCGAAGACGCTCGCCCGGGTCGAACTGGTCGCGCAGTAGCCGTAGACGGCGAACTTGTGCGGCATCGTGACCAGGATGCCGTCCACGTTCGGCGACGCGGTCAGGCCGGCCATCACCACATTCAGGCTGCCTTCGGGCACCTCCAGCGGGACGCAGACCGCGTTGTGGCCGCGCTCCCCGAGGGTGCGGGTGAGCCAGACAGGGGACTGGACGTACTTGATGGGGTCGCCGATGATCGGGAGCAACCGGGAAGCTCCGCTGAGATGGTCGAACATGTCGGTTGCGCCCTTCAGGAGATCGGACTCTTGGAATCTGGTTGGGACGGGGGACGGTTCCGCTCCCACCTTTTCGGACAAACCGGGACAAGGAACCGTCCCCTGTCCCACCTGTCCCGCGGCACTCAGGAGGCCGCCCGCGACTTGATCTGGAGCGCGGCGAGCGTGGCCACGAGGACGACCGCGGCGGTGACGGCGAAGCTGAGCTGCATGCCGGCGAGGAACCCGCCCGGCCGGGCGATCAGGGCTCCGAAGACGGCGATCGCGAGCGCGCCGCCGACCTGGCGGAAGGTGTTGAAGACCGCGCTGGCGGTTCCGGCGCGATCGGCGGGCACCGTCGCGAGGACGAGTGAGGTCGCGGCGGGCATGGAGACCGAGCCACCTGCGCCGACCGGGATGATGAAGACGGCGGTGAGCCAGGGCGATCCCAGCGGCGCGGTCAGGATCAGCCCGGCCAGCCCGACCAGGATCGAGCCGAAACCGATCAGGACGGGGGTGCGCGCGCCGAACCGGTTGGTCAGCGGGCCGCTGACCAGGTTGCCGGGGATGCTGAGCAGCGCCGAGGGGAGGAAGGCGAGCCCGGCCCACAGCGGGGCGAGCCCGAGGTGCTGCTGCAGGTACAGGCTGGCCAGGAAGACCGTCCCGTACCAGGCCACCAGGTAGGCGAACCCGGTGGTGAGCGCGATCCGGAAGTCGAGCGGACGGAACAACTCCAGCGGGATCATCGGGTGCGCGCGGCGGCCCTCAACCAGCACGAAGGCGATCAGAGCCGCGACGGCAACGAACAGACTGGCAAGCACCACAGGGTCGGCGAAGCCGGCCTCGCCGCCGTGGATGAGGCCGTAGACCAGCGCGGTCAGCCCGATCAGCGAGAGCGCCTGCCCGTACCAGTCGAACGGTGCGACCCGGCGCGGCGACGACCCCACGGCCACCAGGAAGGCCAGCATCCCCAGGCAGACCGGGACGTTGACATGGAAGACCCACCGCCAGTCGATGGTGGTGAGGATGCCGCCCAGCAGCGGCCCGGCAGCCGCGGCGACGGCGCCGCCGACCGCCCAGACACCCAGCGCCCGAGCGCGGGCCGCGGCGTCCGGGAACTGCTCGCGGATCAACGCCATCGACGCCGGCAGCATGAGCGCGGCGGCCAGCCCCTGGCCGCACCGGGCGGCGATCAGCGTCCCGATGGACGGGGCGAAGCCGCAGGCCAGCGAGGTGACCGCGAAGAGCACCACCCCGATCGTGTAGGTGCGCCGGGCTCCCCAGCGTTCCGAAAGGTTGCCTGCCAGTAGAAGAAAGGCTGCGAAGCACAGCGTGTAGCCGTCGATCACCCACTGCTGCCCGACCGTGCCGCCGCCCAGTTCTGCCTCGAGTTGGGTCAGCGCGACGTTGATGATGAGGACGTCGAGGGTGATCAGGAAGAAGCCCAGGGAGGCGACGACCAGGGCGGTCTGCGCCCGACGCCGGTCAGGTGTGGTCAAACTAGCCCCGCAGATCCATCACGAGCCGGGCGACGTGGAGCGCCACGTAGGCGACCTCGTCATCGGTCAGGGTTGCGCGCAGGTTCATCTCGAACATGAAGCGTAGCTTCGCCGCGCAGGCCGCGGCTTCGGGGTGGGCGTTGGTGATCGCGTCGAT
>JAPUEM010000052.1 GCA_027492575.1 Propionicimonas sp.
TGCGGCTGCTGCGGTCCAGCAGGACCGCGGAACGTCAGGGCGAAGGCCAGCGGATTGGCGGCACGCGGCTATGGGATCAGCCCGTGGGTTCGGGCGGCGGCGACTGCGGAGGTGCGGCTGTCTGTGTGGAGTTTGCCGAAGATGTGAACGAGGTGGGTTTTGACGGTGGCCTCGGAGATGAAGAGCGCGCGGGCGATTTCCTTGTTGGCCCGTCCTTCGGCGACGAGTCTCAGGACGTCCAGCTCGCGGTCGCTGAGTTGGGGGACACCGTGGGTCATCCGGGCGGCGACTCGTCGTTCGAGTTCGGGGGACAGGACGAGTCGTCCGCCGGCGGCGTCGTGGATGCCTTGGACGATCACCTCAGGTTCGGCGTCTTTCAGGAGGTAGCCGGCTGCTCCGGCCATGACCGCCCGGACGATGTCGCTGTCGTTGTCGTAGGTGGTCAGGATGAGCACGGCGGGACGCTCGCCCCCGCGCCGCAGGGTCTCGGTCAGGGTGACCCCGTCGATCCCGTCGCCGAGGCGAAGGTCGCTGAGGACGACGTCTGGGTCCAGGGTGGCGACGAGGGTGAGTGCTTCTTCGGCTGTGGCCGCGGCGCCGACCACGTCGAGGGTTGGTTCGCCGGCGAGGAGTGCGCGGAGCCCGGAGCGGACGACGGGGTGGTCGTCGACGAGCAGGACCGTGATCATGGCGTTCCGCCCGCCGCGGGAACGAACGGGACGGTGACCGAGATGGCCGTACCCTGCCCGGGTTCGCTTTCGATGGCGAGGCCACCGCCGATCGCGGCGAGGCGTTCCTTCAGCGCTCTCAGCCCGTAGCCTCCGGCCAGTGTGGGCTCGGCGGCGATGGCGCTCGGGTCGAAACCCACTCCGTCGTCAACCACGTCGAGGCGGACCTGGTCATCGGCGCGGGCGAGGGTGACCCGGACGTGTGTGGCGCCGGCGTGCCGGCGCACGTTGGCCAGGGTTCCTTGCGCCGCGCGGAGGATGGCCACCTCGGTTGCGGTGTGCAGGCGCGGAAGGTTGGGGTCCAGGTCGATGGTGACGTCGGCATTCAGCTGGGTGGCCAGCTCGGTGGTCATTCGGGTCAGGGGTGCGGCGAGGCCTCCGGTGGTGAGGTCGTCGGGGGCCAGTGCGTATACGACGCGGCGCGATTCGGCGAGGTTCTCCGCTCCCGCCACGCGGATCTGGGCCAGGAGTTCCTGTGCGCGCCCGGGGTCGGTTTCGCGGGCTGCTGCGCGGGTGAGGAGCAGGATCGAGGAGAAACCTTGGGCAAGGGTGTCGTGGATGTCGTGGGCGAGCCTGGTGCGTTCGGCGTTGACAGCCGCTTCCTGCTGCGTCCGGACGAGTTCGTCAGAGAGCGCGTCCGCCTCGGCCTGGGCCTCAAGAACGCGGGCGAGCAGGCGTTGGTGTTCCTTGCCCTCGTGCTCGAGTCGGAGCGCTCCGCGGGCCAGGCCGACGGCGACGAGTGCACCGATGATCGGCCCGAGCACGGCGGCACTGGAGGACTGCCCGTGCTGGTTCAGCACGGCGATGGCCATCGCAACGCTGGCTGCGGTGAGGGTCAGGGCGAGCGGCAGGCTCACGACCTGGGCGACCCACATCCAGACGGGGAAGGCGAGCCAGACGAAGTCCGGCGATACCTGCATCAGCGCGACCGTGGCGACCAGCAGCGCCACCACCCACACTGCCCTGCCTTTGGGGCCGAGGCGGCGGTGCGTGAGCAGCCCGGCGACGAAAAGCGCCGCGACGGCACCGCCGGCGAGGGCCACGGGCCAGCCCCGGTCCCCGACGCCGCGCGCCACGCCGATCACCAGGAGTGCGCCGAACAGGACGCTCTGGCCGATCCGCAGCAGCCCGGCAGCCACCGACGAGCTGGGCGTCACGCTCATCGGGCCTCCCTTCACACCGGTCAGGTTAGCCGCGCGCCGGCAGGGTGGCCGGCTCGGAGAGGGTGTCGGCCTTGAGGGCACGGCGCAGGATCAGGAAGAACAGGACGAACGACCCGGTAAGGATCATGTGACCCAGCCCGGAGATGCCGGCAATCATCGGCGAGTCCGCAAACGTGGCGCCGAGCACCTGCAATGACCCCTTGACGAGCATCATGGTGAACGTGAGGGCCAGGCCCGCGTTCCAGAACAGCAGGAACCAGCGCATTCGACGGTCGGCGTCGAGCGCGAACACCTTGGTGAGGGCCAGTACGACCAACAGGATGATCGTTCCCAGTGCGAGCGCGTGGGTGTGAGCCACGGACAGTTGGGTGAAGCCGGTGAAGTCGCGTTGGCGGGTGAACTCTCGGTAGAACAGCCCGGACGCCAACCCCAGGGTCGTCCAGATGGCGGCGGAGGTGAACAGCTTCTTGATCATGGTTAGTCCTTCGATCGATGTGGTTGGGTCTTAGGCGGCCGAGCCGAGGGCCCCAGCCAGGTAGGGAATGAGCCAGAGAGCCCACACGGCCAGGGAGAATCGGTGGAACGCCAAACGTTCGGACTCGCGGTTGCGAATCAGCACCACCACGGCCCAGGCGAGGTGGACCGCCATCAGCGCCAGCGCCGCGGCACCGGTCCAGGCCATCAGGCCGTTGAGGATCCCGGCTGCGCCGGCGCGGTCGCGACTGGACTCCGCGGCTATCAGCGTCATCAGGGCCGTCCCGGAGGCATCGAGCACCAGGCCGGCACCGAAGAGGGCGGCATGTCGCCACCGGAGGCGGCCGACGCGACGCTCCGACCACACCCCGGCCGAGTAGAAGGCGAGGGCCGCGGTAATCAGGACAATGGCTGGAATAAGCACAACTCCATGGTCGGCAATCGCGAGAATCGCTTCCACCCAGGGGCATCCATCATTCGATGGACACTGGTTGGCGAGTCGCCAGTCGCCAGTCGCCAGTCGCCAGTCGCCAGTC
>JAPUEM010000053.1 GCA_027492575.1 Propionicimonas sp.
ATTGATCAGTAAGTCTCTAAGTCGAGTTAGATCTGTGGTGTCGGCGAAGTCGATGACGATCTTGCCGCGCTTGCCGGACGTGCTGACGGTGACTCGGGTGTCGAGGGCGTCGGTGAGTTCGTCCTGGATCTCGAGGGCCTCGGGTGGGGTCTGCCTGGGGCGTTGCGTGCGGGGGGCCCGGGGGGCGCCGGGCTCCCCTACCGCCACGAGTTCCTCGACGGCGCGGACGGAGAGGTTCTCGGCGATGATGCGGTTGGCTAGGCGATCCATCGATTCCGGGCCGTCCAGAGCGAGCAGCGCGCGGGCGTGACCGGCGCTGATGACACCGGCGGCGACCCGGCGTTGGACGGCGGTTGGCAGCTGCAGCAGGCGGATGGTGTTCGAGATCTGCGGCCGGGAGCGCTTGATGCGACGGGCGAGCTCTTCCTGGGTGCAGCCGAAGTCCTCGAGCAGCTGCTGGTAGGCGGCGGCCTCTTCGAGCGGGTTCAGCTGGGCGCGGTGCAGGTTCTCCAGTAGGGCGTCGCGGAGCAGGTCATGGTCTTCGGTGCGCCGCACGATCGCCGGAATTGTCGATAAACCGGCTTGTTGACTTGCCCGCAATCGGCGCTCTCCCATCACCAGTTCGTACTGATCCCTGGTGAGCGGACGGACGACGATCGGCTGCAGCAACCCGAACTCCGCGATGGACGCCGAGAGCTCATCCAGGGCGTCGGAGTCGAAGACCGTGCGGGGCTGCTTCGGATTGGGCTGGATCGCCGCGACCGGGATCTCCTCGAACCGGGAGCCCTCCGGGACGGGGTGGGGCTCTCCCCCGCGGTTGGCCAGGTCGGGATCGGTGCGCTGCAGCAGGTCGCCGAGGCCGCGGCCAAGCCCTGAGCGTGGTTTGGCGGTGGTCATCGTCCGTCTCCTTCTGCCAGCACCGCGGCAGCGCGGTGAGCGATCTCCTCGGCGGCGGCCAGGTAGGCCTGTGCTCCCGCCGAAGCTCGATGGTAGGTCACGACACTCTGGCCGTAGCTGGGTGCCTCCGAGACACGAACCGAGCGCGGAATCACCGTGCTGAGCGTCTCAGCCGGGAAGTACTCCCGCACCTGATCGGCCACCTGAGCCGACAGCCGCGTGCGCGCGTCGAACATGGTGAGAACGACCGTCGTGAGCCGCAACTGGTCGTTCATGGCGCCCTTGACCAGGTCGATCGTGCGCAGCAGCTGGGTGACCCCCTCGAGCGCGTAGTACTCGCACTGGATCGGGATCAGGATCTCGTCGGCCGCCACCAGGGCGTTGAGCGTCAGCAGACCCAGCGACGGCGGGCAGTCGATGAAGACGTAGTCGAAGGAGTGCGCGGCCGTGAAAGCCTGCAACTGATGCAGCAGCCGGCTCTCCCGCGCCATGGCCGCCGCCAGACCGATCTCCGCGCCCGCGAGATCGATCGTTGCCGGCAGGACCCAGAGCCCGCGCGCCTCCGGTGACGCCTGCACGAGCTCGGCAATGGGAGTCTCGTCCGTCAGCACTTCGTAGGTGCCTGGAACGCCCTCGTGATGCTCAACCCCGAGCGCCGTGGACGCGTTCCCCTGCGGATCCAGGTCGACCACCAGCACCTTCAGCCCGCCAAGACCCAGAGCGGTAGCAAGATTCACCGTCGTGGTTGTCTTCCCCACCCCACCCTTCTGGTTGGCAACGACCAGCGTCCGGACCCGCCTCGGACGGGGGAGCACCCCCGGTGTTTCACGTGAAACCTCCGCGTCCAGATCGTCTGGCTCGAGCTCTTCAGGCTCCGCGAACTCGGGGACGTCAAACGCAGCACGTCGCGGTGCGGAAGAGATCGACACGAAGGCTCCTGAGCTTGTTTCACGTGAAACACGAGGATATAGGAAGGTTTGGTGGCGTGCCCTGCGTGATTCGCTTGTCTCCGGGCTCCGGGGACACCGGTCGGACGACGGTCGCACTTGGGTGTCGCGGCGTCCTTGCGTTGGGTGGTGGTCAGGTTTGGCTCTTACGTCGTCCGACCGGTGTCCCGCTCCGCCCTTCGGGTATCGGCTCTGCCTCAAACAAGAACCGCAGGTACCAGCCGTGCGTGGTTGCGTGGTCTGCGCACCCTGGACAGCACTAGCGGTGCAGACCCTCGGCACGCTGAACTTCGGCTCGTTGGGTTCATCACCCCGCCACAGCTGCAACGGGGGAGGGACGCCAGGTGTCGGCATGGCTTCGCCACCACCTCACCTCTCACGGTCAGCCGGCCCGCAGCCAACTGATATCGCGCGCGGGTCCGCTCCGCGCGGATTCCTCAACGTTCCGAAGGGAGGTCGTCCGTGCAGCCTCACCGATTCAACCAACGGCCCCTGCGGGGTGCGGACCCCCGCACCAACTCAGATGTCTGCGCGCCGGCTCAACCGAAGGAGCGAGTCACGGCGAAGCCCGGTCGGCACCTGGGATCTCGCCCCTAGCAGCCGCCCACCGAGCACATGCGCCCGCTCTGTCGCACCATGCGTATCCAGGGATCGCACCGCCACCGCACACTCGACCCAACCAGAGCGAGCGCCCACGCGGCATCTCCCGCCCTCTGCTCCCAGCCCTCGCCCGGCGGCCATGACAAGGGCGGAGCGGGACACCGGTCGGGCGACGTAAAGGCCAAACCCGACCACCACCCAACGCAAGGACGCCGCAGACCCAACATGTGTCCGTCGCCCGACCGGTGTCCCCGGAGCCCGGACGCAAACGTCACCACCCCGTAACAACCCGCAACAACAGAGAGATCCCCGGGTCAAGCCCGGGATGACGTGGACGGGGCAGTGCCCCCGGCGAGACTCCGGGTCAAAGGGACGATGGCCTGGCTGGGAGCGCCCATCGGAGCCGTTGCTAGCGGGAGACCTCGATGGCCCAGGTGGATTCGTCCAACCCGGGCACCGGCAGCTCCAGGACGGACCCGCGCACCTTCAGGCGCTTCAGGTCGGCTTGGGCGGCCTTCAGCTCGTCGGCTGCCGAGCTGCCTTTGAGGGCGAGCAGGCGGCCGCCGGGGGAGACCAGGGGGAGGCACCAGGCCAGGAGGCGGGGGAGTGGGGCCACCGCGCGAGAGGTCACGATGTCGTAGGTCTCGCGGTGCTCCTCGGCGCGACCTCGCACCACCTGGACGCGGGCGCCCAGGTCGAGCTCTTCGACGGCGAGGTTCAGGAAGTTCGCACGGCGCAGGAGTGGCTCGAGCAGGGTCACCGAAAGATCCGGACGCAGGATCGCCAGGGGTATGCCGGGCAGCCCGGCGCCACTGCCCACGTCCACCACGGACGCTCCCATCGGGATCCGCTCCGCAACCGCCACCGAGTTCAGGACGTGTCGCTCCCAGAGACGGTCGCGCTCCCGAGGACCGATCAGTCCCCAGTCGATACCTCGACTTGCCAATATATCGACATAGCGTCTAATCGCTTCATCGCCAGAGCCGAAGACTGCGGCAGCAGCCTCGTCCACGGAGGTCAGCTCTCGGGCAGCACGACGACGCGGCGCCGCGGCTCCTCGCCCTCGGATTCGCTCACCAGGCCCGCGGCCGCCACGGCGTCATGCACGATCTTGCGCTCGAACGGATTCATCGGCGCGAGCCGCACCGGCTCCCCGCTCTCCTTCACCTCGGCGATCGCGTTCGCCGCCAGCTCCTGCAGCACGCCACGACGCTTGTCACGGTGACCGGCGATGTCCAGCATCAGCCGGCTGCGGTGACCGGTCTCGGTCATCACGGCCAGCCGAGCGAGCTCCTGCAGCGCCTCGAGCACCTCGCCGTCCTTGCCGACCAGCAGGTTGGCGTCCGTCACGACCGCGACGTGCGCCCGTCCGCCCTCGGTGTAGGTGTCGATATCGCCGTCCAGGTCGGCGATGTCGAGCAGTTCCTCCAGGTAGTCGGCAGCGATCTCGCCCTCGTTCTCCAGCGCGGCCTCGCGCTTGGAACGGCCGGCGGGGGCGGCGTCGTCGGCTTCCGCTTCGGCCTCCCCTTCAACCTGAACCTCGGTCTCAACCTCAACCTCGGCCTCGGTGACAGCCAGCACCGGCTCGTCCACCATCGTCTCCTCAGACATCATTCATCACTCCTTGGGCCGCGGGCGGCCTGCTTCATCGGGGTCAGGACTTGCGCTTGGCGCGGGTGTTCCGCTTCGGCTGCTGGCGCTGGACGACGGTTCGCGGCGTCTCGTCGTCGGACGCGACCGCCACCGCCTTTCCGTTGGCGCCGCCCGAGCCGGTGGACGGGCCCTGCCGGGCGACCTTGGTGGGGTCGCTGCTAGTGGTCGCCGCCGGGCGCTTCTTGCCGCGCCGCTTGGCGATGATCGCGTCCGGATCCTTGCCCTTGGCGCGCATCCGCTCCTCCCAGTCGACGTAGGCCGGGGTGTTGGGCGCGGGGTTGTTGTGGATCAGGATGTACTGCTGGGCCATGTTCCAGATGTTGGTGGTCAGCCAGTAGAGCAGCACGCCGATCGGGATGTTCACGCCCATGAACAGGTACATGAACGGGAACAGGTACAGCATCATCTTCTGCTGCTGCGCCATCGGCCCGGTCAGCGCCTCCGGGGGCATGTTCTTGCGCATCAGCTGCAGCTGGGTGATGAACAGCACGATGGTCATCGCGATCACCAGGACGGCGGCGAGGATCTGGGTGCCGCCGATACCCGTGTCCGGGATCGGCCAGAACGAGGCGGAGATCTTGGCGCCGAAGAGGGTCGCGTTGCGCAGCGACTCCATCAGTTCCGGACGGTCGACGAAGATGCCCATCGGGATGCCGTGCGAGGCGTTGTTGAGCACCCAGAAGAGCGACAGGAAGATCGGCATCTGCAGCAGCAGCGGCAGGCAGGACGCCATCGGGTTGACGCCCTCGTCCTTGTACAGCTTCATCGTCTCCTGGCCGAGACGCTCACGATCGTGGCCGTACTTCTCCTGCAGGGCGCGCTGCTTGGGGCCGAGCAACTGCATATTGCGCGAGGAGTTGATCTGCTTGACGAAGAGCGGGATCAGCAGGGTGCGGATCAGCATCGTCAGCAGGATGATCGACAGCGCCCAGGTGACGCCGGCGGTCGGGTCGAGGAAGAGGCTGAAGAACCAGTGGAAGGCGACCAGCACCCCCGAGACCGCCCAGTACAGCGGCGACATGATGGTGTTGAAGAAGCCGCCGATGTCGGACCACAGGTCCATCGGCAGCAGCAGGGGAAGCAGGTTAACCATTCTCACCTCACGCTAGAGCCTGCGCGCAGCAGACATCCGGACGAGCAGCAGCCACCTGCTGCGACGACCCCGTGGGGTCGGTGGACAGAGCGGCCTTCGCGGCCTGCTCGGCTTCCCATTCCGCCGCGGCCGGCGTCCCGGGGACCGGGTCGTAGCCGCCCAGCGACCAGGGGTGGCAGCTGGCGAGCCGGCGCGCGGCGAGCCACGTCCCCTTCGCCGCACCATGGACGGTGACCGCCTCGAGGGCATAGGCCGAGCAGCTGGGGTAGTACTTGCAGACATTGCCGTAGAGCGGGCTGATCACCGCGCGGTAGGCCTTGAGCAGGCCGATCAACAGGTACTTCATGCGGCCAGCTTCCGCAGGCACTGGCCCAGGGCGGAGTCGAAGTCGCCGGCCAGGTCGCCGGTGACGGACGCGGGCAGCGCCCGCACCACCAGGTCGATCGGGGTGGCGAGTTCGCGGAACCGGTCGGCGGTCAGGTGCCGAAGCCGGCGCTTCACCCGGTTGCGGACGACGGCGCCGCCGACGGCCTTGGACACCACGAAACCCGCCCGTGACGGAAGTTCCGTCCGCAGGCGGGCATGGACCACCACGCTAGGCCGTCCCGAACGAACCCCATGGCGCATCGTCGCCTGGAAGTCCTCGGGCGTCCGCAGCCGGGACGCGGCGGGCAGCACCGGTCAGCCGGCGAGGCGCACGCGCCCCTGGCGGCGGCGGGCGGAGATGATGGCGCGGCCGGCGCGGGTCCGCATCCGCAGCCGGAAGCCGTGGGTGCGGCTGCGACGCCGATTGCTCGGCTGGAAAGTGCGCTTGCTCACGCGAATGCTCCCTGATCGACCTGTCAGAACCAATACGCCCACGTCGGACGCATGCGGCGTCGCCACGACAGCGACTGACCAACGATACGTGCCCGCGGGGTGGCGCGGCAAACTGAAGGACCGGATAGTCGGACGTCGAGCCGACACGCCGTATGACTGTCAAGATTTCTGAGAACGGGTTTGCCAAGCCCGTCCGCTGGTCCTTAGTCTTCTCTGAGCCGTTCGGGGGGACGATCACGATGGTCGACCCCAGGTTCCGTGCACAGTCTGTGGATAAGACTGTGGACAGCCACGTTTGGCGTTGAGCACTTCGGTGAGGAACCACATGTCAGAGCCGGTCGAGATCGGTCCCGCAAGCGGGAACGACACCCTCGATCAGGCGTGGACGCACCTGTGGGAGCTCTCCGAACCCGCCGCCCGCGGCTGGCTTTCCAGCACCCGGCCGGTCACCCTGCACGAATCCCTGCTGATCATCGCGGTGCCGGACGAGTTCACCCGCGACCAGGTGGAGAAGCGGCTGCGCCGCACCCTGGAGGCTCAGCTCACCGAGCATCTGGGCCGTCCGATCCAGCTGGCGATCACGATCGACCCGTCCACCACCGGCTTCATCCCGCCCGAGCCGGAGCCGGCGGCCGAGCCCGAACTTCCGCTGCCGGCGCCGGTCGCGCCGGTGCGTCCCGTCCATCGCGGTCTGGGATCGGACCGGCTGAACCCCAAGTACTCCTTCGAGACCTTCGTCATCGGCGACTCCAACCGGTTCGCCCACGCCGCCGCCGCGGCGGTGGCCGAGGCGCCCGGCAAGTCGTACAACCCGCTGATGATCTACGGCGATTCGGGGCTGGGCAAGACCCACCTGCTGCACGCGGTCGGCCACTACATCCGCAGCTACTACGACCGCGTCCGGGTGAAATACGTCTCCACCGAGGAACTCACCAACGACTTCATCAACTCGATCTCGGAGAACCGCACCGCCGAGTTCCGCCGCGCCTACCGCGACGTGGACGTGCTGCTGGTGGACGACATCCAGTTCCTGGACGGCAAGATCCAGACCCAGGAGGAGTTCTTCCACACCTTCAACACGCTGCACACCGCCGAGAAGCAGATCGTGCTGACGGCGGATCGTCCGCCGCGTTCGCTGGCCGCGCTGGAACCCCGGCTGCGCAGCCGGTTCGAGTGGGGGCTGATGACCGACATCCAGCCGCCGAGCCTGGAGACCCGGATCGCGATCCTGCGCAAGAAGGCCGCCGCCGAGGGGCTCAACGTCGCCCCCGAGGTGCTGGAGTTCATCGCCAGCCGCATCCAGACCAACATCCGCGAACTCGAGGGCGCGCTGATCCGGGTGACGGCGTACGCGAGCCTGCAGCGCCAGGAGGTCGACCTGTCGCTGGCCGAGGTGGTGCTGAAGGACCTGATCCCGGAGGGTCAGGAGACCACGATCACCGCGACGATGATCATGACCACGGTCGCCGACTACTTCGCCGTGAGCGTGGACGACCTGTGCGGCACCAGCCGGACGCACGTCCTGGTCACCGCCCGTCAGATGGCGATGTACCTGTGCCGCGAGCTCACCGACCTGTCGCTGCCGAAGATCGGCCAGGCCTTCGGCGGCCGCGACCACACCACCGTGATGCACGCCGACCGCAAGATCCGGCAGTTGCTGGGCGAGCGCCGCAGCGTCTTCAACCAGATGACTGAGCTGACCAACCGCGTCCGGCAAGCCGCCGCCCGCTGAGTTCGAGCGCCACCAGGCTCGAGATCCCGGGTCGGGCCCGGGATGACGTGGTCACGTTGGCCAAGCAGAGACGGCCGCTCGCTACGCAACAAACCCCATCGTCATCCCGGACTCCGATCTCCTCGCAACCATGTGGCAACAGCGCCGCTTCCGATCGACCCGTGGAGTAAAAATGGAACCGCCCCCAATCCCGTCCAACCGTGCACAAAGCTGTGGATAACTGGGGAGGGCTGTGGATAGCGCACAAGGCGCTCACCGCCGTCCGCAAATCCTCCCCGTGTGATTCTTGGTTGTCCACGGGGGTTGTCCACAGGCGAATCGCCGTCCGACCAGCACGGACGCGGGTTCTCCACGGTATCCACAGCGGCTACGACGAGGACGATAAGAAATTGATCTCAGATCCTTCAAAGTCATCCGGCCCACACCCTGGGGAAACCACCAACAGATCGTGTCGACGCACGGGTCGGCTCACGTCGATATGATCGAGCAACCAACGACGTAGGGGAGTGACCGGTGAGAATCCGACTCGAACGCGATGTGCTGGCCGAAGCGGTCCAGTGGGCGGCCCGCAGCCTGCCCACCCGTCCGAGCGTCCCGATCCTGGCCGGGCTGATGCTGAAGGCCGGTAACGGCCAGGTCGTGCTGTCGAGCTTCGACTACGAGACCTCAGCCCAGGTGACCGTGAAGGCGGAGGTGGCCGACGACGGCGTGGCGCTGGTCTCCGGCCGGCTGCTGGCGGAGATTGCCCGGTCGCTGCCGAACAAGCCGGTCGAGCTGACCTCGGACGCCACCAAGGTCGAACTGGTCTGTGGTTCGGCGCGGTTCACCCTGCAGACCCTGCCGGTGGCCGACTATCCGGCGCTGCCGACCATGCCGGAATCCACCGGGACGATCACCAGCGAGGATTTCGCCAAGGCGGTCGGCCAGGTCGTGGTCGCGGCCGGACGCGACGAGCTGCTGCCGGTCTTCACCGGCGTCCGGATGGAGATCGCCGGCGACACGCTCTCGCTGCTGGCCACCGACCGGTACCGGATGGCGCTGAAGGAACTGCCCTGGAATCCGCGCAGCACGGCCAGCGAGGGTGCCGCCCTCGTGCCGGCCAAGGTGCTGTCGGAGACCGCGCGGTCGATGACCTCCGGCACCGAGATCACGCTGAGCCTGTCGAGCGCCGCGACCGGTGACGGCCTGATCGGCTTCGAGGGCACCGGCGCGGCCGGCCTCCGCGAGATCACCACCCGGCTGCTGGACGGCGAGTTCCCGAAGGTGCGGCACCTGATGAACGTGCAGCCCACGGTGACGGTGCGGGCGAACACCGCCGAGGTCGAGGCCGCGGTGAAGCGGGTCGGCCTGGTGGCCGAGCGCAATACCTCGCTGCGGATGCTGATCGGCGACGGCTCGATCACCCTGGAGGCCGCCACCGGCGACCAGGCCCAGGCCGTCGAAGCGCTCGAGGCCGTGGTGGTGGACGTCACCGGCCAGGGGCTGACCATGACCGCGGCCGGCTTCAACCCGCATTACATCTCCGATGCCCTCGCCGCGCTGGACGCCCCGTACGTCCAGTTCTCGTTCACCGCCCCGGGCAAGCCCTGTCTGCTGATGGGGCTGGACGAGATCGACGGCGACGTCCGCGAGGATTACCGCCACGTGATCATGCTGATGCGCCTGCCGGTCGACCACACGGCCGCGGCGAGTGGCGCAGCGGCAGGCTAGAAGTTGCGCCGGTGGTGAGATCCCGGATCACGTCCGGGATGACCTGGTTGCGAAGCACGGCAGGTTGCGCGACCAGCCTCACCACCGTCATCCCGGACTCCGATCCGGGATCTCCGAGGCCAACCCGCGACCTACCTGCAGTGGGAGTTCGTCGCTTCGGGGAAGCGAGGAAGAGGAGGTGACCAGATGTTCGTGACCCACCTCAATCTGGTCGACTTCCGGTCCTACACCGTGGTCGACGTGCCGCTGGAACCCGGGGTCACGGTCTTCACCGGGGCCAACGGGCAGGGCAAGACCAACCTCGTCGAGGCGGTGGAGTACCTTGCCACGCTGGGATCGCACCGGGTGGCGACCGAACTCCCGCTGGTGCGGCACGGCGCGGAACGAGCGCGGGTGCGGGCCCGCGTCCAAGCCGGGCTGGACGACACCCGCCAGCTGCTGCTCGAGGTGGAACTGATCCCTGGCAAGGCCAATCGGGCCAGCCTGAACCGGTCACCGCTGAAGCGGCCGCGGGATCTGCTGGGTGCCCTGCGGGTGGTGGTCTTCTCCCCGGAGGATCTGAGCGTGGTGAAGGGCGATCCGTCCGCCCGCCGGCGCTTCCTGGATGAGCTGCTGACCTCGCGCTGGCCGCGGATGGCCGGCGTCCGGGCCGATTACGAGCGGGTGTTGAAGCAACGCTCCACGCTGCTGAAATCCCTGGCCGGACGCGGTCCCCGCGGGGCCGAGGCCGAATCGACCCTGGCGGTCTGGGACGAGAAGCTGGCCCAGCTCGGCGCCGAGATCGTCGAGGCCCGGCTGGCGACCCTGGCCGATCTCGGCCCGTTGCTGCAGGCCGCGTACGCCGACATCGCCCCCACCCGCAACCGGGCCGAGGCCGCCTACCAGTCCTCCTCCTTGCCCACCCCGTCTCCTGCACAAGGTGTGGCGAATCCCCCGACCACGGATCGTCCGCCACACCTTGCAGGGGAAGGGGAATCCGCCTCCACTCCACAAGGTGTGGCTGAAGGTGCGAGTACGGGATCTCGGCCACAGCTTGACGGGGGAGCGAGCGATTCGGGATCCCAGCCGTTCACGCGGCAGGAGCTCACCGAGATGCTGCTGGAACGGATGCGGGCCCGCCGCGGCGAGGAGATCGCTCGCGGGCTGTCGCTGGTGGGGCCGCACCGGGACGACGTCGCGCTCACCATCTCGGGGTTGCCGGCCCGGGGCTATGCCTCGCACGGCGAATCCTGGTCGCTGGCGCTGGCGTTGCGGCTGGCCAGCTTCGGGGTGCTGCGGGCGGACGGAGTCGAGCCGGTGCTCATCCTGGACGACGTCTTCGCCGAACTCGACGAGATCCGCCGCGAGCGGCTCGCCGCCGTGGCGCTGACCGCCGAGCAGGTGCTGATCACCGCGGCGGTCGGCGCCGACGTCCCCGAACGGGTGGCGGGCCGCCACTTCACCGTCGAACTCGGCCAGAACCCCGACCTCCTCCCACCGACGGCCACCCTTGACGGCGAGAGCCAGGCCCTGGGGGCAGGCTCTCGACGGGACGGCAGGCCCTCGGCGGAGGACGGCTCAGGTGATGACCGGCGCTCGGCGAGTGAGGGCGATGGTTCCGACCTGCCCTTCGACAAGCTCAGGGATCGTTCGGAGGCCCCATGACGACGCCGGAGCACGACCCGCAGGGGCTGGATGTCGCCCGGCAGGTCGCGCGCGCGGCGCGGGGGGACGCGGCGCCGGCACCGCGGCCGCGGAAGCGTTCGTCCAAGCCGTCCAAGGACGAGCCGGAGGCTCTCGGCGAGCTGCTCAAGGACGTGATGGACACCCAGGGGTGGACGACCGAGGTGAAGCTTCACCATCTGCTGGGCGGCTGGGCGAGTCTGGTCGGCGAGGTGAACGCCGCGCACTCGCGTCCGGAGACCTTCGCCGACAAGGTGCTCACCGTCCGGGCCGAATCCAGCACCTGGGCCACGTCGCTACGCCAGATCGCCCCGCAACTGGTGGCCCGCCTCAACGAGCAGTTGGGCCAGGGCAGCGTCGAGCGGGTACAGGTGATCGGCCCGCACGCCCCCTCCTGGAAGAAGGGACGCCGCTCCGTCCCCGGCCGCGGCCCGCGCGACACCTACGGGTAGGCGTCGAACGTAACCATTGTTCGGCTTCCGGGCAGTTTTGGCCGAACGATCGATACGTTCGAGCCGACGGGACACGGGGTGCTCTGGCGGCGCGACCCGAGGATCAGCGCGGGAGGCGAGACTCCTCGGCTTCGCGGAAGGCGTCCCGGACCTCCTGGAGGATGCCCTCCATGGCGGTTCTGGCTCCGGCCGCATCGCCGCGGAAGATCGCCTGGGCGACGGCCTCGTGGCCGGCCAGTGCCTCCTCCTTGGGCTGGGCGGGCATCAGGCCGAGCTCCGTCCGTCCGTGCAGGACGACCGCGACCAGATCGCTCAACGCGGCGAACAGCTCGTTGCCGCAGGATTGCAGCAGCACCGAATGGAACTGCACGTCGTACTGCAGGAATTCGCGCAGCTGCCCGGCCTCGCCGGTGCGGCGCATCTCGGCGGCCAGCGGCAGCAGCGAGGCCCGGGTGTGGATGGACGCGAACCGGGCCGCGCTCTCGGCGGCCGCCGGCTCCACCGCCAGCCGCAGCTGGGTGAGCGAGTAGATCTGCTCCTCGCGATCGGACGAATGCAGCCGCCAGTCGATCAGCGCCGGATCGAGGACGTTCCACTGCGCGATCGGCTGGGCGACCAGCCCGAGCCGGCGCCGGGTGCGCACCAGGCCCATTCCCTCCAGCTGCCGGGAGACCTCGCGTGCCACCGTCCGGGAGACGTTGAACCGGGACTGGATGTCCTCCAGCGTGCGGCTCCCCGTCCATTCGCCGTCGATGATCTCGATGCCGAGTTCCCGGGCGATCGCGTGGTGCCGCAGCGGCGTCTCATCGGTGGCGCTCAACGGGTCCTCCTGGTGACTGGTGCCACAGAGCATACCCATCCCCGCGAAGGAAGCACCTCTTCTCAGAAAAAGATGCTCCACGTTCTTGATAGAGAGTACTTTTGCAAGTTAGAGTCATCTCACCGAGGGCATTGAGGCGCTCAGAGAGAGGTCAAGGATGACGAATACACATCTGGTAGTCATGGGGGTCGCCGGCTCCGGCAAGTCGACCGTTGCCCATGCACTGCGCGACCGGCTCGGCTGGAGCATCGCCGAGGGCGACGACTTCCACCCGGCCGCGAACATCGCCAAGATGAGTTCCGGCACCCCGCTCACCGACGAGGACCGGTGGCCGTGGCTGGATCTGATCGCCGAGTGGACGGCCGCGCACGACGGCGCCGGGGAATCCACGATCGTCACCTGTTCGGCGCTGCGCCGGATCTACCGGGACCGGCTGCGGGCCGCTCCCGGCCGGACCGTCTTCGTCCACCTGGTCGGTGGGCAGGACCTGCTCTCCGGACGGATGGCGGAACGCACCGACCACTTCATGCCGCCCTCCCTGCTGCCCTCCCAGTTCGCCGCCCTCGAACCTCTCGAGGACGACGAGGAGGGCTTCGCGATCGACATCAACCGCAGCGTCGACGAGATCGCCGACCTCGCGGTGGCCCACCTCACCGACCTCACCCACGAGTAAGCAACGGAGCACCTTATGGAAACCCAATTGATCCTCGCGGCACTCGGCGGCATCGCCGCCATCGTGCTGCTCATCGTCTGGCTGAAGGTCCACCCGTTCCTGTCGCTGATGGCGGGCGCGGGCGTGATGGCGATCGCGGCCGGCGTCCCCTACATCGACCTGTTCAAGAGCTTCACCAGCGGCCTCGGCTCGACAGTGGCCGGCGTCGGCCTGCTGATCATCCTCGGCTCGATCATCGGCACCCTGCTGATCTCCTCCGGCGGCGCGGACGTGATCGTCGACACGATCATGTCCAGGACGCCCGTCAAACGACTGCCCTGGGCAATGGCCCTGATCGCCTTCGTGGTCGGCATCCCGCTCTTCTTCGAGGTCGGCGTCGTCATCCTCATCCCGGTCGTGATGTTCGCCGCCAGGCGCGCGAAGCTGCCGGTCGTGCTGCTCGGCATCCCTGCCCTGGCCGGCCTGTCGGCCCTGCACGGCCTGGTGCCGCCGCACCCCGGCCCGCTCATCGCCATCGACGCCCTCGGCGCCAACCTCGGCCTGACCCTCGGCTTCGGGCTGCTGGTGGCCATCCCCTGTGTGATCATCTCCGGCCCGATCCTGGGCCGGATGATGGCCAAGTGGGTTCCGATCCAGGCCCGCGAGGACTTCCTCGGCGGGGACGGCCCCGCCCCGGGCGCCAAGCGCCCCAGCTTCGGCACCGCGCTCACCATCGTCCTGCTGCCCGTCGTCCTGATGCTCGCCCGCACCCTGGTCGAGATGCTCGACCAGCAGGAGACCGGCTTCGGCCAGGCGATCGTCTTCGTCGGCACCCCGCTGATCGCCCTGTCGATCACCACCGTTGCCGCGATGTTCCTGCTCGGCTTCCTGCTCTCGCAGACCCGCGAACAGGTCGGCAAGCTGGTCGGCTCCTCCTTCGGCCCGATCGCCGGCATCCTGCTGATCGTCGCCGCCGGCGGCGGCTTCAAGCAGACCCTGGTCGACTCCGGGATCGCGGACGTGATCGCCAAGGGCCTCGCGGACGCCGCTCTGCCGCCGCTGCTGGCCGGCTGGATCGTGGCGGTGCTGATCCGCCTCGCCACCGGATCCGCCACCGTGGCCACCATCACCGCCTCCGGCATCATGGCCCCGCTGGCCGCCGGCCTCTCGCCGACCCACGCCGCCCTGATGGTGCTGGCCATCGGCTCCGGCTCGGTCTTCCTCAGCCACGTCAACGACGCCGGCTTCTGGATGGTCAAGGAGTACTTCGGCATGACGGTCGGGGAGACCTTCAAGACCTGGTCGCTGATGGAGACCGTGCTCTCCGTCGTCGGCCTGGGCTCCGTGATGCTGCTGAGCCTGGTGGTGTGACATGCGGCTGGGAATGATCGGAATGGGCCGCATGGGCGGCAACATGATGCAGCGGCTCCGCGCGGCGGGGCACGAGGTGGTCGGCTACGACCGCGATACCGAGGTCTCCGAGGTGGCCGACCTGGCCGAGCTCGCAGCCCGGCTGGTGGCACCCCGCACGGTCTGGGTGATGGTGCCCGCCGGGGCGCCGACCCAGGCGACCCTGGCGGCACTGCGCGAGGTGCTGGAGCCCGGCGACCTGGTGATCGAGGGC
Source organism: Propionicimonas sp. (assembly GCA_027492575.1). GTDB lineage: Bacteria > Actinomycetota > Actinomycetes > Propionibacteriales > Propionibacteriaceae > Propionicimonas. The sequence continues at coordinate 14,662 of JAPUEM010000053.1, forward strand.
GGCAACTCCCGCTTCACCGACGACGCGGTGAACGCCGCGCACCTCGCCGAGAAGGGCATCGGCTACCTCGACTGCGGGGTCTCCGGCGGAGTCTGGGGACGTGACGCCGGCTACGGCCTGATGGTCGGCGGCGAGACCGCCCTGGTCGAGCGGGCGATGCCGCTCTTCGACGCGCTGCGCCCCGAAGGCCCGCGGGAGGAGGGCTTCGTCCATGCCGGCGGCGTCGGCGCGGGCCACTACGCCAAGATGGTCCACAACGGCATCGAGTACGGCCTGATGCACGCCTACGCCGAGGGCTGGGAGCTGCTGCAGACCAGCGACGTGGTCAGCGACGTCCCGGGCTGCTTCAAGGCCTGGACCCGTGGGACGGTGGTCCGCTCGTGGCTGCTCGATCTGCTGGTCAAGGCCCTGGACGAGTCGCCGGACCTGGCAGGGGTCAGCGAGTTCACCACCGATTCCGGTGAGGGCCGCTGGACGCTGGAGGAGGCGGTCGCCAACGCCGTCCCGATGCCGGTGCTGGGCGCGGCCATCTTCGCGCGGTTCTCCTCCCGGCAGCCGAACAGCCCCACCATGCAGATGGTCTCGGCGCTGCGCGGCCAGTTCGGCGGCCACCCGATCGTCCGCGCCGGGTAACCGGCACCGGAACGCCGGCGGCAGGCCCGGGGCCCCCTGCCGGGCCTGCCGCGAGGGCGTTCCGGAACGGACAACAATCGGACAACACCCAGCGCCGATCTGGCCGCCTGGCACCCCTGAGCGTGTAGCGGCCCACGGACGACGGCCTGCCAACGCCTCCGCAGGGCCAATCCGGGCTGTTCAGTGCCATCTCACCGGTCGTGCCGCCCCGGTTTCCCGGGCGGATCGGGTAGGCTTGGCCTGTTCCTGACCGAGCCGCCACTGCCTGGCAGTTGGTGGCCGTTCTCACGTCCGAAGGGGTAAACCTCAGTGACACAAGAGCCCACTGCGACTCCGTCCGCCGCGACCACCGCCGCCGAGGCCGCGCACGTCGCCGAAGGCATCTACGACGCATCGGCGATCACCGTCCTGGAAGGCCTGGAGGCCGTCCGCAAGCGGCCCGGCATGTACATCGGCTCCACCGGCGAACGCGGCCTGCACCACCTGGTCTACGAGGTGGTCGACAACGCGGTGGACGAGGCGCTGGCCGGCTACTGCGACACCATCACCGTCGAACTGCTGGAGGAGGGCGGCGTCCGGGTCACCGACAACGGACGCGGCATCCCGGTCGCGGAGCATCCGGTGGAGAAGATGTCGGCGCTCACCGTGGCGCTCACCAAGCTGCACGCCGGCGGCAAGTTCGGCACCGGCGGCTACAAGGTCTCCGGCGGCCTGCACGGCGTCGGCGTCTCGGTGGTGAACGCGCTCAGCACCCGGTTGACCGCCGACGTCCGCCGCGACGGCTACCACTGGCAGCAGTCCTTCCAGCTCGGCGATCCGGACGCTCCCCTGGAGCAGCTCGAACCGGCGCAGGGCACCGGCACCACGGTCACCTTCTACGCCAGCCCGAAGATCTTCGAGACCACGGTCTACTCCTACGAGACGCTGGCCACCCGCTTCCGCGAGATGGCCTTCCTGAACAAGGGCCTGTCGATCACGCTGATCGACCGCCGTCCGGATCACGCCGACAACCCCGAGACCGACGAGATCGAGACCGTCCGGGAGCAGCACTTCCAGTACGCCGACGGGCTGATCGACTACGTCAAGTACCTGACCGGCTCGAAGGACGTCATCCACCCGTCCGTCATCGCGATCGACGCGGTGGACGAGGAGATGAGCCTCGAGGTGGCGATGCAGTGGAACACCTCGTACAACGAGAGCGTCCACACCTTCGCCAACACCATCAACACCCATGAGGGCGGCACCCACGAGGAGGGCTTCCGCTCGGCGCTCACCAACACCGTGAACAAGTGGGGCGAGACCTGGGGGATGATCAAGAAGCGGGAGGACCGGGTCTCCGGCGACGACATCCGCGAGGGCCTCACCGCGATCATCTCGGTGAAGCTGGGCGAGCCCCAGTTCGAGGGCCAGACCAAGACCAAGCTGGGCAATACCGAGGCGCGCTCCTTCGTGCAGCGGGTGGTCAACGACCTGCTGGGCGACTGGCTGGAGAAGAACCCGGCCGAGGGCAAGGACATCGTCCGCAAGTCGCAGGCCGCCGCCCAGGCTCGGATCGCCGCCCGCAAGGCGCGCGATCTGGCCCGCTCCCGCAAGGGGCTGCTGAGCGGGGCGGGGGAGTACGGCAAGCTGGCCGACTGCTCCTCGACCGAGCCCAAGGAGTGCGAGGTCTTCATCGTCGAGGGCGATTCCGCCGGTGGTTCGGCGAAGGGCGGACGCGACCCGCGCACCCAGGCGATCCTGCCGATCCGCGGCAAGATCCTGAACGTCGAGAAGGCCCGGCTGGACAAGATCCTGCAGAACCGGGAGGTGGCGGCCATCTTCAACGTGCTTGGCACCGGCGTCACCGACGACTTCGACATCGACAAGCTGCGCTACCACAAGATCGTCCTGATGGCCGATGCCGACGTGGACGGGGCGCATATCCGCACCCTGCTGCTGACCTTGCTCTTTCGGTTCATGAAGCCGCTGATCCACGGCGGCTACGTCTACCTGGCGCAGCCGCCGCTGTACCGGCTGCGCTGGACGAACTCGCCCCACGAGCTGGCCTACTCCGACGCCGAGCGGGACGCCCTGCGCGACGCCGGCTTCGCGGCCGGCAAGAAGCTGCCGGCGCCGACCAACAACCCGATCCAGCGCTACAAGGGCCTGGGCGAGATGAACGCCGGCGACCTGTGGGATACCACCATGGATCCCGACAAGCGCACCCTGCTGCAGGTCACCCTGGACGACGCCGCCGCCGCCGACGAGATGTTCACCATCCTGATGGGCGAGGACGTCGAGCAGCGCCGCGGCTTCATCCAGCGCAACGCCAAGGACGTCCGCTTCCTCGACGTGTGATGTCCGCGAACGATCCCTGAGCCTGACGAAGGGTCGTTCCTTCACGTCATCCCGGCGAAGGCCGGGATCTCACAACTGAATACCCCCGAGATCCCCCCGCCTACGCGGGGATGACGGGAAAGACGCCGCGATGGCGAGGGAAGACGCCGCGATGGCGAGGTAGACAAGGAGAAGAGATGACTGACGGTCCCGACGAACCGATCGACGGCACTGTGTTCGACAGTGAAGGTGCCGACGCGGTGGTCGACACCGGCCTGGCGCCGACCCTGAGCCGGGTCGAGGAGATCGACCTGCAGGTCGAGATCCAGCGCTCCTACCTCGACTACGCGATGAGCGTGATCGTCGGACGCGCGCTGCCCGACGTCCGCGACGGGTTGAAGCCGGTGCACCGCCGGGTGCTGTACGCGATGTACGACCGCGGCTACCGGCCCGACCGGGGCTGGAACAAGTGCTCCCGCGTGGTGGGTGAGGTGATGGGCCTGTACCACCCGCACGGCGACTCGGCGATCTACGACACCCTGGTGCGGCTGGCGCAGCCGTGGGTGATGCGGGCGCCGCTGGTCGCGGGCCAGGGCAACTTCGGCTCCCCGGGCAACGACCCGGCCGCGGCGATGCGGTACACCGAGTGCCGGATGGCCCCGCTGGCCATGGAGATGGTGCGTGACATCGGCGAGAACACCGTCGACTTCAAGCCCAATTATGACAACAAGGAACTGGAGCCGACGGTGCTGCCGGCCCGGTTCCCGAACCTGCTGGTCAACGGCTCCACCGGCATCGCGGTCGGCATGGCCACCAACATCCCCACCCACAACCTGCGCGAGGTGGCCGAGGCCGTCCAGTGGTACCTGGAGAACCCGGAGGCCACCAAGGAGGAGCTGCTCGAGGCCGCCATGGAGCGGATCAAGGGCCCGGACTTCCCGGCCGGCGCGCTGATCGTGGGCCGCAAGGGCATCGAGGACGCCTACCGCACCGGCCGCGGCTCGGTGGTGATGCGGGCGGTCATCGACATCGAAGAGGACAAGGCCGGACGCACCAACCTGGTGGTCACCCAGCTGCCCTACATGTGCAACCCGGACAACCTGGCGGTGAAGATCGCCGAGCTGGTCAAGACCGGCAAGCTCACCGGTATCGCCGACATCCGCGACGACTCCTCCGGCCGCACCGGCCAGCGCCTGGTGATCGTCCTCAAGCGGGACGCCCAGCCGCGGGTGGTGATGAACAACCTGTACAAGCACACCCAGCTGCAGGACACCTTCGGCTGCAACATGCTGGCCCTGGTGGACGATGTGCCGCGCACGCTGCGGCTGGACCAGTTCATCAGCCACTGGGTGCGCCACCAGATCCAGGTCATCCAGCGGCGTACCCGCTACCGCCTGGAGAAGGCCGAGAACGAGGCCCACATCTACCGCGGCCTGGTCAAGGCGCTCGACCAGTTGGACGCGGTGATCGCACTGATCCGGCGGTCGAAGACCACCGAGGAGGCTCGTGAGGGCCTGAAGGACCTGCTGGCGATCGACGACGTGCAGGCGACCGCCATCCTCGACATGCAGCTGCGCCGGCTGGCGGCACTGGAACGTCAGAAGATCATCGACCGGCTGGCGGAGATCGAGGCGCTCATCGCCGACCTCAAGGACATCCTGGCCAGCGAGGAGCGGCAGCGGACGATCATCTCCACCGAACTGGCCGAGATCGTCGAGAAGTACGGCGACGACCGTCGCACCCAGATCATCGCCGCCGACGGCGACCTGTCGAACGAGGATCTCATCCCCGACGACGAGATGATCGTGACCATCACCCACGGCGGCTACGCCAAGCGGACCGCGTCCACCCTCTACCGGACGCAGAAGCGCGGCGGCAAGGGCGTCCGGGGTGCGACGCTCCGCACCGACGACGAGGTGGAGCACCTCTTCGCCACCACCAACCACCACTGGATCCTGTTCTTCACCAACCTCGGCCGGGTCTACCGGGCGAAGGTCTGGCAGCTGCCGGAGGCCGGCCGGGATGCCAAGGGCGGCCACGTCGCCGGGCTGCTGAGCTTCCTGCCGGAGGAGCGGATCGCCCAGGTGATGACCCTGCGCAGCTACGACGACTCGCCCTACCTGCTGCTGGCCACGAAGAACGGCCTGGTGAAGAAGACCGAGCTGCGCTCCTACGATTCGCCGCGGCAGGCGGGCGTGATCGCGGTCAACTTCCGCGAGCCGGACGACGAGCTGATCGGCGCCGCCCTGTGCAGCGCCGCGGACGACGTCCTGCTGATCTCCCGCAAGGGCCAGGCGATCCGGTTCGCGGCCGACGACGAGCAGCTGCGTCCGATGGGACGGGCGACCTCGGGCGTCACCGGCATGAAGTTCCGCCACGGGGACGCGCTGTTGTCGATGTCGGTGATCGGCGCCGACATGCCCGAGGACGACCGGTTCGTCTTCACCGTGACCGACGGCGGCTTCGCCAAGCGGACCGTGGTCTCGGAGTACCGGCAGCAGGGCCGCGGCGGCCTGGGCATCAAGGCGATGAAGCTCAACGAGGATCGCGGCTCGCTGGTCGGCGGCCTGGTCGTTCAGGAATCGGACGAGGTGATCGCCATCAAGGTGAGCGGGCAGATCATCCGCTCCGCGGTGGCCGAGGTGCCCGCGAAGGGACGCGACACCATGGGGGTGAAGTTCGTCGGCCTCTCCGGTGAGGACGCGGTCGCGGTGATCGCGCTGAACCCGGAATCCAGCGGCGAACTGCCGTCCTCTCCGGCGTCGCCGGCTGAGGAAGCTGGTACGGCCCCGGATTCGCAAGGTACCGTGGACGTGAGCGAACCAGGCCAGGCGGAAGCCGAACCGGCCGGGGAGGAGAACGGTGACTGACAAGCCGAGCGCGGCCGGCGCGTCCTCGGGGCTGGTTGACGCCCCGTACTGGCGGGTGGAAGGTGCCACGTCCCCGAGCGACCGTGGCCTGGACGACACCGTCGTCCGGATCCCTCCGGTGCAGGGCGAGCCGTCCTCACTGCCGTCCGTGGAACCGTTGCCGGGGCCGGAGTACGAGGGCACCGTCGCGAGCCCCGTCCCGCCGCCCGCGGCCGTCACCCTGCCGCCGACGGCCGAGGCTCCGCCGGCTCCGGTCAAGCGCAAGGGGATCCGGCGCACCCGCAAGGCCCGGCTGCGGCTCTCCCGGCTGGATCCGTGGTCGGTGATGAAGACGACCTTCCTGTTCTCGATCGCCTTCGGGATCATGTTCTGGGTGGCCGTCTACATGGTGTGGACGATCATCGAGTCGTCCGGCATCTTCGGTGCGATCAACCAGGTGGTGACCGACCTGGTCTCCAGCCCCAGCGACACCACCGGCTGGCACATCGAGGAATACATCAGCATGAACAAGGTGCTGGGCATCTCCGCCCTGATCGCCGTGATCAACGTCGTGCTGATGACCGCCCTCGGGACGATCGCCGCCTTCCTGTACAACCTCTCCGCCAACATCCTCGGCGGCCTGGAAGTCACCCTCGCCGAAGACTGACGAACCCAGGAGCGGAGCACCGATGGACGCCGCGTTTCGCTCCGGGTCGTTCGCCCGGTACCTCACGGCCGCGGCTGAGTACGTCGATCTGGTGCGGCAGGTCGACCCGGCCTCCCTCGACGGCCCGGGCCTGGGCGTGTGGGATCTGCGGGCGCTGATCGGGCACACCTCGCGGTCGCTCGTCACCGTCATCGAGTACGTCGCCCAGCCGGCCGAGGAGATCGCGGCGGCGACAGCGGCCGATTACTACCGCATCATCGCCGAGCGGTTCCACGACGCAGCCGCGGTCGCCGATCGCGGACGTCAGGCCGGCGCGGCCCTCGGTGACGACCCCGCCGCTACTGTGACCGAGCTCGCCGACCGGGCGCGCCGTGTGCTCGACGGGCTGGAGCCCGGCTATCTGCTGACCACGCTCGTGGGCGGCATGCCGCTGGGTGAGTACCTGCGCACCCGCGTCTTCGAACTGGTGGTGCACTGCCTCGACATCGCACAGGCGACCGGCCTCCGCTTCCAACCGAGTCCGGAGGCTTTGGCGGACGCGCTCCGGCTGGCGACCGAGACCGTGCTCGATTCCGGACAGGGCGAGACCGTGCTGCTCGCGCTCACCGGCCGGACCACCCTGCCGCCGGGCTTCTCGATGGTGTGAGCGCGAACCCCCGTCCTCCTCCTCGGATCGCGGATTTGAGACCGACCCGTCGGTCGCGGTAGCGTTACCCCTCGGTGCAACGCACCAAGCGGGCCTATAGCTCAGACGGTTAGAGCGCCGCCCTGATAAGGCGGAGGTCACTGGTTCAAGTCCAGTTAGGCCCACCCATCCATTTCCACGCTGACTAGGCGTTTCGCCTGTGAGTGCACGCTCGCCGGGAGATCGGCGGGACGTTGCCGGTGGCCGACGAACAGAGCTGCTTCCAGATCCACGATCCCAACGGCCTTCTGGCACAAGAGGCTGATCTGGAGGCAGGCCTGCTCAGCCAGCCTGGCTCAGCCCCAGACGGCGGTGGCTCCGGCGTGGCCGGTCAGGACGACCAGG
>JAPUEM010000054.1 GCA_027492575.1 Propionicimonas sp.
GAAGGACGAGCCGACGATCTTGCCGATCACGATCGCGTACCGCGAGACCGGCGCCGGTCTCGTCCGCCCGGAGGTTCACCCGGATCCGGCCGCCCGGCGGGGTGAACTTCACCGCGTTGTGGACGAGGTTCACCCACACCTGGCGGAGCAGGCCGGCGTCGGCCGTCACCTCGATCGGGCCGGCCTCCAGTTCGACCGAGAGCTCCTTGGCCGTCCACTGCGGCTCCAGGGTCAGGATCACGTCGCGCAGCTGATCGTCCAGCCGGAACCGGGCGCGGGCGAGCACGGTGTCGTCCAGCGCCGAGAGCCGCAGCAGGTTGTCGCTCAGCGTGCTCAGCCGCCGGCATTCGGCGGTGATGACGTCGAGGTAGTGCTGCCGGGTCGGCTCCGCCAGGCCGGGATCGCGCAGCAGACCGGCGAAGCCGCTGATCGAGGTGAGCGGGGAGTGGATCTCGTGCGAGACGTTACTGACGAAGTCCTGCCGCTGCTGTTCGAGGGTGCCCAGGTCGCCGGCCAGCTTGTTGACGCTCTCGATCACCTCCGCGTACGGGCCGCGGGCCTCGCCGGTGATGCGGACGTCGAAGTCCCCCTGCGAGATCCGTTCCAGCGCGAAGAGCATGTCGGCGAGCATCGCGCGGTCGCCGAACTCCTGGCCCCGCAGCCGAGCCACGAGGTTCACCACCAGCCCGGCGGTCAGGATCGCCAGGACCACCGCAATCAGGTAGCCGACCAACTCCGGCGGATGACCGGTCAGGCGGAACAGCGCCTGGGCCTCGAACCAGCCGACGGTCAGGGCAACGAGCACCGCCACCGTGCTGAGCAGCATGCGCGCGACGTCCGGCCAGGTCAGCCGGGGGCGGGGTGGCCGGGCGTCCGGTCCGGTCACGCGTCCTCCAGCCGGTAGCCCAGGCCGCGGACGGTGACGATCCGGAGGCCGGCCTCGGGCCCGAACCGGTCCCGCAGCCGGTTGATGTGGACGTCCAGGGTGCGCTCGTTGCCGTCGAAGTCGAAGCCCCACACCTCGTCGATGATCTGCCGGCGGGTGAGGGTGCGGCCCTTGTGGGAGGCCAGCAGGAAGAGCAGGTCGAACTCCTTCAGGGGCAGGTCGAGGCGGGCGCCCTCCAGCGTCGCGACGTGGCCGGCGGAATCCAGCGAGACCGAACCGGCCTGCGCGACCTGCTCGACGACCTTGCGGTAGCGGCGCAGCAGGGCCTTCACCCGCATCACCAGTTCGGCGCCCTCGAAGGGTTTGACCAGGTAGTCGTCGGCGCCGGCCGCGAAGGCTTTGGCCTTGTCACCGAGCTGACCCTTCGCGGTGAGCATCAGCAGTGGCAGGTCGGGGTAGTACCGGCGGGCCGCCGCCGTGAACGACACCCCGTCGAGGTGGGGCATCATGGCGTCCACCACGCACAGGTCGACGGTCGCCTCACCGAGCACCCGCAGGGCTTCGCGTCCGTCCCCGGCCGGCAGGGTCTGCAAGCCCGCGCCGGTGAGCAGCGCCTGGACGAGTTCCCGGATGTGCGGGTCGTCGTCGATCACCAGCACCGCGCCCATGAGCCCTCCTTCCCCGGCGAGACTACGTCGGCGACGTAAACCGGGTGTGAACCGACGGTTCAGCCGGCGGCGAGGGCGAGCTGGGCGCGGCGCAGGGCGTTGGGTGAGGCGCCGGCCCGGTCCAGGGCCCGCAGCGCGGCGCCGGTGACCGGAGCGGCCTGCGGATGCACCAGCCGGCTGCCGGGTGCGACGTCGGCGACTCCGGCGGCGATCCGGCGCAGTAGCCGCTCCCGTCCGGATTGCAGGATGCCGCCGCCCAGCACGACCGGTACCGCGACCAGGCCCAGTCTCGCCACGATCGCCCGGACGTAGGCGACGATCTCGTCGGCCTGCCGGTCGACCAGGGCGCCGGCCACCTCGTCGCCGGCGTCGGCGGTGTCGAAGACGGCCGGTGCGAGGGTGGCGAGTTCGGCCGGCGAACGCCGTCCGAAGTGCAGGTCCTCGATGAGGTGGACGATCGACACCGCGCCGAGCCGTTGGCAGATCATCTCGACGAGCCCGGTGGCGGGGCCGCGTCCGTCCACGGACCGGGCGGCGTGCCAGAGTGCTTCCGCGCCCAGGCCGGCTCCGCCGCCCCAGTCTCCCGACAGCGGCCCGAGGGAGGGGAACCGCACCCGGGCGCCGTCGCGGCGCACCCCCACGGCGTTGATCCCGGTGCCGCACACGACGGCGATCGCGTCCGGCTCCTCGGTTCCGGCCCGCAACAGGGCGAACAGGTCGTTCTCCACCACGGCGTGCGTGCTCCAGGAGAACCCGGCCAGGGCGGCCCGGTAGCGTTCCTCCTCGAGCGGCAGGTCGAGCCCGGAGAGGAAGAGGTCGACGCCGTCCGGGATGCGATCGCCGATCGCGGCACGCACCAGCCGGTCGATCGTCCCGACCGAGTTCTCCAGGCCCTCCAGCTGGGGGCTGGAGCCGGGGCCGCTCACCCGCCGGTGCAGCTCGCCCTCCACACTGATCGCCACGACGTCGGTCTTGCTGCCGCCGCCGTCGACGGCCACGATGAGGCCGCCCATCACGCCCACGCCAGGAAGCGCGCGTTGGCCGCCAGCAGCAGGTCGGTGAGTTTCTCGGCCCGATCCTGCTGCAGGACGAGCGGGTGGGCGCGCATGGCACGGAGCACCCGCTCCCGGCCGCCGTGGCGGGCGGCCTCCAGCGCGAGCCGCTCGTACCCGGCGACGGCGGCGATCAGCCCCGCCACGTCGTCGGCCAGCGGAGCGACCGGCTCGGCGACGAACCTCTCGCCGTCGAACCTCGCCGGCACCTCGACGACGTGGTCGTCGGGCAGGAAGGGCAGCAGCCCGTCGTTGCGCAGGTTCACCACGCGCGGACGGTCGGAGCCACCGCGGATCTGGTCGAGCAGCTCGATCGCGGCCTCGGAGTAGAAGGCGCCGCCGCGGCGGGAGAGCGCCTCCGGCTTGGTGTCGACCGCCGGGTCGGCGTAGAGCGCGAGCAGTTCGTTCTCGATGGCGCGCACCTGGGCCGCCCTCGACTCGTCCTGACGTTGCTCGGCGAGCACCTCGTCGTGGGCGTAGTAGTAACGCAGGTAGTAGGACGGCACCAGGCCGAGCTGGGCGAGCAGCTGCGGTGCCAGATGGACGTCGGCGCTGACGTCGCCGAGGCGGTCCCGCAGCAGCTCCGGCAGCACGTCGCGGCCGTCCACCACGACCGAACGCTCCCAGGTGAGGTGGTTGAGCCCGACGTGGCCCAGGCCGACCGCCTCCGGCTCGACGCCGAGCATCGCCGCGAACCGGCGCTGGAAGCCGATCGCCACATTGCACAGCCCGACCGCCCGGTGACCCTCGGCGAGCAGCGCCCGGGTGACGATGCCGACCGGGTTGGTGAAGTCGATCAGCCAGGCCCCCGGGGCGGCGTGGGCGCGGACGGTCTCCGCGATCGACAGCGCCACCGGCACCGTCCGCAGGGCCTTCGCCAGGCCGCCGGGGCCGGTCGTCTCCTGCCCGATGCAGTGCACCTCGTGGGGCCAGGTCTCGTCGGCCTCCCGGGCGTCCTGGCCGCCGATCCGCAGCTGCAGCAGGACGGCGTCCGCGTCCGCCACGCCCGCGGTCAGGTCGTCGGTGGTGACCACCCGGGCCGGGTGCCCGGCGTGGGCGAGCATGCGCCGGGCCATGCCGCCGACCAGTTCCAGGCGGCGGGGGTCGGGATCGACCAGCGCGATCTCGCTCAGCGGCAGGGTCGTCCGGTAGCGCGCGAAGCCGTCGATCAGCTCGGGCGTGTAGGTCGATCCGCCACCGACGATGGCGAGCTTCATGCTGGTCCTCCTCAGGGTGTCGGGCTGTCGGCGCTGATGACCCGGTCCAGTGCGGCGCGGATGTGGGCGACCAGCAGGCGCTCGGCGCCGACCAGCACCGGCCGGTCGACCACGGCGGCGGTGCCGATCCGGGTGCGGGGGAAGGCGCTGCCGATGCCACGCCGTGGCGCGGTGGCGGCGTCCAGGTGGTTCTGGACGCGGTCGGCCAGCGGCTGCCCGCCGGCGATGCCGGTCGGCCCGCCGAGCACGACGATCCCAGGGTCGAGCAGGGCCACGATCGGGCCGGTCAGCAGGGCGACCCGCGCGGCCAGTTCGTCCAGGACGGGCAGGCCCGCCAGGCTGGCCGGCAGCACCTCGCTCAGCGCGCTGCCGGGGTCGCCGCCCAGCAGGTGCACGATGGCGTCGCGGCCGAGCAGGTCGGTGAAGTCCATCGCCTCCGGGTCGAGCGCGATGGCCGACCGGGGCACCTCCAGGTAGCCGATCTCGCCGGCGCCGCCGGTATTGCCGCGCTGGATCGTGCCGCCGGCGTCGATGCCGACGCCCAGGCCCTCGCCGAGCCACAGGTAGGCGAAGCCGTCGGCCTCCCCGACCGCGCCCGAGGCGCGCTCGGCGATCGCGGCGAGGTTCACGTCGTTGTCGAGGATGACGGTCAGGCCGGTGGCCGCCGCCAGCCGGGCGCGGACGCCGGTGAGCGGCCAGCCGGGCAGGGTGTCGGTGAAGGAGAGCTGGTCGGCGCCGGCGTCGTAGGCGGCCTGCACCCCGATCGCCACCACGCTGACCGAATCGGCGGTGAGGTGGGCTGCCGCGCAGGCGGCTTCGATCGCGCGGCGGATGTCCGCCTCCGGCGACCGGCCGGCGCTCGACACCGGGATGGTCACGATCGGGTGCCCGGCGCCGACCGGATCGGTGGCGGTCGCCTCGATCTCGCTGCCGAGGATGTTGACGGCGACCCCGGTCATGACGGTGCGACGCACCCCGTAGAGCACCGCGTTGGGGCCACGGGCGCCGCTGTTCTCGCCGGCCGGTTCCAGGAGCCCGGCCCCTTCCAGCCGGGAGATCATCTGCCCGGCGGTCGGCTTGGACATGCCCGAGAGCTCGCTCAGCCGGGAGCGGCTGAGCGGACCGTGTTCGAGGATCAGGCGGAAGGCCGTCCGGTCGTTGCGGGTGCGCAGCCAGGTCGGGGTTCCGGGAATCGTCTGCGTCACGACGCCGCCTCCTCGAGTTCGCGCCGGACCTCTTCGCGCAACTGCCCGAGGTTATCGGGCTCCGGCGCGGCGGCCAGCAGCGTCCGGGTGTACTCGTGCTGCGGGTTGAGGATCACCTCGTCGGCCGATCCGCGTTCGACGATGTCACCGCGGTACATGACCAGGATCTCGTCGCTGAAGTGGCGCGCGGTAGCCAGATCGTGAGTGATGTAGAGCACCCCCAGATTCTCGGCCCGCTGCAGCTCGGCGAGCAGGTTCAGCACGCCGAGCCGGATCGAGACGTCCAGCATGGAGACCGGCTCGTCCGCCACGATGATCCGGGCCCCCGGGGCGAGCGCGCGGGCGATCGCCACCCGCTGCCGCTGGCCGCCGGAGAGCTCGTGCGGCCGTCGCTCGGCGATCTTGTCGGCCGGGGTCAGCCGCACCCGTTCCAGCAGTTCCAGGACGCGGGCGCGCACCTGGACCTGGGTCAGGTCGGGGTGGTGGATCCGTAGTGGCCGCTCCAGGTGGTGGGCGATCGAGTGGAACGGGTTGAGCGAGGCGAACGGATCCTGGAAGACCATCTGGACGTCGGAGCGGTAAGCCGCCAGCGCGGCGCCCCTGGTGCCGGAGGGCTTGCCGTCCAGCAGGATCTGCCCCGAGGTGGGGCGTTCCAGCTTGGCGATCATCCGCGCGATGGTCGACTTGCCGCTGCCGGATTCGCCGACCAGCGCGATCGTCCGGCCCGGCTCGAGGGTGAAGGAGGCGCCCTTGACGGCGTGCAGGGTGGAGAACTTCAGGCCGTCCCGCAGCCGGAAGTCCTTGACCAGATCGCGGGCTTCGAGGGTCATCGCGTTTCTCCTGGCTGGGTTCCGGTGCGGACGAAGTCGCCGCGCTCGCCGCGCAGGCTGGGGAAGCTGGAGAGCAGCTTCTTGGTGTACTCGTGCTGCGGGGTGCGGTAGATCTCCGCCGCGGTGCCCTGTTCGACGATCTCGCCCTGCAGCATGATCGCGATCCGGTCGGAGATCTCGATCAGCATCGGCAGGTCGTGGGTAATGAAGATCACGGCGAAGCCGAGCTTCTCACGCAGCCGCATCAACTCCCGGATGATCCCACGCTGCACCACCACGTCCAGGGCCGTGGTGGGCTCGTCCATGATCATCACCTGCGGGTCGAGGGCGAGCGCCATGGCGATCATCACCCGTTGCCGCATGCCGCCGGAGAGCTCGTGCGGGAAGCTCGACAACCGCTTGGGGTCGACCCCGACCAGGGCGAGCAGCTCTTTGCTGCGGGCCTTCTTCTGGGCTCGCGGCATTCCGGGACGGTGGGTGTCGAAGACGTCGAAGAGCTGGGCCTTGACGTCGATCACCGGGTTCAGCGAGTTCATCGCGCCTTGGAAGACCATCGAGATCTTGTCCCAGCGGAAGGCGCGCAGCTGCTCGTCCTTCAGCGCCAGGACGTCGATGTCGTGGCCGTCGCGGTCGTGGAAGACGACCGAGCCGCTGGTCATGAGCGCCGGCGGCTTGAGCAGCCGGTTCATCCCGTAGGCGAGGGTGGTCTTGCCGCAGCCGGATTCGCCGGCCAGGCCGAGGATCTCGCCGCGGTTGAGGGTGAGCGAGACGTCGCGGACGGCCTTGACTGGCGGATCCACCTCGTACTCGATCGACACGCCGCGGGCGGTCAGCACCGGTTCGGTCATGCCATTGCTCCTTCGCTGCCGGTGACGCCGCGTCCGGCGCGCTTGGCCTTGCGGACCCGCCGGGCGTACTCGGGGGCGAGCCGCAGCTTGGGGTTGATGATCTCGTCGATAGCGAAGTTGATCAGCGAGAGGCCGGCGCCCAGCAGGGCGATCATGATGCCGGGCGGGACGAACCACCACCAGGCTCGGGTGCCGAGGGCCTGGCCGCTCTGGGCGTCGTTGAGGATCGTCCCCCAGGTGATCGAGTCGGTGGCGCCGAGGCCGAGGTAGGACAGGCCCGCCTCGCCGAGGATCGCGAAGATGATCGCGAACAGGAACTGCGCGGTCAGCAGCGGCAGCAGGTTCGGCAGGATCTCCACCAGGATCACCCGGGCCGGCTTCTCGCCGGCCACCTTGGCGGCGGAGACGTAGTCGCGGGTGCGCAGCGACCGGGCCTGGACGCGCAGCACGACCGCCGATCCCGCCCAGCTGGTGATGCCCAGGACGAGGGCCACCAGCAGCCAGCTGCGGGTGGGCATGTAGGTGGCGATGACCATCGCCAGCGGGATGCCCGGGATGACCAGCATGATGTTGGTGAAGAGCGACAGCAGCTCGTCCCCGAGGCCGCCGATGTAGCCGGCCAGGATGCCGAAGATCACCGAGAGGCTGAGCGCGAGCCCGGCGGCGACCATGCCGACCAGCAGCGAGCCGCGGGTGCCGGCCCTGCAGCAGCCGTCCCCAGTAGCCGATGTACTGATCCCACAGCGGGACGTCCTCGTCGGAGCCGAGCAGCAGCCGGATGTTGTTGATGGTCGAGAGCCCGCAGACCGCGGACGCCGCGGCCGCCGGCGCGGTTTCCCCGCCAGGTGAATTCGAAACGATCCCGCACGAGCTGCCGTGACCGAGCAGGCCCTCTACGGCGTTGACTCGGAGTTTGTGCACCGACTTCAGTGCGCAAACTCCAAGTCAAGCGGGCTGTCAGGCGGTGGTGGCGTCCGCCAGCGTGTCGTCTGCTTCGGCGGTGGCGGCGCGGGCGTCGCGGCGGGCCTGGCGCTTGGCGGCGCCGTTCTCGCGCCACTTCTCCAGGATGTCGTAGAGCACCGGCACCAGGATCAGCGTCAGCAGGGTGGACGAGACCAGCCCGCCGATCACCACGATGGCCAGCGGCTTGGAGATGAAGACCCCACCGCCGGTCAGGCCCAGGCCCATCGGGATCAGCGCGAAGATCGTGGCCAGCGCGGTCATCACGATCGGACGCAGCCGCAGCCGGGCGCCCTGCTCGATCGACTCGTCCACCCCGGCGCCGGCCTTGCGCCTGGTGTTGATCAGGTCGATCAGCACGATCGCGTTGGTCACCACGATGCCGATCAGCATCAGCAGACCGATCATCGAGGGCACCCCGATCGGGGTGTCGGTGATCAGCGAGAGCCCCAGCGCGCCGGTCGCGGCGAATGGGATCGAGACCAGCAGGATCAGCGGCTGCAGCAGCGATCCGAAGGTGGCCACCATGATCAGGTAGACCACGGCCACCGCGACCGCCATCGCCAGACCCAGCTGCGCGAAGGCGTCCTGCTGCTGCTGGGAGACGCCGCCGACCCGGACGGTCACCCCGTCCGGCAGGTCGAGGTCGGCCAGCCCGGCGGTCACCAGCGCGGTGGTGGTGCCCAGGTCGCCGCCCTCGACGGAGGCGGTGAGCGTCGCCGCCCGCACCCCGTTCACCCGGGTGATCGTCCCCGGCGCCTCGACGAGGTGGACGTCCGCCACATCCTTCAGCCGCACCGGCTTGGGGTTGAGCTTCTGCGCGGCCTTGGCATCGTCGGCCAGATCCTGCTGCTCGGCCGCCGAATCCAGCGACTTCTCGCGCTGCTCGCCCAGCGCCTTCAGCTGCGCGTCGATGGACGAGACCTGCCCACGGGCCGCCGCCACCCCCTGGCTCAGCTGGATCACCTGGGTGGTGACACCGCTGACCGCCTGGGTGAGCTGGAAGACCGACTGGGTGACCGTGGACGGGTCGAGCCCGGCCTCGGCCGCGGCCTGCGCCTGCTCCAGCGCGGCCTGCAGCTGCTTGAGCTGCTTCTGGGCCTTCTTGAGCTGGGATTCGGCCTTCTTCGAGGCGTTCTTCGCCGCCGTCCGGGCCTTCTTCAGCTGCGAGACCTGCTTGTTGTAGGCCTTGGTGCCTTCCTTCTTGGCATCCTTGGTCATCTTCTCCTGGCGGTCGGTGACCTTCTCGGCGGCGTCGGTGCGGGCGTCCATGGTCATCTTCTGGGTGACCGGCAGCTTGATCGCCCGCAGTTCGTCGATGTCCTGCACCGGCTCCTGCGAGCGCAGGTAGATGTCGAGGGTGGTGTCGCCCTGGGTGAGTGAGCCGATCAGCTGCCCGCGGACGGCCCGCGCCACGGCCTGGCCGATGCCGGCCTGGGTCATCCCCTTGTCGGCGGCGACTTGCTCGTCGACGTCCACCGTCAGCATCTGCTGGGCGTCCGACAGATCGGAGGAGGCATCGCCCAGGCCGGGGATCTCGTCCAGCATCGCCAGCACCTGGTCGCTGCCCTTGGCGAGCGCTTCGGAGTTCGAGCTCTCGACGTAGAGCACCATCTCGCTGGCTTGGGAGTTCGAGCCCTGGGAGACCTCGATGGCCCCGATGTCGCCCGCCTCGGCGAGCTTCTCGCGCAGCCCACCCGCCACGGCCGTGGAGTCGCTGCCCTTGGCGAGGGTGACGGTGAAGGTGGCGTGGTTGGTGCTGGTCTGGCTGCCCAGGAAGATCGAGCTCGAGCCGCCGATGGTGGTCTGGTAGGTCTCGACCTCGCTGGTCGCGTCGAGGACGGCCTCCACGCGCCGGGTGGCGGCGTCCGTCTGCTCCAGGCCGGTGCCGGTGGGCAGTTCCTGCGAGATCTGCAGCGACTCCTGGCCCATCGAGCCGATGAAGTCGGTCTTGAGGTGCGGGGTCAGTGCGATCGTCCCGCCGAAGATGCCCAGCGCGATCAGCAGGGTGAGCACCCGGTGCCGCAGCGACCAGCCCAGGACGGGGTGGTACACCTTGTGCAGCCAGGTGTTGGTCTCGCGCTCCTCGGCGTGCGGGTCGGCCAGCTGCTTGGCCGAGGGCTTCATGAACCAGGAGGCGAGCACCGGGATGACGGTCAGCGAGACCAGCAGCGAGCCGAGCAGGGCCACCGTGATGGCCAGCGCGAACGGCCGGAACATCTCGCCGGCCTGGCCGCCGACCAGGCCGATCGGCAGGAAGACCGCCACCGTGGTCAGCGTGGACGAGGTCACCGCGCCGGCGACCTCCTTGACCGCGCGGACGATCGACTCGGCCCCGAATTCGCCCATCGACTGGTGGCGTTTGATGTTCTCGATCACCACGATCGAGTCGTCCACCACGCGTCCGATCGCGACCGTGAGCGCGCCGAGGGTGAGGATGTTGAGCGAGTAGCCGCCCACCCACAGCCCGGCGAGCGCGATCAGCAGGGCCAGCGGGATCGACACCGCGGTGATCAGGGTGGGACGGATGGAGCCCAGGAAGAGCATGATCACCAGCACCGCCATGGCCAGGCCGATGCCGCCCTCCACGGAGAGGTCGTGGATCGACTGCTCGATGAAGGGGGACTGGTCGAAGATCACGGCGAAGTCCGTGTTGTGGCCGAGTTGGGTGGTCAGCTTCTCCAGTTCGGCCTTCACCTCGTGGGCGACCGCGACCGTGTTGGCACCGGTGGTCTTGGTGACCGAGAGGGTGAGCGCGGGGCGTCCGTTCACTCGGGAGATCGAGGTGGTCGCCACCGGCTGTTGGGCGACCGTCGCGACCTCCTTCAATGCGATCGGGCCGTCGGTTCCCTGCAGCAGCAGGTTCTCCAGATCCTCCACCGACGAGTAGGTGGTGCCGGTCTGGACGTCGAGGTTGGCGTCGCTGCCGCGGATGGTGCCGGACGGGATCGCCGTCGCGTTCGCCATGAACAGCTGCCCGATCAGGGCGGGGTCGATGCCGGCGTCGCGCAGCTTCGCCTCGTTGTAGGTGACGACGATCTCGTGCGCCTGCTGACCGGAGAGGGTGACGTCGCGCACCCCGGCCAGCGCCTTGAGGTTCGGCAGCACCACGTCCTCGGCCTGCTGGGAGAGGAGGTCCGCGTCGCCGTCCCAGGAGAGGGCGAGCATCATCACCGGGATGTCGTCGAAGCTGCCCGTGACGACCCGGGGGTTGACGTTGGCCGGCAGGTTGAGCGAATCGACCGCCGACCGGATGTCGGCGGCCACCTTGTCGGCGTCATTGCCGTACTCCCACTGGAAGCTGATCTGGGCGATCGAGCTGGAGCTGGTGGAGGTGACCTCGGTGACGCCGTCGACGCCCTTGACCAGCGATTCGATCGGCTTGGCGACCTCGGTCTCCACCACCTGGGGGCTGGCCCCGGCGTAGACCGCGATCACCGAGCCGCGCGGCAGATCCATCGACGGGATGAGTTCCTGCTTGAGCGCGGTGGCGGAGTAGACGCCGAGCCCGATGGTGAGCAGCGCGAGCAGGAGCACCACCGTCCGGTGGGCGAGGCTCAGCTTGGCCAGACGAGTCACTGGGTCTCCTTCTCGGCGCGAGGCGCGCAACTGGTTAGTATCGTACTAACCAACGTGAAATGTTAGCATGACGCTAAAGAGACGCCGATCGACGGTGATGACGGTCTTCGAGAGACTCCGCCGACGTTCCCTGAGCTTGTCGAAGGGTTGATCAGCGTTTCGGAGTTTGTCGTCGTGAGGGGTGGATTCGGTGTTCAGTGCGCCGCCGGCAACGGGAGATCCGCAGCGGGATCGCCTGCTCGGGGAGATCTTCGCCCTGCACGAGCAGATGCGCACCCTGTCGGTGGAGCTGGTCGGCCCGTTCGAGTTGCCGCCCGATCTCACCATGCAGCAACTGCGGGTGCTCGGGCTGGTTGCCCAGGAGCCGGGCCTCACCGGGCAGGAGCTGGGCGCCCGGCTCGGGGTGAGCGCGCCCACCGCCAGCGGCCTGATCGACCGCCTAGTCGAGAAGGGCGTCCTCGAGCGGACGGACGACGCCACCGATCGCCGGCGCCGCCGGCTGCGGCTGACGTCGGAGGGTGTCGAGGTGCTCGGCGGCATCGACGCCACCATGGGCCGGATGTTCGAAGCGGTGATCCCGCCCATTCCCGCCGAGGATCTGCAGGCCATCAAGCTCGGCACCGAGGCCATGCTCCGCGCCGTCCGGACCGCGCTCGCCAACCGAAACGATCCCTGAGCCTGTCGAGCGCTCCCCGAGTCACCCGAAGCGATCCCTGAGCCTGTCGAAGGGTCGTGGCCGCGCCTCCGCCGCCCGCCCCCGCGGTCCGTCTCAATATGTAAGACGCCTCTCTGGGCGCAATCGGCTCGTTCGTCACGTCTGTCACAGGACACGCCGGAGACACGCCGACAATGGTCGAACCCTCGGGGATTGCCGGGAATTGGGCCTTGCTCCGGTCGTGCGGAGGGGACTAGAAATAACCCATCGGGTTGCTTCGGCACCTCGGTAGCCGAAAGAAGGAAGCCACGCTTCCCGGGTGGGCTCCGGCCCTCCGGATCGGACCGGTGATGCGGTCAGTGGGTGTGGGGGAGAGCTTTCGGAAGGCGCGGATCATCGCTCCGGCGCCGGGCGGAGCCCCCGGAGTCTCATACATTCCGGGGGCTTTGCTCATGCCCCGAGCGTGCTGCCCAGCGACACGGCGGGCGAGCCGCGGTGACCAGCCTCAGAACCGCAATCGTGCAGCGAAGCGGGCGCCGGGGAACTCAGACGGCCCGCCACTGGGTGGTGGTCGTGTAGATCTCGCCGGGGCGCAGCACCACCGACGGGAACTCCGGATGGTTGGGGGCGTCCGGGTAGCCCTGGGGTTCGATGGCCAGGCCGGCGCGGCCCAGGTGATCCGCGGTGTAGAGCTGGACGCCGGGCGCGTCGCTGTGCACCACCACGGTGCCCAGCGGCCCGGTCAGGCGGACCTGCTCGCGCAGGCCCTCGCCGTCCACCACGAAGTTCTGGTCGATGCCGCCGCCCCGGGCCAGACCCTCGGCGAGCGCGGCGACGTTCGCCTCGCCGATGAGCCGGCCGGCGCGCAGGTCGAAGGCGGTGCCCGCCACCGACCGGATCTCCCCGGTCGGGATCAAGTCGGCATCGGTGGGGGTGAAGCGTCCGGCGGGCACGGTGACCAGATGATCCTCGATGCCGTTGCCGCCGAGCACGAAGTACGGGTGCGCGGTGAGGTTGACCACGGTCGGCGCGTCGGTGGTGGCGGTGTAGGTCAGCTGAGCGCCGTCCGGCAGCAGCGAGTAGGTGGCGGTCGCCCGCAGCGTGCCGGGATAGCCCTGGTCGCCGTCCGGGCTGGTGAGGCTCAGCGTGACCTGCTCGGCGGAGGCCCCGGTCACCTCCCAGTGGCGGGAGTCGAAGCCCTCCGGGCCGCCGTGCAGCTGGTTGACGCCCTCGCTCGGCGCCAGCCGGTAGGCGACTCCGTCCAGGGTGAAGGCCGCGCCGCCGACCCGATTGGCCAGCCGGCCGACCGTGGCCCCCCGGCAGGAGGGATCGACCGCCTCGACGTCGGGCCGGGTCAGCAGGATCTCGCGCCAGCCGCCGTCCGGCTGCCGCACCTGGAAGGAATGCAGGCTTGCTCCCAGGGGAAGGATCTCGATGGCGACGCGGTCATTGCTCAGGCGGATGGTCATGACCGAAACGCTAGCGGCTGGGCCCGCGGTCCCGGTGAGACGCGCCCGCCGATCAGAACTCGTCCGTGGGTTCGAAGGCCGGCGCGTCCGGGGTGGTGGGCGGCTGCTGGCCGGTCAGCCTCAGGTGCCGGTTCCACAGCATCCAGGCGCTCGTCACCAGGCCCAGCGAACCGGCCGCCAGCAGCCACAGTGCACCGCCCAGCAGCGGGGCGAGCAGGCCCGCGATCACGGCATTGGCCAGGGTCGACACGAAGGACTGGACGGACGCCGCGGCGCCGCGCAGGGTCGGGTACAGGTCGAGCATGGCGAGGGTGAGGATGGGGAAGGAGAGCGCCACCCCGAAGGACAGCACGGGCAGCATCAGCACCGGCCACGGCAGGCCGTGGGTGGCCGGGAGGGCGGCCAGCCCGAGGTTCACCAGCCCGGCGATCACGCTGATCAGGTAGCCGATGCTGGCCAGCCGGCGTCCGGAGAGCCGCCCGGCGAGCCGTCCGCTCACCCAGGAGCCCGCGACCATGCCCCCGATCAGCGGGACGAAGAGCATCCAGAAATCCTGCTCGCCGCGGCCCAGCAGGTTCACCACGAAGAGCGGCGCCGCCGTGATGTACAGGAAGACGCCGCCGAAGTGCAGCATGCCGGTCACCGCCAGCCGGCGTCCGGCCGGCAACCGCCAGATCTCGGCCAGGTTGTGCGCCACGCCACGGGCGCTGAAGGCGCTGCGCCGTGCGGCGGGGTGGGTCTCGGGCATCCAGAAGATCACCAGCACCAGCAGGGCGACCCCCAGCCCGACCAGGAACCAGAAGATGCCGCGCCAGTCGCCGGCGATCAGCACCCAGCCGCCCACGATGGGCGCCAGCGCCGGGGCGAGACCGAAGATCATCGCGATGTGCGCCATCGTCCGCTGGGCCTGGGCGTCGGCGAAGACATCGCGCACCATCGCCCGTCCGATGATCTGGCCGGCCCCGGCCGAGAACCCCTGCAGCACCCGGAAGGCCAGCAACACGGTCAGGTTGGGCGAGAGCGCGCACCCGATGGACGCGGCCGTGTAGACCACCAGCCCAGCGATCACCACCGGACGCCGGCCCAGCGCGTCCGAGAGCGGGCCGTGGAAGAGGCTCATCGCTGCGAAGGCCAGCAGGTAGACGCTGATGATCTGCTGCAACGCGATCTCGGAGGCGCCCCACTGCTCGCCCAGCTGCGCGAAGGCCGGGAAGATGGTGTCGATCGAGAACGGGCCGATCATGCCCAGCCCCGCCAGGGTGACCAGGAAGAGCCATCCCGGAGTCTGTGCCAGCGCCGCTGGGGTGGTCTGGTCGGGGCGGGTCACGGCCGTCACTCTCTCATGCCGCGACCGCGCCACCCCACACCGCCCACAAGGCATGCCCGATGGCCTAGGCTGCGGCCGTGAGCTCACCGACGAGACGGGTGGCGGTGGTCGGCGCCGGGCCGTCCGGGCTGTTCGCCGCGCAGGCGCTGCTCAACAACGCGCCCTTCGAGGTCGCCATCGATCTTTTCGACCGGCTGCCCACCCCGTTCGGGCTGCTGCGCTACGGCGTCGCCCCTGACCACGAAAGCATCAAGGGGATCGCCGGGGTGCTCGCCCGCATCCTCGACGACGAGCGGGTGCGCTTCCGCGGCCTGGTCGAACTGGGCCGCGACGTGACCGTGGACGAGCTCACCGCCGCCTACGACGCCGTCGTCTACGCGGCCGGGGCCAGCGAGGACCGGCACATGGACATCCCGGGCGAAGGGTTGCCCGGCAGCCGCTCGGCGCGGGAGTTCGTGGCCTGGTACTGCGGCCACCCCGATGCCACCGCCCAGTCGCTGGCGGGCGTCCGGACCGCGGTCATCGCGGGGGTCGGGAACGTGGCCGTGGACGTCGCCCGCATCCTGCTCAAGCCGGCTGCCGACCTGGCCGTCACCGACATGCCCGAACCGGTGCTCGACGAACTGGCCGCCGCCGACATCGGCGACGTCTGGGTGATCGGACGCCGCGGCCCCGAGCACGCCAGCTTCACCACCACCGAACTGCGCGAACTCGTGAACACCCCGGGGGTGGAGGTCAGCGTCGCCGGCGTCGACCTGGCCGGGATCGACGACGCCGTCCTCGACCGGCGGACGCGGGCGAACGTCGCCGCCCTCACCGACGCCGACCACCGGACCACCCTCGACGCCCGGGCCCGGCTGCACTTCCTGTTCTGGCATCGTCCGGTGCGGCTGGAGGGCGACGAGCGGCTGGAGCGGGTCGTCGTCGAGCGCACCGACGCGGCCGGCCCGGGCCGGGTCGACGGGACGGGTGACTTCAGCAGCATCGGAGCCCAGCTGATGCTGCGGGCCATCGGCTACCGCGGCATCCCGCTGCCGGGCGTCCCCTTCGACGCGGCGACCGGCCGCATCCCGAACCTCGAGGGCCGGGTGATCGACGAGGCCGGCGGCGTCAAGCCCGGTGAGTACGCCGTCGGCTGGATCAAGCGGGGTCCGATCGGCGTGATCGGCACCAACAAGGCCGATGCCGCCGAGACCGTCGCCCACCTCATCGCCGATCTGGCGCAGGCCCCCCAGCGCGACCTCACCGACCTGGACGCGGTGCTGGCCGAGCGCGGCTTCGTCCCCTCGACCCTGGCGGACTGGGAGCGGATCGACGCCGCCGAGCAGGCCCGAGGCGCCGCCTCCGGCAGGCAGCGGGCCAAGATCGAGGCCTGGCACGAACTGCTCGACCTGGTGCGCCTGGGCCGCCCCGGCGGCCCGCCGTCGGCGGCCGATGGATTCCGCGACGCCGCGCCAGGCCATCACTGAACAACCCGCGCAAGGTGTGGGAATCGGTCCGTCATCGGGTCAGAACGATCCCTGAGCCTGTCGAAGGGTCGTTCCCGCGCCGGCCACACCCTGCGGGAAGGGCGGCAACCCGCCCCTCCTTCTCTCGCAAGGTGTGGGAAATGGCCCGAGGACGGACCATCGGCCACACGCCGGGGCGGGGACGACTTCCTATCATGGGGGCATGATCAAGCGAGTCGCGCTGGTGCTGGGGTCGGGTGGCGCCCGGGGGTACGCGCACATCGGCGCGGTGCAGGTGCTGAAGGAGCGCGGCTACGAGATCGCCGGCATCGCGGGCACCTCGATGGGAGCGGTCATCGGCGGCCTGGAGGCGGCCGGCAAGCTCGACGAGTACACCGACTGGGTGACCAGCCTCGGCCCGCGCGACGTCCTGCGGCTGATGGACGCCTCGCCCTTCGGCGCCGGGGCGATCAAGCTCGAGCGGGTGCTCAGCCGGATGAACGAGATCCTGGACGGCGCCCGCATCGAGGAACTGCCGATCCCGTACACCGCGATCGCCACCGATCTCGGCGCCCGCCGCGAGGTCTGGTTCACCTCCGGCCCGGTGGACGTCGCGATCCGCGCCTCGGTGGCGATTCCCGGCGCGATCACGCCGATCATGGTGAACGGACGCCTGCTGGTGGACGGCGCGGTGCTCAACCCCGTCCCGGTGGACGCGGTCGCCGGCGTCGACGCCGACTTCACCCTGGCGGTCTCGCTCTCGGGCTGGACGCCGCGCGATTTCAACGCCACCCCGACGAAGACCAGCTCCGAGGCCAGCCCGCCCGCCGAGTGGCTGGAGCACTTCCGCCGCAGCGCCGCCGGCATCTTCGAGAACGAATGGGTGAGCTCGGTGCTCGCCCGCTTCGGCAGCCGCGGCGAGGAGAAGCCGGAGCCCGAGCCGCCCGAGTTCGAGGACGCGCCGCCCGGCCTGGGCATTCCCGAGGTCGCCCAGCTGTCCATCGACACCATGGGCTCGCTGATCACCCGCTACCGGCTGGCCGCTCAGCCCCCGGACGTGCTGGTCACCGTCCCGGGCAACTCGGCCAAGGCCATGGAGTTCCACCGCGCCGCCGAACTGATCGAGCTGGGCCGCAGGCTCACCGCTGAAGCGCTGGACGACGCCTTCGGGCCGGTCCGGACTGCCGCGGAGCTGACGAGCGGCCAGCCCGAGTAGTTCGAACCGCCGTTCTTGTCGATGTCAGGGTCAGTCGAAGACCGACCACGAACCGGACCGCCGCAGTTGTCGCCATTCCCGCCGAATTCCGTCTGAGAACAGCAAGAACGGCGGTTGGAAGGCCAACCATCCCGATCACCCGGCTGGCAACGACAAATGCGGCGGTCGACCCCAGCCGCTCACGCCGGGATGGCGGGGGTTGGGTGGGGAGTCCGGACGACGGCCGGCGGGGAAGCTCAGTCTTCCGATGCCGGACGCGCGGGGACGCGGAGGACGACCGAACCGGAGTCGAGGTCGAGGGGCTCGGGGCCGGAACCGCCCTTCTCGGCCTCCACGATCAGGATCTTCTCCAGGTCCTTCTGCTCGCGCATGTGGCGAAGGCCTGGCTCGAAAATCTCGAAGAACCCCGTCATGGGGTCAGGCTACGCGCGCTGCACCAGCGAACCAAGCTCCGCTATCCGGTGCACCGAGACCCCGTCGGCCTGTTCGGCGGCCAGCGGATGGTCCTCGGTGACGATCAGCAGCGGGGCCAGGCCGGGATCACGGGTGTGCACGGTGACCGGCAGCCCGCCGGTCGCCTTCTCGTAGGGCAGCTCGTTGGCCAGCCGGCCCTCGATCGGCGGGATGGCGGCACGGTTCGGGTTCGACCACCACCGCGCGACCTGCTCCATGGAGCGCTGGTCGAGTTCGACCCAGACCGACCAGACGAAGACCGGCGGCGGGCCGTCCACCACGGGCAGCAACAGGTGGCCGCGCAGGAAATGCCGGGTACGGCCGTCGTCGGTGAGGATGCAGACGTCGGGGGTGAGCTCGGATTCCAGCTGCTCGCCGCGGGTCACCGCCAGCCAGGCGTCCGGCGCCGAAGGCCCGAGCACCGGCGCGACTCGGCGGTGGATCTGGTGGCATTCCGAGCACAACACTGAGCTTCGTTTCCCGGCGGGGATCATGGCCCCATTCTCGCCCAGCACCCGGATCCGCGGGCCGGAATCGATGAAGTCGTCAGTCGGGCTGGCGCAGCTGCAGGCCGAGCTGGTCGGCGTCCAGCCGGGTGAGCATGTCGTCCAGCAGGGTGGAGGGATAGCCGCCGTGGTCGCGCAGTTCCAGCAGGGCTTCGCGCTGGGCGGCCAGCAGGGCCAGGCGCAGGGTGAGCATGTCGGCATGCCGGGCGGCGGCCGCCGCGTCCGGCGGCTCGTCGCTGGTCAGCTTGCTCAGCAGTTGCCGGGCGGCGGTGAGGGTGGCTTCGGGGTAGGGGGTGCCATCGGGCCGGCGCTGGTCGTCCAGGCGCGCCAGGGCGGCCCGGTTCAGGTCGGCCTGCAGGGCCCGCTCCTGGGCCGGGTCGCTGCCGGAGTGCCCGGTCAGGCCGAGCCGGCCGGCCAGGCCGGAGAGCGTGGCGCCCTGGACGACCAGCGTGCCGGCGGCCACCACGAAGGCGATCAGGATCAGCAGCGAGCGGTGCTCGGTGGCGCGGGGCAGGGTCTGCGCGGCGGCCAGGGTGACCGCCCCGCGCATGCCTGCCCAGACCAGGATCACTCCCTCGCGCTTGCCGAACCGTTCGGCGGCCAGGTAGTCGATGTCGGCCAGCCGGCGGTTCAGCATGGCCTGCATCCGGCTCACCCGGCGGGCCGGAACGACCTCGCTGACCTGGTCGAGCCGTTCCTGCAACAATTCCAGCCGCTCCCGGCCCGCCGCCGCCCGCCGCTCCCGCCGGGCCAGCAGCCACAGCGACCACGCCACGAAGCCGGCCCGGACGACCAGCACCGCGGTGGCCGCCAGCGCCCCGAGCCCGAGGGCCACCAGCGCGCTGTCGTGGGCTTCGCGGACGTCCGCGATCAGGGCGGCCAGCTCCAGCCCCATGAGCAGGAAGATGGCGCTCTCCAGCACCAGTTCGACGGTCTTCCAGGCCGCCACCCAGGCCAGCCGGGTCTCCGGGCCGAGGTCGCGCGGGGAGCGTCCGCCGATCACCAGCCCGGCGGTCACCGCGGCGACCAGGCCGGAGCCGCCGAGGTGCTCGGTGGGCAGGTGGGCGGCGAACGGGACGACCAGCGAGAGCGCGACGATGGAGCTCGTCTGCCGCAGCCGGCCCATCACCAGGCTGGTCAGGCGTCCGACCAGCCAGCCGACGGCCAGCGCGACCGCCACCGCGTAGAGGAAGTCGAGCCCGACCTGCCAGATCGACACCGCCGCCCCGACCGCTGCCACGGCCGAGCGCAGCAGCACCAGCGCCGTGGCGTCGTTCAGCAGGCTCTCGCCCTCCAGAACGGTGGTGAGCCGGGTCGACACCCCGGCCTTCTTCACGATCGAGGTGGCCACCGCGTCGGTGGGGCTGACGATGGCGCCGACCGCGACCCCCAGCGCCAGCGGCAGCCCGGGGATCAGCCAGGTGAGCAGCACGCCCACGACCAGCGCGGAGACCACCACCAGCACCACCGAGAAGGCCGAGATCAGCCGCAGGTCGCGGCGGAACTCCATGGACGGGATGTTCACCGCCGCCGAGAACAGCAGCGGCGGCAGCAGCCCGCCGAGGATCCACTCCGGCTCGATCTCGATCGGCGGCAGGGCCGGTATGAAACTGATCGCGGTGCCCAGCAGCACCAGGACCAGCGGCGGCGCGACGCCCAGCTTGGGGGCGAAGGCCGTGATGGCCACCACCAGCGCGATGCCGGCGATGCTGATCAGGAGGGTGGTCTCCATGGCATCCCCTCGGGTCGGTGGCGGTACCTTACGTCAGTGCGCGCCGTGGGCGCCTTCGGTGTCGGCCGGCTTGGTCAGGAAGGCGGACGCGGCGATGCCGACCAGCCACAGCACGCCGACCACCCAGAAGGCGCCGCGGGCACCGGCTGCCAGCGCCTCCTCGGGGGTGCCGGGCGCGGTCGCCGAGACGGTGGCCATGATGGTGACGAAGAGGGCGGTGCCGGCCGCGCCGGCGACCTGCTGGACGGTGCCGACCGTCGCCGAGCCGTAGCTGCGCAGGTGGTGCGGCAGGGAGCCCAGCGCGGTGGTGAATAGCGGGGTGAACATATTGGCCAGCCCGAAGCTCATCAGCAGGTGGGCGATCAGCAGGTGCCACCACGGGGTGGACGGGGTGACGGTCGCGAAGATCACGAAGGCGACGGTCGCGACCAGGCCGCCCGGGATCACCAGCCAGCGGGGGCCGACCCGGTCGTAGAGCCGTCCGATGGTCGGGGCGAGCGCGCCCATCAGCAGGCCGCCGGGCAGCAGGATCAGCCCGACCGTGAGCGGTTCGAGGTGCATCGCCTGCTGCATCAGCAGCGGCAGCGCGATCACCGAGCCGAAGAGCGCGGCCATCACGATCGCCATCACCACGATGGCGGTGGCGAAGGCGGGGACGGTGAAGGTGCGCAGATCGAGCAGTGCCTCGTCCGTCCGCTGCAGCCGCAACTGGCGCCAGCCGAAGCCGAGCAGGGCCACCAGCCCGACCGCGAAGACGGTCGCCAGTTCCCAGCCCGGCACCTCGGCGTTGCCGACCAGGCTGAGCCCGTAGACCAGCCCGCCGAAGCCCAGTGCCGCGAGCGGGACGCTCAGGCCGTCCAGCCGGAGCCGGCCGGGGGCCTCCAGGTTGTAGACGAACCGCTGCCCCAGGATCAGGATGGTCAGCGCGATCGGCAGCACCACCACGAAGACGAAGCGCCACGGCAGGAAGTGCAGGATGGCGCCCGAGATGGTCGGCCCGATGGCCGGCGCCACCGAGATCACCATGCTGGTCATGCCCATGACGCGGCCGCGCATCCACGGCGGCACCACCTCGATGGTGGTGGTCATCAGCAGCGGCATCATGATCGCCGTCCCGATCGCCTGGACGATGCGACCGCCGAGCAGCAGCGGGAAGGCGAAGGCGACCGCGCAGATGGCGGTGCCGAGGGCGAACAGGCTCATCGCCAGGGTGAAGGCGGCGCGGGTGGAGAACCGGCGCAGCAGCCAGCCGGTGGTCGGGATGACCACGGCCATGGTCAGCATGAAGCCGGTGGTGAGCCATTGCGCGGTGCGCTCGTTGACGCGCAGATCGTCCATGATCGTCGCGAGCGCGACGTTCATCGCGGTCTCGTTGAGGATCACCACGAAGGCGCCGACCATCAGCACGCCGAGCAGCCGGACGGTCCTGGGCGGCAGCCGGTCGGCCGGCCCGTGCGTGACCGCGGGGTGTGGCGATGCGTCGAGGCCGGTCTCAGGCTGGGTCATGAAGTTCCTCGCTGATCGGTTCGCGGGCGTCGTCCGACGCGGGCGCCGAGGGGTACAAGCCAGATCCGGGGCTGGCTATTCCCGCGGCTTATAACATGAATAAGCCAGGCGTGTGCGGTTTCCGCGAAGCCTTCACGATACTCCTAGAACCCCCGGCAAATCGCCTTGTCAATCCCATGTCTACGACGCTGTGTAGGAGATGGCCTTCTCAGGGGTTTTGGTCAGTCCATCTCGCCAGGCGGGTAATACACGATGTGTTGAGATTGGGGAATACGTAATAATGCCCACTCCGTGGACAGCTTAGGCATGGATTGCCTAAGTTTGCGTACGTCAAGGCGCTTGACAGCCGCTCTCTGGGACGCGCGACAGAGGCGGTGGCGCTGGGCACTAG
>JAPUEM010000055.1:0-1089 GCA_027492575.1 Propionicimonas sp.
GTTCGTGCGGGTGGCCGACGGTGACAGCTACAAGGCGGTCGCGAATGCCTTCAGCTACAAGTCCGGCAAGAAGAAGCTCACGGCCGTTGCGGTGGAGACGGCGCCGTCCGGCGCCGCCGCGGACTGGGCGTCGGAGTTCACCAGTCTGAACGCCGACCAGTGGCGCAACCGCACCGAGATCGGCTACCAGGCCAAGGGCCGGCACTGCTCGGCGCCGGTCGAGGGCAACACCGTGGTCAGCGGCGGGGTCGCCACCCTCAAGATGGTCGAGGTCACCAACGCCGCCAGCAAGGCCGAGGTCGTCGCCCTCGCCAAGCAGGAGCAGGCCAAGGAGGCCGGCGCCACCTACGCCAAGGCCGCCGCCAAGGTGACCAGCGCCCAGGCCGGGGTGGACAAGGCGAACGCCCTCAGCTCGGCCACCACGGCGCAGAAGAAGAAGCGCGACGCCGAGATCAAGAAGGCCAAGAAAGCGTTGACCTCGGCCCAGGCCGCGGTCGCCGCGCTCACCCCGGGCTGCCCGTCCGGAGTGTTCACCAACGCGATGATCACCACCAGCGGCAAGGACGTCACCGACCCCTTCTCGATCAAGCAGGGGACGGTGGTCGCGCGGGTGAAGTTCACTCCCGGCCAGGGCGCCCACGCCGGCATCTGGCTGCAGGACAGCGCCACCCGCCAGGAGATCGACATCATCGAGGCGTACGGCTACGGGCGCGGCATCACCAACATCGTCCACCGGTTGAAGGGGACGGCGCTGGTGCAGGATCCGGCGTCGGCCACCTCGGGTTACGTGGCGGTCAAGACCGTGGCGAGCAAGGCCTGGTGGTCGAAGTGGCATACCGTCGCGGTGACCTTCGACTCCGGCAGCGTCACCTTCTACCTCGACGGCGTGAAGACCAAGTCGTTGAGCGAGATGACCGGCGACTACACCCTCATGGCGAGCATGCTGAGCTCGGACTGGGAGACCCCGAGGGTGAAGAAGCCGGTTCTCCGTCCGGGTTCGAAGGTCAAGAAGTCCTCGTTGAAGAAGACCTCGCTGCCGACCATGCAGATCGACTGGATCCGCGCCTGGGGCGAGATCAGCTGAGCCGG
>JAPUEM010000055.1:1189-21550 GCA_027492575.1 Propionicimonas sp.
GAGCCTGCCAACGTTCCCTGAGCCTGTCGAAGGGTCGTCCGAGCGTTTCCCGTCCGTGATCGAGCCGGTCTTGGGTGGAGCCCTAGCATTGTCCCTGCAGCCCATGAGGGCTGGGGGAATCTGAGGAGTGACAGTAGATGGAGTCGGTGAGCCGCCGGACGCTCGTGGTGGGGACGATCGGAGCAGCGGGCGCGGCGGTGGCGGCGCCACTGCTGACCGCCTGCACCCCGGAACCCGCACAGTCGCCCTCCGTGGCGCCGCCGCCCCCGCCGGCCGGCTCCGCCGAACCCGAGCAGACCCCGACCCCGGAACCCACCCCGGTCGACGAGCGTCCGCGCTGGCCGCTGACCGGCGCCCTGCTGGAGGACGCGTCCAAGGCCGAGCGGGCGGTGGTCGCCGTCAAGGTTCCGGACAACAAGGGCGAGCACCCGCAGGTCGGCATCAACGAGGCCGACATCGTCTTCGTCGAACTGGACGGCTACCCGGCCGGCCTCTACAAGAGCGGCACCCGGCTGGTCCCGGTGTACCACTCCAGGTTCGCCGCCGACGTGGGCCCGGTGCGGTCCATCCGTCCGGTCGATGTCGCCCTGCTGTCGCCGATGGACGCGATCGTCGGCAACACCGGCGCCGCCGGGTGGACGCTGCGCTACTTCAAGAAGAATGCCAAGGGCATCGACTTCATGAAGAACTACATGGCCACCAAGGGCACCGGCTCCTACTCGATCGACGGCAGCCGCGTCCGCACCATCAAGGGCCAGAAGTACTACGACCGGGCGGTGCTCTGCCACCCCAAGCAACTGGCCAAGCAGAGCAAGACCAAGACCACCCCGCAGGTGCTCTACTTCCCCTTCGCCACCGGCGACGAGGTGCCCTCCACCGAGATCTCGGGCCAGGACGCGAAGACCGTCTCGGTGCCCTGGCAGAAGGGCGACTCCTACAACATGACCTACAGCTACAGCGCCAAGCAGGGCCGCTACCTGCGCTCGATGCCGTGGGGCAAGCACGTGCTGAAGGACGGCTCCCGCGTGGTGACCGACAATGTCCTGGTGATCCAGGCCAAGCAGCACTTCGCCCACCACGAGCCCTTCCACGACGTCACCGGCAAGAAGGGCACCTTCTACTACGCCCACGGCGGCAAGTATGTGAAGGGCACCTGGTCGAAGGCGCAGGACGTCGATTCCCTCTTCGAGTTCACCCTCGAGGACGGCAGCCCGCTCAGGATGGCCCCCGGCCGCACCTTCGTCGAACTCCCCCACACCAAGTCGAAGGTCACCTTCAAGGCGTAGCCGAGTTGCTGCGCGGCGGCTGCGTCCGCAACTCGGAGCCCGGTAGAGTCCGGCTGAGCGAGTCGTCCCGAGGGAGCCTTGATGACCGAACCGGGAGCAGCCGGACGTAAACGGCTGCTGTTTCTGTTCTCCGACACCGGTGGTGGTCACCGGTCCGCCACCGAGGCGATGATCGAGGCTCTGGACCTCGAGTTCCCCGGCAGGTTCGACTACTCGATGGTCGACTTCTTCCGCGAGTACTACCCGGCGCCGCTGAACAGGGCGCCGGAGATCTACCCGGAGATCTCGCGGCTGCCGCAGGCCTGGGGGTTCTCCTGGAAGGTGACCAACACCCGTAGCGGCAGCAATGCCATCAACGACCTCACCTACCCCTACCTGCGCAAGGCGGCCAAGCGGCTGGTGGCCGAGAATCCGGCCGACCTGATCGTCTCGGTGCATCCGCTGGTGAACCGCCACCTGGCCCGGGCGATGCGCAAGTCGCCGCGTCCGTTCATCACGGTCGTCACCGACATGGTCTCCACCCATCCGTTCTGGTTCGACCGGCGCTCCGACCTGGTCGTGGTGCCGACCGATGAGGCCAGGACCCGCGCGATCCGGTACGGCATCCCGGCCGGCAACCTGCGGGTGGTCGGCCTGCCGGTGGCCGATCGCTTCCTGCATCCGCTGCCCGACCGGGAGGCCTGGCGCCGCGAGAAAGGCTGGCGCGACGACCTGCCGGTGATCCTGGTGGTCGGTGGCGGGGACGGCCTGGGCGGCGTGAAGCGGATCGCCAAGGCGCTCAACAGCGCCGACTTCCGGGCCACCGTCGTGGTGATCTGCGGCCGCAACGAGGAGCTCAAGCGCGACCTGGAATCCCTCGACTGGCGCCAGCCCGCCCACATCTACGGGTTCACCCGCGAGATGCCCGATTTCATGCGCGCCGCCGACATCATGGTCACCAAGGCCGGCCCCGGCAGCATCAGCGAGGCGTTCATCTGCGAGCTTCCGCTGCTGCTGTACTCACGCCTGCCCGGCCAGGAGGACGGCAACGTCGACTACGTGGTGGAACACGGCGCCGGGGTGTGGGCTCCCCGCGTCCGTGATTCGCTGACCGTGCTGCGGCAGTGGGTGAACGACCCCGCCGCCCGCGATCGCGCCGCGAAGGCCAGCGCCCGCCTCGCCCGTCCGGACGCCTCCCGCCAGATCGCCCGCCTGATCGCCGAACAGGTCGGCGTCCGGGGCTGAACGTCCCCCGCCGCCCGCGGCGGCCTTGCCCCGCGCGGTTAGGCTGGTATCTCGCAAGTGCGATGGACGAGACCAAGAGACACCCGATCTGTGACTGACAAGAGCACGCCCGAACCCGAGGACAACAAGGCACCTGAGAAGGAGCCCGCCAAGCTGAGCTTCTCGCTGCCGCAACTGCTCGGCAGCGCGGCGGCTGCCGCGACGGTCGCCTACATCGGCTCGTCGCTGGGCACCGCCGGGACGATCTTCGGCGCCGCGCTCGCGTCGGTGATCGGCGCCCTGGCCGGCACCGTCTACACCGCCGGCCTGGATCGCACCGGACGCCGGCTCGGCTCGGTCATGCAGCGCGGCTGGGAGCGGATCCGTCGCGGCGACCCCGAACTGGACGAGACCGCGGAGGCGCCTGCCTCGGAGCGTTCGTCCGGCGCCGAACCGCCCCCCGACAAGGGACGAACCTGGCGCCACGTCGCCGTGCGGGTGGGGATCGCGGCGGCCGCCATCTTCGCGGTGGCCTTCGTGGCGATCACCGCCTGGGAGCTGATCACCGGCCAGGCCCTGGACGGCGGCGACGGCACCACGGTCGGCCAGGTCGTCCGTCCCGAGCGCTCCCCCTCCGCTGAACCGGAGCCGACGCCGTCCGAGACGCCCACCGAGGCAAGCCCGACCCCGTCGGAATCACCGACCCCCTCGCCGACCCCGTCCGAGACCCCCACGCCGTCCGAGACCCCCACCGAGACACCGACCCCGGTCACGCCGGAGAGCACCGCTCCGTCCCCGACCGCCACCGTCACGGGCTGATCCGGGCTCAGTCGGCGCGGACCCGCTTGGCGATGCGCGACATGGTGGTCTCGGTGACGTTCAGGAAGGCGGCCAGGTCGCGCTGGGTCAGCCGGGAGACCAGGTTGGGACGATCGCTGAGCAGGCTGCGGTAGCGATCCTCCGGGGTGTCACGGTTCCAGACCAGATCGGCCTGCTGGGTCATCGCGTAGATCGTGGTGAGCGCCGCGGAGAGCACCGCCCAGGCGTGATGCCGCTGCGCCAGCTGATCGACCGCGCGATAGTCGCCACGCACCATCACGGAGGCCTCGACCGCACTGACGGTGTGCAGCGAGCGGCCCTCGACGGCGGGCTTCAGATCGTCCGAGCGGGGGTGCAGCCCGCGTTCGTAGAGCCGGTGGGCCGCCCGCGGCGCCAGCGAGGTCATGGACGCCAGGATGTCGCCCTCCTCGGAGAAGAAGACGGTGGAGGTGTGACCGGAGGGTGAGGTGGCCTGGGCGCGGGCCAGCCCGGCGTGCACCAGGTACAGGTAGGGGTGCTCCTCGCCGGCGCGGAAGAGCACTTCGCCGGGCGCCAGGCGCACCAGCTTCAGAGTCTTGGCGAAGGCCGGCCATTCCGGCAGCCGAGCCCCGGCGTACGCCTCCAGCAGCAGTTGCAGGCTGCGACTGGCATGGCCGAAGGTGCCTTCGATCACCATGTGTTCCTCCCTCGGGGGTGTGGATGGGAACCTGTCATTCAGCAAACCTAGCGTGGCCGCGCTTGTCTTTGGCCAATTTCTACAGGTTCCGCCAGATCGCGAACACCAGAGCGGCTCCGCCGAGCACGCTCCACCACAGTGCGGGGGAGCGTAGAGCGGGGGGCGGACGCAGCGCTGGACCGCCGGCCACCTCGACCGTCCATGCGATCACGGCCAGCCCACCGAGGCCCAGCAGCACCATGACGAAGGGGTTGTTCGCCCAAGCCCCGGCCACATCGCCGACCAGCAGCCGGGTGCCCATGGTGGTGGCTCCGCAGAGCGGGCAGAGGGTGCCGGTCAGGTGCCGCCAGGGGCAGCCGATCGTGATTCCGGTGGCCAGTTTGACGGCGCTCAGCGCCAGCCCGACCGCCCCGAACCACGCCGCCGAGCGCAGCGCCCTGGCGGCGGAGAAGGGTACAGCATGGGAATTGACGGCCACACGCTATTATCGCCCCCTGCCCAACGGCCTCAACTATGCCTAGGATTCAAGTACCTGAAATACCCCGGAAGGGAGACAACCTAGATGTCCGACCAAACCTGGCCGCCGACGCCCCCGGAGGGTGCTGACGAAGCCGCGGTGCCGCAGAGCCCTGCCGAGCCCGAGGTGCCTTCGTACTCGCCCCCCGAGCCGATCGCTGCCCAGCCGGACGCTGGCTACGCTGCGCCGGTCCCGCCGGCCGCTCCGTCCCCGGTGGATCCGTATGGCCAGTCGCCGGCCGCCGGCTATGAGACGCCATACCCCTCGCAGCCCGCCGATCCGTACGGCCAGCCGCCGGCCTATGGCCAGCCCGCCGCCGATCCCTACGGCCAGGCTCCGGCCGATCCGTACGGTCAGCAGCAGCCGCCCGCCTATGGCCAGCCCGCCGCTGATCCCTACGGTCAGCCCGCGGCCGACCCCTACGGTCAGGCTCCTGCCGCCCCGTACGGTCAGCCCGCCGCCGATCCTTACGGTCAGGCTCCTGCCGCGCCGTACGGCCAGCCCGCGGCCGACCCCTATGGCCAGGCTCCCGCTGCCCCGTACGGTCAGCCCGCCGCCGATCCTTACGGTCAGGCTCCGGCCGCGCCGTACGGTCAGCAGCCCCCGGCCGTCGGGCAGCCGACCGATCCGTACAACCAGCCGGGCTACGGCCAGCCGGCTCCCGATCCGTACGCCCAGCAGGGTTACGGTCAGCCTCCGGCCGCCGCCTACCCGCCGGTGGGCTACCCGCCCGTCCCGGTCGCCGGTGGCGGTGCGTTGGTCGATTGGCCCAAGCGCGCCCTCGGTGGTCTGATCGACTACGTCGCGCCGTCCATCGTGATCAGCGTGCTGGCCAATCTGGTTTCCAACGCCAGTTCCACCCTCGGAACCGTGGTCTCCATCGTGCTGTCGCTCGGTTGGTGGGCCTTCCTGGGCTACAAGAGCGGGACGACCGGTGTCACCCTCGGCCGCAGCATCGCCAAGACCAAGCTGGTCGGCGAGACCACCGGTCAGCCGATCGGGGTGACCAACGGCATCGTGCGGCAGCTGGCGCACTTCGTCGACTACATCATCTGCGGCATCGGCTTCCTCTTCCCGCTGTGGGACGCCAAGCGGCAGACCCTGGCCGACAAGATCATGAAGACCGTCGTGATCGACAACTCCGGCGATCCGAACGCCGGCAAGTTCGACTGGAACGTCAACCTGAACCAGCCTCCTCAGTGATCTGAACGAGGACGGCCCCGGGGATCTCCCCGGGGCCGTTTTCGCGTGCGGCCTACTCGACCGGGGCCTGGGTGGGCATCGGCTGCGTTGACGCGGCCGGGTCGACTGGCTTAGCCTCGTGCCTGGACCTGGTAGGTCCGTTCGGGGTTGCAACTCTCGCAGGCAAGACCTGAGCCGAACTTCGCGTTCCGCGAAGCGGGCTCGGGTCTTTTTTGCGTTTTCCGGCCCGCGGCTCAGCAAAGTGATGGCTCAAGGAGGACCAGACATGGCAGCAGTCGACTACCGGTCATTGGCCGGTCAGATTCTGGAGAAGGTCGGGGGTGAGGGCAACGTCGCCTCGGTAGCGCACTGTGCCACCCGGCTTCGCTTCAAGCTCAAGGACACCGCCAAGGCGGACAAGGCGGCGGTGGAGAAGCTCACCGGCGTCATCACCGTGGTGGAGGCCGGTGGGCAGTTCCAGGTGGTGATCGGCAATGACGTCCCGATCGTCTACGCCGAGATCGGCCAGCTCACCAAGCTGATCGGCGACAACGCCCCGGTGGCGGACGAAGGCCCTAAGGGGAACCTGCTGAACCAGTTCATCGACCTGATCTCCAAGATCATGTCGCCGATCCTGTGGCCGCTGGCCGGCGCCGGTCTGCTGAAGGCCTTCCTGGCGCTGGCGACCCAGCTGAACTGGATGGACCCGGCCGGCCAGACCTACACGATCCTGAACGCCGCCGGCGACGCGATCATCTACTTCCTGCCGATCTTCCTGGGCTTCACCGCCGCCAAGCGGTTCGGCGCCCATCAGGTGACCGCGATGGCGCTCGCCGCCGCGCTGGTCTACCCGTCCATCGTCGCGCTCAACAACGGCGAGCCGGTGCACTTCCTCGGCATCCCGGTCGTGATGGTGAGCTACACCTCGTCCGTCATCCCGATCATCGTGGCGGTCTGGCTGCAGTCCTACGTCGAGAAGTGGCTCAACAAGGTGCTGCCTTCGGCCATCCGGAATTTCTCGACGCCGCTGATCGTCCTCACCGTCATGGTGCCGTTCACCCTGATCACCGTCGGCCCGATCACCAGCTGGCTGGCCAATACGGTCTCCGCCGGGGTCACCGGCCTGTTCAACCTCGTGCCCTGGCTCGCCGGTGGCATCCTCGGCGGCTTCTGGCAGGTCTTCGTGATGTTCGGGCTGCACTGGGGCTTCATCCCGATCATGCTGAACGACCTCACCGGTCCGCAGGGCTACTCGCTGCTCAGTGGCCCGCTGCCCGCGGCCGTGCTCGCCCAGGCCGCCGCCACCCTGGCCGTCGCCTTCCGCAGCCGCAGCGCCAAGCGCCGCCAGATCGCCGGGGCCTCGTCGGTGTCGGGTCTGCTGGCCGGCATCACCGAGCCCGCCATCTACGGCGTCAACCTGCCGCTGAAGCGGCCGTTCTACTTCGGCATCGCCGGCGGCGCCGTCGGTGGCGCGATCGCCGCGGCCGGTGGCTCGGCGGCGACCGCCTTCGTCTTCCCGTCCATCATCGGCCTGCCCGCCTACATGGAGCAGGGCAGCTTCGCGCTGCAGCTGATCGGCACGGGCATCGCGATCGGCCTGGCTTTCACCCTCACCTTCCTCTTCGGCGTCAAGGATTCCCCGGACGAGCCGGAGGCCGCCGAGGACGCCCCGCAGATCGTCGTCGGTGGCGTCGGTGCCCCCGAGGTGAAGGCACCGGTCTCCGGCACGCTCGTGCCGCTCGGTGAGATCAACGACAAGGTCTTCGCCTCCGGCGCGCTGGGCAACGGGCTGGGTATCGTCCCCTCCAACGGCCAGTTCTACGCCCCGTTCGCGGGCACGGTCGCGACCGCCTTCCCGACCGGCCACGCCTTCGGCATCAAGTCGCCGGACGGGGTCGAGGTGCTGATCCATATCGGCATCGACACCGTCCAGTTGGACGGCAAGGGCTTCAACGCCGCGGTCACCCAGGGCCAGGAGGTGCAGGCGGGAGACCTGCTCTGCACCGTCGACCTGGAGGCGGTCAAGGCGGCCGGCTACGACACCACCACCATCGTGGTGATCACCAACACCGCCCAGTTCGCCGCCGTGCTGCCCGCCGAAGGTCACGAGGTCGCCCACGGCGACACCGTGGTCGTGATCGAGCGCTGAGAAGGGACGATTCATGCAGTATCGCGAGTTGAAGGCGTTCCCGGAGGGCTTCCTCTGGGGCGCCTCCACCTCCGCCTACCAGGTGGAGGGCGCGTGGGACGAGGACGGCAAGGGGCCGTCGGTCATCGACGTCCGAGGCTCGTACCCGGAAGGGACGGCCGACTTCACCGTGGCCGCCGACCACTACCACCGCTTCGAGGAGGACGTCGACCTCTTCGCCGAACTGGGCCTGAAGGCCTACCGTTTCTCGATTGCCTGGACGCGGATCATCCCCGACGGGGACGGCGAGATCAACCCCGAAGGGGTGGCCTTCTACCACCGGCTGATCGACGCCATCGTGGCGAAGGGGATCACCCCGATCGCCACGATGTACCACTTCGATCTGCCGGCCGCGCTGGACGCCAAGGGCGGCTGGATGAACCGTGCCACGGTGGACGCTTTCGCCAAATTCGCCGAGGTGATCTTCCGCGAGTACGGCGACAAGGTGAAGTACTGGCTGACCATCAACGAACAGAACGTGATGGTGCTCTACGGCGAGGCGATCGGGACGATCAAGCCCGGCATGCCGAAGTCGGCCATCTACCAGGCCAACCACCACATGATGCTGGCGCAGGCCAAGGCGAACCGGCTGTGTCATCAGCTGGTGCCCGGCGGCAAGGTCGGCCCGGCGCCGAACATCGCGCTCTGCTACCCGGAGACCTGCCACCCCGAGGACATCCTGGCGGCGGACGACTTCAACGCCATCCGCAACTGGCTGTACCTCGACATGGGGGTGAACGGGTTCTACAACTCGGTGGCCTGGGCCTACCTGGAAGAGCAGGGCGCGGCGCCCGAGATCGCCGAGGGCGACCTGGAGCTGCTGGCGTCCGATCGTCCGGACTTCATCGCGTTCAACTACTACGCCACCCACACCGTCGCACGTCCGGCCGCGGACGCCGGCAGCGTGGGGTTCAGCGACCAGCAGTTGGCCGCGGGGGAGAAGGGTGTCTACTCCGGCGCGCAGAACCCGTACCTGCCCCGGACCGAGTTCGGCTGGGAGATCGACCCGATCGGCTTCCGGAACACCTTCCGAGCGATCTGGGATCGCTACCACCTGCCGCTGCTGGTGACCGAGAACGGCCTGGGCGCCTTCGACAAGCTGGAGGACGGCCAGGTTCACGACGGGTACCGGATCGACTACCTGCGCGACCACATCGCGCAGATCCAGCTGGCGGTGACCGACGGGGTGGAGGTGCTCGGCTACTGCCCGTGGTCGGCCATCGACCTGGTCTCGACCCACCAGGGCGTCGCCAAGCGGTACGGGTTCATCTACGTGAACCGCGACGAGTTCGACCTGCTCGATCTCGCCCGCTACCGCAAGGACAGCTTCGGCTGGTACGCCAAGGTGATCGCCTCCAACGGAGCCGATCTCACCTGAACGCTGTTCGGGCCGGGGGACGGTTCCCCGGCCCGAACAGAAGGGCGAACAGGACAAGGGCGGATTCGCCATCGCTGAGCGGTCGCGGAGAGTAGGCCGCGGAACCGTCCCCCGGCCCACGTGGCGGTGTGGCTCACCAATAGACTGAAACCGGCCGGTCGAGGAGGTGCGCGTGAAGATCGTCAAGGTCTTCAACAACAACGTCGTCCTCGCGCGCCATCCGGAGCGCGGCGAGTTGATGCTCACCGGTCGTGGGCTGGGCTTCCAGCGCCAGTCGGGCGACGTGGTGGACGAGGCGAAGGTCGTCCAGGTCTTCGTCCCCGACGAGCAGCACGATGTCGAGGAGCTCCAGGCCTTCCTGGTGGAGATCCCGCCGGAGCACCTCGTCCTCGCGCGGGAGATCCTCGAGGAG
Organism: Propionicimonas sp.; assembly: GCA_027492575.1. Classification (GTDB taxonomy): domain Bacteria; phylum Actinomycetota; class Actinomycetes; order Propionibacteriales; family Propionibacteriaceae; genus Propionicimonas. The sequence continues at coordinate 10,851 of JAPUEM010000055.1, forward strand.
GCCCATCGCGAGCTCGGGCTGAAGCTCAGCCAGCCGCAGCTGATCCCGCTGGCCGATCACATCAGCTTCGCGATCAAACGGGTACGGCAGGGCATCCGGCTGGAATCCCCGCTGAAGGCCGAGGTGGCACACCTGTACCCGGCCGAGCTGCGGGTGGCGCGGGCCGGCGTCCAGCTGGTGCGGGAGCGGACCGGCGTCGAGATCCCGGACGACGAGGCGGTGCCGATCGCCCTGCACCTGGTGAACGCCGCCGCCTTCGCCACCGACGACCTCTCCCGCACCTTCGCGATGACCGCGGTCTTCCGGCAGGTCTTCGAGGTGCTCGAATCGGCCTACGGCCAGCCCTTCGACCCCGAGTTGATCAATGCCGCGCGGTTCGTCACCCACCTGCGCTACTTCTTCGTCCGGGTGGACGCCGGACGCCAGCTCGCCGACCAGGCGGCCAGCTTCGGCAACGCGATCAAGGAGTCCTTCCCCGCCGCCTACCAGGCCGCCCAGAAGGTGAAGGCCCTGCTGGAGCTGCGCCTGGGCGCCGCGATCACCGCCGACGAGGTCACCTACCTCGCCCTCCACATCGCGCGCCTGACCAACGACTGAACCTCCGGTCGGACCGGCGGAATCAGGACGCCAGTTGCAGCACCCGGACGGCGATCAGCGCGAGGGTGACCGCCGCGACGGCGGCGATGCCCGTCCATTGGATGCGGGTGCGGTTCTGCCGCGGCGCGCAGACGATGATCGCGGCGATCACCGCGCCGCCGATCAGGCCGCCGAGGTGGCCCTGCCAGGAGATCGAGCCGGGGCCGAAGAAGGTGTAGGCGACGTTGATCCCTAGCCACAGCAGGATCGACTGCACGTTCCCCTTCACCTTGTAGGCCAGCACCAGCAGCGCACCCAGCAGCCCGAAGACCGCTCCCGAGGCGCCCAGGGTGGAGCTGCCCGGGCTGCTCAGCCACAGCACGGCCGCCGAGCCGGTCAGCGCCGAGAGCAGGTAGAGGGCGAGGAAGCGGACGCGTCCGACCACCCGCTCCAGCTGCGGGCCGAGGAACCACAGCGCCAGCATGTTGAGGCCCAGGTGCATGATCTCGAGATGGGTGAAGGCGCTGGTCAGCAGTTGCCAGTAGGCGCCGTCGGCCACGCCGGGCATCCAGGTGGCGGCCGGGGAACTGATCGCCATGCAGTCGACGAAGCCGGCGCCGGGGTAGAACTGGTTGGGGTCGGTGGCCACCACGCAACTCCCGGTCGGGTTCAGAGCGAGCCGCCAGACCCACCAGCCCGCCTGGCCGCCGGTGACCGTCAGCAGCAGCCAGACCGCCGCGTTGATGCCGATCAGGACGATCGTGGTCAGCGCCGGATTCTTCGACCGCTCACCGCCGTAGGGCCCCTGGTTCTGCCGGGTCTGGCGTGCCCCGGCGGAGACGCATTCCGGGCACTGGAAGCCGACTGCCGCCGAGATCATGCAGGCCGGGCAGATCGGACGTCCGCACCGCTGGCAGTTGATATAGGTCACCTGGCCGGGGTGCCGGTAGCACTGTGGCGCCGGAGCCTGCGGCGGGTAGAAGGGGGGCTGCTGAGCCATGCGCGCAACTGTACGCGAGCCGCCACCGCGGTGATCCAGGCCGTCATCCCGACAGAAACCGGGCAATCCGGGCGTGGTGTGGGCAATGGACACGCGCAGAGCCCGAGTCACCCGGTTTGTGCAGGAGGGGCAGCGGTGGCAATCGGGAGGATCTTGACCATCCCGCGCGCTCCACTCGCAGAAACCGGGCAGCAGGGGGCCGGTGCGTGCAATGTGTACGCAGCAGGCCTGAATCACCCGGTTTCTGTGAAGGCCGGAACGGGACGGCGGGACATGCGAGAATTGCGGGGTGATCAAGCACATCGTGATGTGGAATTTCGCCGACGAGGCCGAGGGTGCCGACAAGGCGGCCAACCTGGCCCGGGTGCAGGAAGACCTGGTGGCCCTGCGGGGGCTGGTGCCGGGCATGGGCACCTTCGAGATCGCGATCGGCGCCGACCCGCTGGAGCACTCCTACGACCTGGTGCTGTACAGCGAGTTCGACTCCGTCGAGGCGCTGCACGCCTACGCGACCCACCCGCGGCATGTCGCGGTCGCCCAGTTCATCGGCAAGGTGCGCACGGCGCGCGCCTGCATGGACTACCAGGTCTGACCGACGGCAGCACCGGCTACGGTGGCCGGGTGAACGCAATCCTCCGGACGCTGGCCGGCGCCGCGGTGCTCGTGCTGCTGGCGGGCTGCAGCCCGTCCGCGCCACCGGAGTCGCCGAGCCCGACGCCGACGGTCTCGACGACCGTGAGCCCCAGCCCGTCAGCCACCCCGACCCCGGAACCGACCCCGACCGAACCGGAGTGGACGCCGCCCGACCCGGCCCGGTGGAATCTCGTCCTCGACACCGGCTTCGATGAGGCCGCGATGCCGAAGAAGTGGGATTACCGGCTCACCGACATCTACGACGCCGGCGGACGCTGGTGCTCGGCCCCGGTCGAACGCAACCTCCGCTTCGAGGACGGGCTGGCGCACCTGACGATGTCGAAGGCCGCCAAGAAGCTCGCCACCAAGGTGAAGGCCGCCGCCAAGCGCAAGCAGGCCAAGGCCGGCCAGAAGCAGGTCGGCTGCCCCGAAGGGGTCTTCGACAACGCCATGATCAGCACCCAGAACCGGTTCACGGTCGGCACCGGCACGGTCGCCGCCCGCGTGAAGTTCCCGGTCGAACAGGGTGCCCACGCCGGCGTCTGGCTGCAGTCGACCGCCCACCAGGAGATCGACATCATCGAGACCTACGGCTGGGGACGCGGGGTCACCAGTGTCGTCCACGTGGACGGGACGATGCACCCCGATCCCGGGCCGGGGGCCTACCTCGTCCCCGAGGTGGTCGCCGACCGCGCCTGGTGGGACGCCTGGCACGTCGTCGAGGTGGAATGGACGCGCTCGAAGATCGTCTTCCGGCTGGATGGCGAGGTCACCCGGGAACTGAAGGTGAAGACCCGGAAGGCCGACTACTTCGTCGTGCTCAGCCTGCTGAGTTCCGACTGGGAGACCATCCGGCTGACCGAGCCGCTGGAGCGTCCGGGCGCCGGGCTCGATGGGGCGCCGATCGAGGCCGCGGAACTGCCCTTCGGCATGGCGGTCGACTGGGTCAAGGTCTACGAGCCGAAGCCCTAGCGGAGACGTCCCAACGATCCCCGAGCCAACGATCCCTGAGCTTGTCGAAGGGTCGTTGCCATGCCGATCGCGACCCTTCGACAGGCTCAGGGATCGTTTGAGGCGCAGGGATCGTTTGGAGGCTCAGGGATCGTGGGGCGGCTAGCTGCGCTCCCAGCGGCTGGGGAGGGGGAAGTAGGCCTCCAGGAACTCCGCGAGGGCGGCGGAGGCCTGGGCGCGGGCGGAGGGGTTGACCGTGCCGTCGTTCACGCACAGGCAGTGCAGATTGCGGTGCCGCAGCCACTGTTCGAGGGTCGTCCATGGGGCGTCCGAGCCGAGATCCAGGTAGCCGTAGCGCAGCCGGGAGGTCACCGCCTGGTGGTTGGCGAAGGCGTAGTAGGCGTACAGCGTGCTGGCCAGGGAGTAGTCCGATCCGCTGCGGAACCGTGAGCGCATGACGGTATCGAAGAGCTCCGGGTGCCGGCCCTCGAAGTCGGTCATCAGGGCGCGGGAGTGCGGCTTCGGGGTGTGCCACAGCTTGTTGGTGATGGTGCGTCCGAAGTCGTTCTCCAGCATGGTGCGGTTGTTCTTGGCCGCGGCGGTGACCGAGTTGTCGTCGGCGCGCAGCGGCCCCGCGTCGATCAGCGCCATCGACTGGAAGATCTTGCTCAGCCCGTTGCCGAAGTAGAACTGCTCGGGACGCACCGGGGCGCCGAACAGGGTGTCGTCGTTGAGGTAGAGGTACTTGTCGGCCAGCCCGTCGATGTGGTGCACCTGGGATTCGATGGCATGGGAGTTGAAGACCGGCAGCGCCGCCGGATCGCGGAAGATGTCGCGGTGATCCACCACGGTCAGCCGGTCGTCCTCCACCAGCCAGGCCGGACGCTGCTGGTCGGTGACGATCCAGATCCGGCGTGCCCAGTCGGCGTACTGCTGCACCGAGCGCAGCGAGTAGCGCAGCTCGTCGCGTTCGTCGAAGCGCTCGGTGAGGGCGGCGTCGTGGCTCTGGTCGGCGGAGGGGGTGCCGTCCCAGTACCGCGCCTTTCGCGCCGCCCATTCCGGGTCGTTGCCGTCCACCCAGGTGTACACCAGGTCGACCGGTTCGTTGAGCCGCAGCAGGTGCGGCCCGGAAGCCGGCAGCCGGTGCCCGGCCGGCTGGGCGGTGGCCCACTGGGCGGCGTCCAGGTAGTCGAGCACGCCGTTGGTCTCGGGGGCGACCAGGGTGCCGGCGGGCAGTTCGCTGCCACCGGAACGCGGTTGGGCGGCGGCCAGCGGCGTCCAGAAGTCGATCGCGACGCCCAGCTCGGAATCGGTGAGCTGCACCCCGGAAGGGCTGACCAGGTTGCGGACGACCAGCAGCCCGTCGGCGCGGGCGAGCCCGCCGGCGCGCCGGGCCGGACGCGGTCGTCCGGCGATGCCGCCGCGGGTGGCGGAAACCCACCACTCCGGCGGCGCCGCCGCCAAGGCCCGGACGAGCCCGGGCAGGTCGGGCCGCCGCACGGCCAGCCGCGGCATCGGGTCGATGGCCTCGTCCAGAATCAGGTGCTCGACGCCGTGCCGCTCCAGCAGCGCCGAAAGCTGCTCGAGCAGGTCGGCCAGGTAACCCCAGGCGTCGAAGTCGGTCACCACCTGCTGGTGGCGCCCGCCCGATCGCCGTCGCCGGTCGCCGAGGCGGCGTCCGGTGCGCAGCACGCTCGCCCGTCCCAGCCGGGCCTGCCGGAGCAGGGTCGCGCGGTTCATGGCGTCCGCTCGAAGGGGCTGGCCACCGGGAAGTAGCGGGCCAGGAAATCGGCGACCCGCGCGTCGTCGGGGGTCTCGAGGTAGGGGCCCGCGTCGTTGAGGCAGAAGCAGTCCTCGTTGCGGCGGGCGAGCAGGCTGTCGAGGTACTCGGGCATCAGCGGCGAGCCGATGTCGATGTACCGGAAGGCGAGGTTGCCGGTGACCGCCTGGCCGTGGGCGAAGGCCCAGTAGTGACCCAGATCGGAGGCGATCGACAGATCGTTCGCCGCGCGGAACCGCGAGCGGGCGACCCTGGCGACCAGGTCGGGGTGGGCGGCCTCCAGGGCGGCCAGCGAGCTGCGCAGGTGGGCGTGCGGGGTGTGCCGCATGCGGTGGGTCACCGTCCGGCCGAGGGTGCTTTCGAGGAACTCCCGGTTGTTGCGGGCGGCGAGCATCGCGCCGTTCAGCCGGTGCGGCTCCAGCTGGCGGTCGATGGCGATCGGGGCGGGGCTGAACCTGGCGATCCCGGGGCCCGCGAAGAACTGGTCGGGACGCACCGGACGGCCGAAGAAGACGTCGTCGTTGAGGTAGAGGAAGTGCTCGGCCAGGCCGTCGATGTGGTGCAGTTGCGACTCGATGGCGTGGGAGTTGAAGGTCGGCAGCGCCGCCGGGTCGCTGAAGATCGCCGAATGCGGCACCACCGTCAGCCGCGGGTGGTCGGCCAGCCATTCCGGCACCTGACCGTCGGTCACCAGCCAGATATGCCGGAACCACCCGGCGTACATCGCCACCGAGCGCAGCGAGTAGCGCAGTTCGTCCCGGTTCCAGGTGCGGCCGGTGTGCAGGGCGTCCGCCGCCAGCGCGGCCGAGGGCTGGACGCTCGCGCGGCGCCGCTGCCAAGCGGGGTCGGCGTCGTCCACCCAGGTGTAGACGATGTCGACCGGCTCGGTCAGGGTCAGCAGATGCGGTGGCGCCTGCGGCCGCAGCCGGCGCGCGGGGTCGGTCTGGGCCTCCTGCCACAGGTCGGGGGTCAGGTAGGGCGCCACCCAGGTGGGTCCGGGCGCCAGCCGGGTGCCGGACGGATAGTCGCCGCCGTCGCGCCGGACGGCCTTCGCCCCCGCCGTCCGCCAGAACTGCAGCTGGACGCCGCAGGCCGCATCGCTGAGCAGGGTGCCGTCGGGTGCGGCCAGCCAGCGGAAGACCCGCAGGTTGTCGCCGGACGGCGTGATGGCACCCAGCGGTCGCGGCCGTCCGGAGCCGTCGGTGGCGAACCAGGCCCGGGTGGTGGGGTCGCCGGCCAGGGCGGTCAGCGCGGCGTCGCGGTTCTGTTTCGCGACGGCCAGGGTGATCCGTTCGTTGCGTTGCAGCCGGACGACCTCGAGCCCGGCGCCGGTGAGGGTCGCGACGAGGGTGTCGGCGATCGCCTGCTGGGTGGCCCAGTGGTCGAAGGCGGTGACGATCTCGGGAGTTCCGAGCGGGTTGCTGCGGCGGCTCCTGAGGCGGGCGAGCTGGTCGATGGTGCGTCGCAGCCGATGGCGGGCGCGGGTGGGCAGGCGTCGTCCGAAGGCTACCGCGCGCCGGGAGAGCCGGTGCCGCATAGTCCTGTAGGGCGTCCGCATACCACCAGCCTTGCCTTCCCTGAACGCTGTCGAGTATGTCACAGCTGGGCTAACCGGCCCCGTAGGATGACGCCATGCGGCGGTTCCTGGTGACGGGCGGCGCCGGCTTCATCGGCAGCAACTTCGTCCGGCTGGTGCTCGACGCCGGCGACGACGCGGTGACCGTGCTGGACGCGCTGACCTACGCGGGGAATCCGGCCTCGCTGGCCGGGCTGGACGAGCGCAGGTACTCCTTCGTCCATGGTTCGGTGACGGACGCCGCGCTGCTGGACGAACTCGTCGCCGGCCACGACGTGGTGGTGCACTTCGCCGCCGAATCGCACAACGACAATGCGCTGAGCGATCCATCACCGTTCATCCGGACGAATCTGGTGGGCACGTACGAGCTGCTGGAGGCCGTCCGGCGGCATGGCAAGCGGTACCACCACGTCTCCACCGACGAGGTCTACGGCGAACTGGAACTGGACGACCCGACCCGGTTCACCGAGACCACGCCGTACAACCCGTCGAGCCCGTACTCGGCGTCGAAGGCCGGGTCGGATCTGCTGGTGCGGGCCTGGGTGCGCTCCTTCGGGGTGCTGGCGACCTTGAGCAACTGCTCGAACAACTACGGGCCGCGGCAGCACGTCGAGAAGTTCATCCCGCGGCAGATCACCAACCTGCTGGACGGGGTGCGGCCCAGGTTGTACGGGGCCGGGGAGCACGTCCGCGATTGGATTCACGTGGACGATCACAACCGGGCGGTGCTGCGGATCCTCGAGGCCGGCCGGATCGGGGAGACCTACCTGATAAGTGCCGACGGCGAGCGCAGCAACCGCAGCGTGGTCGAACTGATCCTGACGCTGATGGGGCAGCCGTCCGACGGCTACGACCAGGTGCCCGATCGGCCGGGGCACGACCTGCGGTACGCCATCGACGCGACCCGGCTGCGCTCCGAGCTGGGTTGGGAACCGCAGCACGCCGACTTCGAGGCCGGGCTGGCGGCCACCATCGACTGGTACCGGGCGAACGAGGCGTGGTGGCGTCCGCTGAAGCAGGCTGCCGAGGCCCGGTACGCGGCGGTGCAGCGGTGACGGACGGGCCGTCGGTGCGTGCCACCGCGATTCCCGGGCTGTTGGTCGTCGACCTGCCGGTGCACGCCGACGCCCGCGGCTGGTTCAAGGAGAACTGGCAGCGGGCCAGGATGGTCGAACTCGGGCTGCCGGATTTCGGGCCGGTGCAGCAGAACGTCGCCTACAACGCTGAGGCCGGGGTGACCCGCGGCCTGCACGCCGAGCCCTGGGACAAGCTGGTCTCGGTCGGCTGTGGCCGGGTCTTCGGCGCCTGGGTCGACCTGCGTCCTGGGGCTGGTTTCGGCCGGGCGGTCACCCTCGAACTCGGCCCGGAGACCGCGGTCTTCGTCCCCCGTGGCGTGGCCAACGGCTACCAGACGCTGGTGGACGGCACCGCTTATTCCTACCTGGTCAACGCCCACTGGACCCCCGAGACCCGCGCCTCGACCAGCTACCTGAACCTCGCCGACGAGACCCTCGGGATCGCCTGGCCGATCCCACTGGCGGACGCCGTGATCTCCGAGGCGGACGCCGCCCACCCCCACCTGGCCGACGTCCGTCCGATGCCCCCGAAGCAGACCGTCATCATCGGCCGCGGACAACTTGGCCGCGCCCTGGTGGACGTGCTGCCTGACGCCCGCTGCCTGGGCCGGGCGGCGGGGGATCGTCGTAGAGAACTGCGCCACAGAACGATCCCTGAGCCTGTCGAAGGGTCGTCCGATTTCGATCTGACCCGGCCCGACTTGGCGGCGGCGCTGGACTGGTCGCAGGTGGGGGCGATCATCAACGCCGCTGCCTATACAGATGTAGAGGCAGCTGAGACGGCCGAGGGACGCCGCGAGGCCTGGGCGGTGAACGTGGACGGGGTGGCGCGGCTCTGCCGGATCGCCGCCGAGCGCGGCATCACCCTCGTCCACCTCTCCACCGATTACGTCTTCGACGGCACCGTCACCGAACATCACGAGAACGAGCCTGCCACTCCGCTCGGCGTCTATGGGCAGACCAAGGCCGCCGGCGACGCCCTGGTGGGTCAGCTGGCGCGGCACTACCTCGTCCGCACCAGTTGGCTGGTGGGGGAGGGGCGCAACTTCGTCCGCACCATGGCCGAGCGGTCGGCTGCCGGCGATCGCGTCGAGGTGGTCTCCGACCAGGACGGCCGGCTCACCTTCGCGGAGGATCTCGCGGCGGGCATCGTCCACCTGCTCACCACCGGCGCACCCTTCGGCACCTACAACCTGAGCAATGCCGGACCGGTGCAATCCTGGGCGGAGATCGCGGCCGACGTCTTCGAACTCTGCGGACGCCCCCGGCAGGACGTGATTCCCGTGACGACCGCGCAGTACGCCGCCGGGAAGCCGGCGGCCCCACGTCCACCACACAGCGCCCTGAAGCTCGACAAGCTCATCGCCACCGGCTTCACCCCGCCTCCCGCCGCCGACCGCCTGGCCACCTATCTCGCCGATCTCCGCTGACGCCGGCCCGCCCCCAAGCCATCCCGCCCCTCTCGTCATCGCGGTTCCCTTCCGCTTCTCTCGTGCCCGCCTCGCTTCTCTCGTGCCCGCCTCGCTTCTCTCGTTCCCGTCCCGCTTCGGCCGTTCCCGTCTCGTTCCGGTCGTCCCAATCTCTCTTTCGTCATCCCCGCGAAGGCGGGGATCTCACCCCACATCCCGGTCGGAGCGCGACGGCGACCCTGTGAGAGGCTGACGGCCATGCGAGGCATCATCCTGGCCGGGGGGTCGGGCACCCGGCTCCACCCGATCACCCTCGCGACCAGCAAGCAACTGGTGCCCGTCTACGACAAGCCGATGATCTATTACCCCTTGTCAACCCTGATTCTGGCCGGGTTGCGCGAGGTTCTGGTGATCACCACCCCGCACGAGCAGGAGGGCTTCCGGCGGTTGCTGGGCGACGGCTCCCGATTCGGGATCTCGCTGAGCTACGCCGTGCAGCCGGAACCGCGCGGGCTCGCCCAGGCGTTCACCATCGGCGCCGGCTTCCTGGCCGGCGAGAAGGCCTGCCTGGTGCTCGGCGACAACATCTTCCACGGCCCCGGTCTGGGCACGCGGCTGCGTGAGCTCACCGAGCTGACCGGCGCGGCGATCTTCGGCTACCAGGTGGCCGACCCCTCCGCCTACGGCGTGGTCGAGGTGGCAGCGGACGGAAGCGCGCTCTCCATCGAGGAGAAGCCGGCCCGCCCGCGCTCGCACTACGCCGTCCCGGGGCTGTACTTCTACGACGAGCAGGTGGTCGAGCTCGCCGCGGCGCTGGAGCCGTCGGCACGCGGGGAGTACGAGATCACCGACCTCAACCGCGCCTACCTCGACCGCGGCGGGCTGCGGGTGTCGATCCTGCCGCGCGGCACAGCCTGGCTCGACACCGGCACCTTCGACTCGCTGAACGACGCCGGCAACTACGTCCGGACGATCCAGGCCCGCCAGGGGCTGCAGGTCGGCTGCCCCGAGGAGGCCGCCTGGCGGCAGGGCTTCCTTTCCGACGCGGACCTGCTGCAGCGGGCGTCCGAGCTGGAGAAGTCGGGTTACGGGGCCTACCTACGACGGCTGGTGGAGGCCCGATGACCACGACCGACCGTCCGACCCGCATTCCCGGGTGGACGAAGTACGTCTTCATCGGCCTGCTGGCCGGGTTCCTCTCCGGCCTCTTCGGGGTCGGCGGCGGGACGGTGATCGTCCCCCTGCTGATCCTGCTCTGCGGCTTCGACCAGCGCCGCGCGGCGGGCACCTCGCTGGCGGCGATCCTGCCGACCGCGGTGGTTGGGGTGATCTCCTACGCGGTGGTGGGGTCGGTCTCCTGGCTGGCCGCGCTGCTGCTGGCCGTCGGTGCGGTCGCGGGAGCCCAGATCGGGACGTGGCTGCTGCCGCGGCTGCCGGTGCGCGTCCTGCAGTGGGGGTTCGTCGGCTTCCTGGCGATCGTGATCGTCAACCTGTTCCTGGTGATCCCGACCCGCGACGCCGACTTCGTGGTCGGTTGGGGAACCGGAGCCGCACTGCTCGGCGTCGGCCTGGTGACGGGCATTCTGGCCGGTCTGCTCGGGGTCGGCGGCGGTGTTGTCGTGGTGCCGGCGCTGATCCTGCTCTTCGACGCCAGCGACCTGGTGGCCAAGGGCACCTCGCTGCTGATGATGATCCCGAC
>JAPUEM010000056.1 GCA_027492575.1 Propionicimonas sp.
ACGTTCGATCGGGTCACGGCCACAGCAGAGCCTTGATGGCGCGGCGGGAATCCATGGCCGCGTAGGCCTCGGCCACCTCAGCCAGCGGCAACTCCAGGTCGAAGACCAGGCCGGGGTCGATCCGGCGCTCCCAGACCAGGTCCATCAGGTGGGGCAGGTAGGCGCGGACGTGGGCGGGGCCGCCCTTGATGCCGACATTGCGCCAGAACAGCCGGTCGGTCGGCAGGCTGCCGTGCGGCACGCCGACCAGGCCGATGTTCCCGCCGTCGCGGACGCAGCCGACCGCCTGCAACCGGGCGCCCTCCGTCCCCACGCACTCCAGCACGCAGTCCGCGCCGATGCCGTCGGTGAGCTCCTTCACCGCCTCGATCCCGGCCGCATCCCGGTCGGCGACGAGGTGCGTCGCACCGAACTCGCGCGCCACCCGCTGCCGGTCCGCGTGCCGGCTCATGGCGATGATCGTGGTGGCTCCGAGTTCCCGGCAGGCCAGCACCGCGCACAGCCCCACCGCGCCGTCGCCGACCACCGCGACGCTCGAACCAGGGCCGACGCCGGCCGAGACGGCGGCATGCCAGCCGGTGCACATCACGTCCGAGAGCGCCAGAAGGCTCGGGATGAGCTCGGCCGCGGGCTGTTCCGGGGTGGCGACCAGGGTGCCGTCCGCCCACGGGATCCGGATCCGCTCGGCCTGCGCGCCGTCGTAGTGGGAGCCGTGCTGGCAGTTCGCCTGCGCTCCCTTGCGGCAGACCGCGCAGGTGTTGTCGGAAGGGTTGAAGCCGCCCACGACGAAGTCGCCCGGCTTCACCGTGGTCACCGCCTCGCCGACCTGCTCGACGACCCCGCAGAACTCGTGCCCGATCGGCGTCGGACGCGCCACCGCCGAGATGCCGCGGTACCGCCACAGATCCGACCCGCAGACGCAGGCCGCGACCGTCCGCACCACGGCGTCGGTCGGTTCCAGGATGGCCGGGTCGGAACGCTCCTCGTAACGGACGTCGCCCGGCGCGTAGATCACTGCTCCATGCATGACACCCAGTCCACCACGATCGGCCCCGGCGTGACAGGCACTGGGATTGCTTCCCAGGCAGGGCGGGGCGTGCAGGTCAGTGGGTGGGTCACGTGGAGATCCCGGATCAAGTCCGGGATGACCGGTGGTGGGGGTGAGTGCCGATGGTGGGGGTGAGTGCCTGGGTCCCGGTGCCAGTGCGCAACCCAACCATCGTCATCCCGGGCTTCGACCCGGGATCTCCTACCCAACCACCGCCGGGCGCGAGGTCGCCGCGAAGTCGCTGCCAACCCGACCGTCCACCGGTAGGGTCTGGTCATGGAACCCGTGCAACTGAAGCCCGATGAAGCGCTTCCCGCACTGCGCCGGTCGATGCTCGTCGACGGCCTGCAGATCGTCCTCGATCTGGAGGCCTCGCAGGGCTGCGAACTGGTCGACGCGGTGACCGGCGAGCGGTACCTCGACCTGTTCGGATTCGTCTCCTCCAACGCGCTGGGGATGAACCACCCGCGGCTCGCCGAACCGGCTGTCGCGGCCGAGATCGGACGGATCGCGCTGCACAAGCCGAGCAATTCCGACATCTACAACGTCGCGATGGCCGAGTTCGTCGAGACCTTCCGCCGGGTGCTCGGCGACCCGCGGCTGCCGCACCACTTCTTCATCGAGGGTGGCGGGCTGGCCATCGAGAACGCGCTGAAAGCGGCCTTCGACTACAAGAGCCGGCTGAACGAGGCCCGCGGCCTTTCCCCCGAGCTCGGCACTCAGGTGCTGCACCTGCGGCACGCCTTCCACGGCCGCACCGGCTACACCATGTCGCTGACCAACACCGACCCGATCAAGACCGCCCGCTACCCGACGTTCGACTGGCCGCGGATCACCGCCCCCTACCTCGGCACGGACGACAAGGGGAATCCCCGCCCGGTCGAGCAACTGGAGACCATCTCCTTGCAGGCGGCCGAGAAGGCGTTCGCCGACTACGGCGCCGACATCGCCGCCTGCATCGTCGAGCCGATCCAGAGCGAGGGCGGTGACCATCACTTCCGTCCGGAGTACCTGCAGGCGCTGCAGCGGATCACCCACGCCCACGACGCCCTGTTCATCGTGGACGAGGTGCAGACCGGGGTGGGCATGACCGGCACCGCCTGGGCTTACCAACAGCTCGGCTTGGAGCCGGACATCGTCGCCTTCGGCAAGAAGACCCAGGTCTGCGGGATCATGGCCGGCGGCAAGCTGGACGAGGTCCGCGACAACGTCTTCACCGTCAGCGGCCGGCTGAACTCCACCTGGGGCGGCGGGCTGACCGACATGGTGCGCGCCAAGCACATTCTGGCCGCGATCGAGACCGACGGCCTGATCGAGCACGCCGCCGAGGTGGGCCGGTGGCTGCTGGCCGAACTCGAGGCCCTGGCCGGGCGTCAGCCGCTGCTCACCGACCCGCGCGGACGCGGCCTGCTGTGCGCCTTCAGCCTGCCCAGCCCCGAGTTCCGCACCCGGTTCCTGAGGGAGCTGCTGAAGCGCGGCGTGATCATGCTCGGCTGCGGCGACCGCAGCGTCCGCCTCCGTCCGCCGCTGGTGATCACCACCGACGAACTGCGCCGTGGCCTGGACGCCATCGAGGACACCCTGGTCGCACTGCGAAACGACGGCTGAGTCTTTCGCTGCGGATGACGCTCGGACGATGACTGAGCCTGTCGAAGCCTC
>JAPUEM010000057.1 GCA_027492575.1 Propionicimonas sp.
TCACCGCCCAGGGCAAGGCCCTCAACGAGGTCGCCGCCGACGACATCAAGGTGCTCGTCACCGGCAACCCGGCCAATACCAACGCCCTGATCGCCATGAGCAACGCCCCCGACATCCCCAGGGAGCGGTTCAACGCGCTCACCCGGCTCGATCACAACCGCGCCATCTCGCAGGTCGCCGGCAAGCTCGGCGTCCCGGTCACCGCGGTGAAGCACATGACGATCTGGGGCAACCACTCCGCCACCCAGTACCCCGACCTGTTCAACGCCGAAGTGGACGGACGCAACGCCGCCGAGGCCGTCGCCGACCAGGCCTGGATCGAGAACGACTTCATCCCGACCGTCGCCAAGCGCGGCGCGGCCATCATCGCCGCCCGCGGCGCCTCCTCGGCCGCCTCCGCCGCCAACGCCACCGTCGAGCACATGCACGACTGGGTGCTGGGTTCCGCCGAGGGCGACTGGGTGTCGGCGGCGGTCCCCTCCGACGGCTCCTACGGTGTCCCCGAGGGCATCGTCTCGTCCTTCCCGGTGGTCAACACCGGCGGCCGGTACGAGATCGTCGGTGGCCTGGAGATCAACGACTTCTCCCGTGCCCGGATCGACGCCTCGGTCGCCGAGCTGCTGGACGAGCGGGACGCGGTCCGCGAACTCGGTCTGATCTGATCCGAACGGACGAGAAAGGGGCCCGGGGATGATCCCCGGGCCCCTTCTCGCGCCGCCGGCGGTGTGGGGGCCGCCGGCCGGCGAGGTCAGTCGACCAATCCCTGCCGGCGACGCCGACGCCAGATCACCAGACCGGCACCGGCGGCGATCAGCAGCCCACCGATCCCCAGCGGCAGCATGGCGTCCGAACCGGTCTTCGGCAGCTCGCCCGGCTTCGGCGGGGTGATGAAGCCGAAGTCGAGGGTCAGATCCTCGTCCCCGTCGGCCGTCAGGCCCTGCGTCATCTCGGAGCCCTCGGAGGAGTCGCCCTCGCGGTCGCCCACGTTCGACTTGGTGGGCTGCAGGCCCTTCAGCGCCGACTTCGACGCCTCCTCATCGATCGTGACCGTGTAGGACTGGCCCTCCGGCAGGATCGGCAGATGGGTGAACCGGTAGTTGCCGTTGCCGTCGGTGGTCACCGGGGCGACCGGGTTGCCGAAGACATCGGTCACCTCACCGCCGTCGGGGCCGGTGATGGCCAGCACGACACCCTTGATGCCGGGTTCGCCCTTGTCCTGGCGTCCGTTGCGGTTGGAGTCCTTCCAGACCTTGTCGCCGACGGTCACCGAGGGACGGATGAACCCGAAGTCGAGGGTCCGGTCCTCGTCACCGTCCTGGGTCAGGCCCTGGGTGGTGTCCGAATCGGTGGCCGAGTCGGTGGCGCGGGTGCCCTGGCCGGTCCTGGTCGGCTGGAAGCCCGCCAGCGCCGCTGCCGAAGCCTCCTGATCGATCGTGACGGTGTAGGACTGGCCCTCCTCCAGTGCCGGCAGATCCGGGAACAGGTAGTTGCCGTCGGGATCGGTGGTCACCGGGGCGACCAGGTTCCCGAAGACATCGGTCACCTCGCCGTCCGGGCCGGTGATCTTCAGCACGACGCCGCCGATGCCGGGCTCGCCCGCATCCTGCACGCCGTTCTTGTTCGAGTCCTCCCAGACCCGGTCACCGACCGTGACCTTCTTGACCACGAAGCCGAAGTCGAGGGTCTTGTCCTCGTCACCGTCCTTCTCGAGGCCAGAGGACTTCTCCTCCCAGGTCGACGAATCCTTGGCCGGATCGCCACCCCGACCGGGCTCGGTCGGGACGAGGTTCTTCAGCGCCTCGCTCGACTTCTCCCTGTCGATCTTCACGACGTAGGACTCGCCCTTGGGCAGCACCGGCAGCTTCTCGAAGGAGTAGATGCCGTCGGGACCAGTGGTCTGCGGGTCGACCGGCTTGCCGTCGACATCGGTCACCGGCTTGCCGTCGGTCCGCTCGATCACCAGCACCACCCCCGGGATGCCCGGCTCCTCCGGATCCTGGATGCCGTCACGGTCGACGTCCTTCCAGACCTTGTCACCGACGGTCACCTGGGCCAGCCGGACGCCCGCGTCCCAGGTCGGGTCGATGCCCTCGGTGGCCTTGACGCCGTTGCGCTTGGCCAGGGCGGCGTTGGTGGAATCCAGCGTGATCTGCTTGGTCTCACCCTTCATCCCATCCGAACCAGCGACCGGCAACGCGTCCGAGTCGGACTCGTCGGCGCCCTGATCCGGGGTGGTCAGGATGTAGCCGCGCGGCAACTCGAAGCGCACCTGGTAGGTGCCCGGGTCGAGCTCGTCGAACTGGTAGTAGCCCTCGTCGTCGGTCTCGGTGGTCTTACCCGGGACGGGGTTGCCCTCGTCATCGAGCAGGGTCACCTTGACACCCTTCAACGGCTGCTCCGACTCGTCCTGAATGCCGTCGCCATCAGCGTCGATCCAGACGTAGTCGCCGATCGCGTAGGTCTTCACCACCGCGTTGTACGGGTCGGTCGGACGATTCGGCTTCTCCGGCGTGCCCGGGTTCTCCGGATCCTGCACCGGGTGGCCGGTCAGCGCGCCCTCGGCCCACAGGGTGACGACGTTCTGGTGCGGATCGCCCGCCGTCACACCCTCCAGGGTGGTGGTGCAGACGATCGTCCCGTCCACGTCCAGGACGCCGTAGCCGGTCGCCGGCTCGTCGGCCGCCGCCTTCTCCGGTGCGT
>JAPUEM010000058.1 GCA_027492575.1 Propionicimonas sp.
TGCCTGTTTGGGAGTCGTTGACAGGGGTTGGGCCTATGACGCGTCCGCGTTATCCATCCTCGTGGGTAGCCGGTGTAGTCGTATGACGAGTGTCGCCGCCGTGGCGAAGGCGGCGAAGATGGTGATGTTTGTGAGGGCGTCGGTCCATGAGATCGCCTGCGTTGCCCGGAGTTGCGCGATGCTGGAGGTCATTGCGGCGATGGAGTAGGCGCCGACATTGTTGATGATGTGAGCCGCGATGCCTGCTTCGAGACCGCCGGTGAGGATCACGAGGGTCGAGGCGAGCAGCCCGAAAGCGAGTCTGTCTACGAACAGTGCGGCGTTCTGGACGCCATGGAGTGAGGCAAACACGAGTGACGATGCGGCGGCCCCGATCCAGGGGTTGGCGGTGAGTCTGGTCATCGACTGTAGTAGGTAGCCGCGGAAGAGGTACTCTTCGGCTGCGGCCTGCCACGGGGTGACGATTGCCACGACGACAAGGAAGCTCCACCACTGCGGCTGCGGCGCGAACTGGAAGGGCTGGCTTTGGAGGTAGCCGACCAGCAAGCTCCCGCCAAGGATGAGGATGGTCGCTATCCCGAGACATATCCCGAGATAGCCGCGGCGCAGACGTTGTTCCACCGAGGAGAGTTGTCCAAGCGGGGCACGGTGGAGTCGGGTCATCAGGAGCCAGCAGCACAGGAGCAGCCCGGCGATGGCGATGCCGTTCGCCGCGAGTCCGGTGGGTATCTGGTAGCTGGCGGCATAACTCTGAAAGTCGGTGAAAGGCACGTCGGGTGCTGTCACGTAGTGGGAGACGGCGGTGATCGCCAGCGAGATCCATGGCGTGAGAGTGAAGTAGAACGCGAACGCGATGAGGATGCCGAGCAGCGCTGCGGGTCGTCCTGCTTGGCAGCTGAGCTGCTCAGCGTAGGTGACCGGCGGCGCGGGCGAGGTCTTGTCCGTCCTGCTGTCTGGGTCCGGCTGATTGCTGGGATAAGCCATGTGCAGTGCTCTCTGTGTGCTCCCGTGAGCCCCGGCTGAGCGCTGTCCATGCCGAGGCCCTTCATTGGCGGAACCTAGGCGGGACCAGGGGTGTGTGCTTCTGGGTCTGTTCGGGGGCTGACGCGTACTGCAATGGCGGCCGGGAGGCCGAGGTCGATCGTAGTGTCGTCGACGGTGACCCGGACGGCCGCAGCCGCGGGGCTGACGTCGGTGACGGTAAGTCTGGTACCGACCGAGATTCCGTGTCCGGTGAGGTAGCGGAGGATGTCGGGCGAGCGATCCGAGACGCGCAGCACTTGCACGGAGGTGCCGGGTTCGGCCTCGTTGAGAGCTTGGCTGTGATCGGGCGGGATCCGTCCGTCAGGGTCGGGGATCGGGGCTCCGTGGGGGTCGTGGGTGGGGTGCCCGAGTGCGGCGTCCATGCGGTCCAGTACGAGGTCGGAAACGGCGTGCTCCAGGTGGTTCGCCTCGTCGTGGACCTGGTCCCAGGACAGCTCTAGATGCTCGACGAGATAGGTCTCCACGATTCGGTGTCGTCGAACGATGTCTATCGCGATTGCGCGCCCGTCGTCGGTCAACTCGATTGGGCCGTAAGGCTCGTAGGAGATGAGTCCGTCGCGGGCGAGTCGTTTTAGGTTGGCCGAGACGGTCGAGGGAGTCACGCCGAGTTGGGCGGCTAGGTCTGTTGTAGAGGGCTCCCCGCCAGGCCATTCGTGGGCTTTCCAGATCAGCGTTACATAGTCCTCGACCATGCGGGTGGCAGGAGAGCGCTTCATCGGGGTCATCCTAGGCGTGGGTGTCCATAACGGTCTTCGGCTCGTCTTGATCGACTGCGGGCTGCTCGTGGAAGGGCGCGACGAGTGTGGGGAGGATGCTGTGTCGATGAGCGACGAGGAAGCCGATGGTGAGGGCGAGGTGGATGGCGCTCAGCACGTACCGTCCGGTGGTGTCAGTGATGAGGAACTGGACGCCGAAGAGCGCGGCGAGCCCGATCGCGGACCACCAGTGGAACCGCAGCGCGAGGATGATTGCCACCCCGAGCAGCGTCTGGGTGGCCGTCAAGGTGAACTCCTCGACTTGGCGGCTGTCTAGAGCCAGCGAACTGGGTCCACCGCCCAGGAAGTGCGCCACGGGCAGTGAGCCGACCAGCAGGCTCCACTGGTTGACCTTGGATGCGATCAGCGTGCCGATGGCAGCCACACCTTTGCCGCGGGCGGCGAACATCACCGCGATGATGAACTCCGGGGCCTCCGAGGCTAGCGGGGCGAGCCACTGAACCAGAAAGTAGCTGTCGATGCCGAGCGCCGAGCCTGAGGCGACTAGTGCATCGGCGAACGGTTCGGCTGAGATCAGGATCACCGCCCCGGAGACGAGGAACATCGCCACGACGAGAATGCGCCTCGGTCGGGCGTCAAGCCCGGCAATCAGCGCTGCCGCGCCTACGAACTCCTCCTGGTCAGCGTCGTAGGTCTGCGCGGCTCGCCATAGATGGAGGCCGAACACGACGATGAGACCGACCCCGAACCACAGCGGGATGCTCCCGATGAGCGGGATCACGAACGCGACGAGCCCGAGGATAGCGAGGAAGCCGACGTCTCGTCGGCTGGCAACAGGCAGCTCCAGCGCATTGGGGGTGGGTGCATCGTCCCGGCGTGCCTGGCGGCGCGCGACGACGAGTGCGACGACCACGACGAGGGGCCAGCCGAAGCCGAGTAGCAGCCGGTTCGAGCCGGTCATGTTCGCGGCCGCGAAGTGGAGGTAGGACGGATCGGAACCGGAGCGGTAGGCGTAGTACAGGTCTACGGCATACTCCGGGAGAACTGCGATCAGTGCCAGCAAGGCAATGGCGAGGGCGCCCGAGATGTCCTTCTGGGCGGCTTCGGCGGCCCAGGCGAGAAGGAACGCTGCTGCCACCACAGCCGCGCCGAAGACGACTACCTCAGCCACTGCTGAGAACTCAACTCCCAACACACGGATGGCGACGGCTGGGCCTGCAACGAGTAGACACAGCAGGACGCGGCGGATCAGGGCAGCAGGCATTGGGCACTCCAGGTCAAGGCCGTGGCCGAAGGTCTCGTTCGCCTCGCAAAATGAGGTGCTACGCCGGGCGGATCAGGATGACCGCCAGCATGTCGACGCACCGCGTCCGAACCGAGGGCCTGGACGGAACTACTCCCCTTCGAGTTCCACCCTCTCCGACGGCTCCCTGGTGTGTCTATGCACAACTTGGTGTTGGAGGAGTCACACAACTCTCCCGTCTTGTTCCGTGGCGTTTGTGCAAGCCAGACGCCGGTTTCGTCTTCATCCAGACCCCGCGTTCCACATTCCGTCCCGGCCTCGATGAGCTGGCCGATGATTTGGCTCGGGTCGTCATGATTGGTGGCATGACCTATCCGAACCACCCGCGTCCATACGATCCCTATCCGGGGCAGGAACCCCCGCGGGCGGCGATTGTGTGCCCGAAGTGTCACGGCGCGATGCGAACTTATGAGCGCAACGGAATCCAGCTGGAGCAGTGCGGAAGTTGTCGAGGGCTCTTCCTCGACTTCGGTGAACTTGAGCACCTCACGCAGATGGAGGGCCGGTTCGTCAGCCAGGCACCGCCACCGCCCGGCTATGGCCCCGCTTGGGGCAAGCACGGTGATCGTCGGTATCGCAAAGGCGGCCTGGCGGGGTTGTTCTTTTCCAGCTAGTCTCGCGGACCTGCGTTCATCGACTGGTGGCGACGCGGGCGGTGCTCGCCAACCACGAGGACAGCCTCGGTCGCGGGCCGTCCGGCCCGCTCGCCGTTGTGGCTTGTGCGGATGCACCCGGGCGTCGGAGTGAGGCGGGTCGCTGACGCTGACTCGGATGTCGGCGTGGCACGGTGAACCGCCGGCACCTGTGGTTTCTGCTGGGGCTGTCAACTGTCCTGCATCCGGCGGCACGCCTGTAGCAGTGCGCGGGTCGTGGCTGGGGACTCGCCGGAGCGGAGAGAGCGAGCGGCCGCGATCAGGGTCGCGGCGCGAGCCGGTGGGTCGAGGTCGGTCCAGGGGTCGCCGGCTGGCGGCACGGCGGGACCGCCAGCGGCTCGATAGGCATTGAGGAGGATCGTCCAGGGCTCGTCAGGGAGCAACCCTGCCGCCCAGAACGCGGCTGGGCGCGCAAGGTCCCAGGCCGGGTCGCCGACGCCCGTGTCGTCGGGGTCGAGCAGGTACCAGTCGCCCGCCGGCGAGGGGCGGCCCAGTTGACCCAGGTGGAGGTCGCCGTGGATCATCGCGGTGCGTTGTGGCCGGCGTAGCCGGCTGGCAAGGTTCTCGCCGAGTTCGACCAGCCAGATCAGGTCGTCGTAGGGACGGCGGCGCAGATAGTCAATCGCCCGGCCAAGCCGGGCAAGCACGCCCGCCTGCGGGAATGACGACCCAGCGGGACGGGTGCGATGCAGCTCAGCAAGCAGGGTTCCCAACTGCGTCCACGGTGGCCGGTGGTCGGGAGCCAGCACGGCTACTCGTGGCCAGATCGTGGTGAGTTGTCCGTCGGGCGCGAGTATCGGAATGCCGTGCAGTGGCTGAACCCAGAAGCGGCTTGCTCCGGGTTGGGTGATGACCTGCAGCCGGCGTCGTAGGAGTGCTGTATCGGCCCCAAAGGGGTGTATCTTCACGACAACTCCGGCGCAGGCGTAGAGCCGTGCGCGCGCCCGATCGGGCTGCGGTCGGCGCTGGCCCTGGTGGGCCAACTCAGAGACGACAGTGTGCGAGGCCGCTTCACCGCCATGGTCACTCGCCACTGTTCGCACGAAGTCGGCTATCCCTCTCGGGATCACTGCCTGGATCTCGCTCACCTGGAGTGAACTGCCGAGATCGTTGAATGTGCCGGCGTCGGTACCGGACGGGTCAACTGGAGTCCGAGGTAGACCCACAGAGCGATGAATGCGACCCCGATGAGGAGCATCACGATCGTCCTGGTCCTCAGCCTGATGGGGGCTCGCGGCGCCGCTCGGGCGTCACCAGCGCTTGGGTGAGTCGATTGATCCTTGCTCATGTCAGTCTCCTGATGACTGCGTAGCGATGGTGACGGCTCCCGCGATTTGCAGCGGACGGTGAACTGCGGAGCGGGCCGAAGGACACCATCGAGTCCGTCGTGTGCGAACCTGGGTTGCCCGCTGAGTTCGCCATCGGGATGGCTCGTTCGTCACGCCCACGGCGTCGGAGGCATGAACCGCGTGCGGAAGCGGTGCCGCGATCCGGCTGGGCGCGGCGAACGAAGAGGGCTAGTCAGCAGAACGAAACTGGTGGCCCGCGACGTTGCGATGGCTGATAGTGCTCGAAAGAGTGGAAAGGCCGCGGGGTGGCGGCCGCAAGTACAGGCTTGGCCACGACTGGCCTGGTGAATGACGGCGTCGGGAACCTTCGGTGCAGCCAGTCGCGCGCCGACCGCAGGGTGCGGCGTACCCATAGTCCTGCGCCCAGCGCCAGCAGCACGCCGACGATGCCGGCGGCCAGGGTTGAGGTCGAGACCAGCACCCACAGCCGTACCGTGGTGTCGAAGTTGCTGCCGGGGAGATAGCTGTGTTCGGGGCAGCTTCGAGCCTGTGCGAACAGGTCCAGGTGGACGCCCACGGAGGCGAGCAGCGGAAGCTGCGGGGAACAGGTCTTGTCGCTCACGTCCAGACTGCCGGCCGCGCTAGCCAGGCCGATCCCGCCCAGCACCGTCATCAGCGCAGCGCTCCAGAGGCTGTGGTGACGGTTCCTCATCAGCGCTCCTCGTCCGGACACGCCCAGTGTAGTTGGGCGACACGGCCTGGCGGAGGCAATCGGCGAGCGGGTCAGCGGCCCTTGTAGCGCATGGTGAGCATCATGCCGGCTTTGGTGTGGTACTCGTTTTGGCAGTGGAGTGCCCATGTTCCCGGGTTGGTGGCATCCAGGTGCACGGCGGTGGTGCTGGATGGGGGAACCAGGAGGGTGTCTTTCCTCAGTCCGTTGTCCAGCGCGAAGGTGTGGCCATGCAGGTGCACCGGGTGTGCGCGTGTGGTGGTGTTGACGACCTCGAGCAGGAGGCGGTCGTTGTCGACCACTTCAAGGGGTTGATTCTGGCCGAAGGGCGCACCGTTGATGACCCACCGGTAGGGGTTGGCCTGCCCGCCCAGCTCGATGGTCGCGCGCGCATCGATCGGCCGGGTCGGGAGCAACGACGACTCCTCCGGGTACAGGTCGAGCCCCTGAGTGAGTTGGCCTGTGAACTCGGCCAGCTGGACCGGTGGTTCCGGTGGGCTCCCGGACCCGGTGCGTACCAGCGCGAGGCCGTGGCCGGGCTTGTTCCATGGCTTGGCCACGAGAGGGAAGACGCCGTCACCGAGGGTGACCAGGAGGTCGTATCGTTCGCCCATGCCGAGATAGAGCGCGGAGGTGGTGTGCGGCTTGACCGGGTGGCCGTCGGTGTGGGTGACGGTCAGGCGATGTCCGCCGAGGGCGAGGGCGAAGATCGTGTCCGAGGCGGCGTTGATCACGCGGAGCCGGACACGGTCGCCGGGGCGGCCCTGGTGGGTTACGGGCGCTGTCGGTACTGCTCCATTGATCAGGTAGAGCGGATAGGGGATGTCGCCAGCGTCGCCGAAGAACGGCTCGTTGCGGGAGGACAGCTGAACGGCCTGGGTGCCGGTGGTCGAGGGGCGGCGGGCGTTCAGGCGCCGGAACATGTCCTCAGGGGTTTGACCGTCGACGACCAGCCAGTCATCCAGGACTACGGTCCATTCGGCGTCGTAACGGCCCGGCTCTACGGGATCATCAACGATCAGTGGCCCGTAGAGGCCGCGGTCCAGTTGGACTCCGACGTGCGAGTGGAAGAAGTAAGTGCCGGGCTGGGGTGCGGTGAACTCGTAGAGATGCTGTTGCCCTGGCTGGATCGGGTTCTGCGTGAGTCCCGGGACGCCATCGACGTCGTTCGGAATGGGCATTCCGTGCCAGTGGATCGTGGTGGGGCTGGGGAGTTGGTTGTCCAGGTTGAGGCGCAGCAGATCGCCCGGGTTGGCTCGAAGGTCGATCCCGGGAAGGGTGTCGTTGTAGGCCCAGGCCTCGGCCAACGTGCCGCCGAGGTCGATGATCGAAGGCGCTGCCCGCAGCGTCTTCTGGACGATGGGTTGATCGGTGAGCGATCCACGTGGCCACCGCGAGCCACCGGGAATCGCAGGGTCGCTCGCCGCGGGTACGCATCCGGTGAGAAGCCAGCTGCCGGCGAGTGCGAATCCACCGCCCAGCAGTGCTCGACGTGAGGTTCCGGTGTCGCGGGGTGGTTGGATGCCGGCACTGGTGGTCGGAGAAGTCCGAGCTTGGGAGATGGCCACCGCTCAGTCCTTCACGAGGTAGGGCACAGGGTCGGCACCCTTGCCGTTCTCGTAGAGGGCTAGGTGGAGGTGGCAGGCGGTGGACAGCCCGGTGGTTCCGACGTAGCCGATCACGTCGCCCTTGGTGACACTCTGGCCTGCGCTGACGGCGTACTTGCTCATGTGGAGGTAGGAGGTCTCGACGTTCTTGCCCTTGATACGACCGTGGTCGATCCGGACGTTGTTGCCGGCGCTGCGGCTGAAGTTGGCCCTGGTCACGGTTCCGGACTGAGTGGCGTAGATGGGGTTCCCGCACGCGCCTCCGATATCCGCGCCGTTGTGCAGGCGCATGGAGCCGAGGATGGGGTGCTTGCGCATCCCGAATCCCGAGGCCACGCCACCCTTGGTGGGCCAGGTGAACCTGCTGAGGTCCTTCAACCGGGTGAGTTCTGCCTCGATGTCGGAGGCGACTTTGCGCTCGCGTTTCTCGTGTTTGGCGAGGAGAGACTGGAACCGCACCTGGTCGACCTGAGCGGCGGTTGCCTGGAGTTGTTTGCTGCGGTTCTCCAGCAGGTCCTCGAAGGTGGGCGCCCGCTCAGCGGCGACGGCTGCCGCCGAGGCGGGGGGCAACGGCGCATCAGCGGCATGAGCCGTGTGTCCCTGGTCCAGCGACCCGCTGGCGCCGATGAGGACGGCAGCTGCCAGAGCGATAATCCTTGCCGTTCCCGGCAATCGCTTCGCGCGAACCTCGCTGGCAGCCACCCCGTCCCCTCTCGACGGCGGTAAGACTAGCCTAAGAGTTTCTCAGATTCCATTCAGGGTTCTAGTCGTGACTGGCATGGTTCAGGATCTGTTCGACCATCGCTCGAACGTGGTCGTCCTGCAGGCGATAGAGGACGTTGCGTCCCTGCCGGTCGCCGGCGGCGAGGTTTAGGTGGCGCAGGATGCGCAGGTGGTTGGAGACCGAGGCTTGCGACATCGCCAGTTCTGTGACGAGCTCACTGACGGTGGCCGGGGAGTCCAACAGGCGAGCGAGGATCAGGACGCGCGCCGGCGTCGCCAGGCCGCCCATCACCTCCGCGATGCGCTCGGCTTCGCTGGCATTCAACCTCATGAACCACCACCCCTCTTCCGGAACGCGGCCTGGATTGATCCAACCAGATTCCGAGCGATCTGTGGCAATGCATCATTACATCATGATATGTATAGATCATGAGTGCTGCGCATGAAGATCACGAAGACGACTCCCACGGACAGGGCAGGTGGGAGCTGTACTTCGCTATCGCCTCCGGCGTGACCTACATCGCGGGGCTGATCGCTGAGTTCGGCTTTGGTGCCCCGGAACCGCTGGTGCTGGGCCTGTATCTTGCGACCTACTTCTGTGGGGGCTTCTTCACCGTGCGGGGGGCGTGGGGCTCGATCCGCCGGGGCCGGTTCGAAGTGGACTTCCTGATGATCGTGGCCGCCGCCGGTGCAGCAGCGGTCGGCAGGCTCTCCGAGGGTGCCGTGCTGTTGTTCCTGTTCAGCCTCGGACACGCCCTGGAGGAGTACGCGATGGCCCGCGCGACTCGCTCGATCAAGGCGCTGGGCGAGCTCGCACCCCGCACGGCCACGCTCCGCGTCGGCCCGGACGAGCTTGTTGAGCGTCCGGTGGAAGAGCTTCAGGTGGGCGATGTCGCGGTCGTGCGACCGAACTCGCGGGTACCTGCGGATGGTTTCGTCAGCGTCGGCAGCACGGCGATCGACCAGTCCGCGGTGACCGGGGAGTCGATCCCGGTGGAGAAGGCTGCAGTGCCCGACGTCGCCAAGGCCCTGGCCAATCCCGACGCGATCTCCAGTGGCTCGCGGGTCTTCGCCGGGACGGTGAACGGCCCCGGCGCGTTCGACATGGTGGTGACCGCAGCGGCCGCCGACACCACATTGGCGCGGGTGGTGAAGCTCGTCACCGAGGCTGACACAGCCCAATCGCCCACCCAGCGGTTCATCGACCGGTTCCAGCGGTTCTATGTGCCCGCGGTCATCCTGGCCGTGGTCGTGGTGTTGGCGGTCGGGATGATCTGGTCTGCCGAGCCGTTCGGTGACAGCTTCTACCGGGCGATGCTGGTCCTGGTCGCGGCCAGCCCCTGCGCCTTGGCGATCGCAACCCCAGCAGCTGTGCTGGCGGGGATCGCTCGTGCTGGCCGCGCCGGCGTCCTGGTCAAGGGCGGTGCCCCGCTGGAGACTCTCGGCAAGGTCGACGCCATGGCCTTCGACAAGACCGGCACCCTCACCTGGGGACACCCCACGGTAACCGACACCATCCCAGCACCAGGCGTCCTCGTCGATGAACTCAATGCGATCGCCCTGGCTACCGAGACGTTGAGCGACCACCCGTTGGCGACTGCCATCGTCCGCGATCTCACCGAACTGGTCGGAGCGAACGCGCGCCGCGTGGCGACCGACCTCGAGGCCGTCACGGGCCGTGGCATCCGCGCGACGGTGGATGGTGAGATCGTCCTGGTGGGCAGCGTCCGGATGATGGCCGAGGCCGATCACGAGCTGCCGGTCGAGGTCAAGGCCTCGGTCGATCAACTCCAGGCCGAGGGCCGCACCACCATGGTGGTCACCCATGGCGCCCGCGTGCTCGGCGTGATCGGTGTGATGGACGCGCCCAAAGCCGAAGCCCGCCAGACGCTCGACGTCCTGCGCGAGTCCGGCATCGGGGAACTGGTCCTTATCTCGGGGGACAACCAGGCGGTCGCCGACGCCGTGGGCCGCTCGGTCGGGATCGACCGGGCCATGGGTGAGTTGTTGCCCGAGGACAAGGTGGTCGCGATCCGCAACCTCACCGAAGGTGGTCGCACCACGGCGATGGTGGGCGACGGTGTGAACGATGCCCCCGCGATGGCCAGCGCGAGCCTGGGCATCGCGATGGGCGCTGCCGGGTCGGCGGTCGCCCTGGAGACCGCCGACATCGCTCTGATGGCCGACGACCTCGGACGGGTACCGTTCATGGTGCGACTCGGTCGAGCAACCTCCCGGCTCATCCGGCAGAACCTCATCGCAGCCCTCGCCATCGTCGCGTTCCTCGTGCCGGCCAGCCTGCTCGGGCTAGCGATGGGTCCGATCGTGTTCATCCACGAAGGCTCGACCATCCTCGTCGTCCTCAACGCCCTGCGACTGCTGCGGTTCGACCACAACCGCGACCACCACGGCATCACCCACGAAGACCGTCCGGCCGGACGTGCAGGATCGGCTGCTCCACGGCAGGAACTCGCCGGCCGCACCCAGACCGAGTTGGACGCGCCAGTCGAGTGACGGCCCTGAACGGCTGGATCGCGCTGGCCTTGTACCTGATCGGCCTCGGTCTGGCCTTCGGCTTTCGAGCGGTGGTTCACCTGCGCCGCAACGGAGATACGGGGTTCCGACTCAAAGCAGGTGCGGCGGGTTCCGCCCAATGGTGGGGGAAGCTGCTGTTCGCGGTCGCGCTGCTGCTCGGACTGGCAGGCCCGGTGACGCAGATCGTCGGCATCGGACGCCTGACCATCCCCGGCGGCACGATCGTGGAAGGGATCGGGCTGGTCCTTGCACTGCTCGGGATGAAGACGTTGCTGCGGGCGCAGCGGGAGATGGGCGCTTCCTGGCGGGTTGGCGTCGACCCGGAGGAGCACACCGAGATGGTGACCGATGGGACCTTTGCGATGGTGCGCAACCCGGTGTTCTCCGGGATGGCTGTGTCAAGCGTCGGGTTGTTCCTGCTGGCCCCGACGATCGCGGCGACGGCGGCGACCGTCGTGCTGCTCGCCGCCATTCAGGTACAAGTCCGGGCGGTCGAGGAACCCTACCTACTCGCCGTTCACGGCGACGCCTACCGCGACTACGCCGCTAGAGTCGGCAGATTCGTCCCAGGCGTTGGGCACAGCCTTCGCGGCCTCAGGTAGCCGGGTTGACTGGATCGAGGACGGGGACGCGCGGCAGGCCTAGCGCCGAGCTGCGAACCTGAGCAGCAGGAGGCCGAGCAGGCTGGTCGCGGCCAGGAGACCGGCGATCCACGGGCCGAGGGAGACAGCCGGGGTCAGTCCGGTGCGTAGTGGGATGGTGGTGACCCGAGCGCCGATGGTGTCGGTGGGGAGTTCGTCGAGGATTGTGCCGTCGGGGGCGAAGGCCTGGCTGGTGCCGGTCGTGGAGACGTTCACGACGCCGCGACCGGTCTCGATTGCGCGCATCCGGGCGAGGGCGGCCTGTTGCAGGTTCTCGTCGGTGCCGCGGAAGTCGCCGTTGTTGGACTGAAGCAGGTACAGCTGAGCCCCGTCCTGGGCGCCCTGCCAGATGACGTCGTCAAAGATGACGTCGAAGCAGATGGCCAATCCCACCCCGACCCCGTTCAGGCTGACATACGGGGAGTTGGTGCCGGGAGTGTACTCGCGTCCGATCAGGCCGATCAGGTCCGGAGCGATGCGCTGGTAGAACCAGCGGTCGGGCACATACTCGCCGAACGGCACCGGATTCGCCTTGTCGAACAGCTGGACTTCGCCGCCGGTAGGCGGCCAGAGCAGGGAGGTGTTGTAGGTGTTCTCCCCGCGGCGGGTTGCAGCGTTCACCAGCAAGGGCGCCGAGACCTGGTGGGACAGCTCATCGAGTGCCCTGCTGGTCCCCAGGTTGTTGAGTGGGTCACTGTCGACCCCTCCTTCGGGCCAGACCAGCACATCCATCGGTTGGCCGATCAGCGGCATGGTCGCGGCGGTCTGTGCGGTGAGCATCGCACCAGGGGCCGCGGCGTCGAAGTAGCCGGCCGGCCCGTTGCCCTGCACCCAGCCCACGGTCACCTCACCAGCCGGGGTGGTGGGGAACTGCGGTGTCACGAGCAGCAAGGCGGTCACCGCGGCAGGCATGACCAGGCCCCGCCAGTCACGCCGGCGACCGATCCGCCACCACTGCGCGATCCCTGCACAGACGGCTGCTATCAGGAACGACAAGCCGGTCACACCTACCCACGAGACAGCTTCGGCGAACGGGCTGCCGGCCTGGCTCATCCCCAGACGAGCCCAGGGGAACCCGCCGTAGGGCCAGCTGCCCATGATGGACTCGCGCAGTGTCCACAACCCTCCGACCAGAAGCGGGACGATCACTAGCTGACCCCACTTGCCGCGCAGCGTCCGCGTGGACCACCGGTAGGCCAACGCGATCGGTATTGCTCCCGCGGCGAACAACAGTGCCTGCAAGCCGGCCAGACCGAGCCACGGCAGCGGACCCAGAAACCGTCCCGCCCAACTCAGGTGCGCCACGAAGAAGGCACCGCCGTAGACCAGAGCGACCAGAAAGGCTCCGCCCGACTTCCGGCCGGCGAGCGCGAGCAGGGCCAGGGTGACGCTGACGAAGGCGATCGGCCACCAGCCGAGTTCGGGGAATGCAGCGTCCAGCCCCACGCCAGCCAAAGCCGAGGTCACAATGGCCCACCCCAGCGGCAGCGCAGGCCGCGCCGGCTGCGCGGGCTGGCTGATGTCGTCCGCAGGCGGACTGGTCGTGGTGATGGTCATGCTGACCGCTAGTGGGTGCTGGCCAGCACGGCACTGGGTTGTTCCGCAGACCTGGCATTGCTCAAAGCGGCCGGTCGTTGGGCGGCGCGGATGCCGTTGAGGATCACCACGACCTCGGCCACCTCGTGGACCAGGACAATCCCAGCCAGTCCGACGATGCCGAACAGCGCCAGCGGGAACAACAGCACGATGATCGCCAGCGCGAGGCCAATGTTCACCGTCATGATCCGCCGTCCCCGGCGCGCGTGAGCCAGCGCGGCGGGTATGAGCCGCAGGTCGTGACCGGTGAACGCCACGTCCGCTGAGTCGATCGCGGCGGCTGCTCCTTTGGCGCCCATGGCGATGCCCACCGTCGCTGTCGCTAGCGCTGGGGCGTCATTGATGCCGTCGCCCACCATCGCCGTGGGGCTGCCACCGGTAAGTTCCCTGATGGCCAGGGCCTTGTCGGCCGGAAGTTGCTCGGCCCTCACGTTGGTGATCCCGGCCTGCCGGGCCAGCGCGTTCGCGGTGCTGGCGTTGTCGCCGGTCAGCATGATCGTGTCAATGCCCTGGGCGCGCAGCAGACGTACCGTTTCTGCGGACTCAGGTCGCAGTTCGTCACGAATGCCGATCAGCCCGGCTATCTGACCGTCGGCTTCGACCACGACGACCGTCATGCCCTCGCCCGCCATTGCATCAGCATCTGGCGAAAGCCCTGCGGGGTCGATCCATCGAACGTTACCGACCCTGACCCGGGCATCTCCGACCTGACCGGTGATGCCGCAGCCGGCTTCTTCGACCACCCCGGATGCCGCGGGCGCGCCCGATACGGTCGCGGCGATCGCCGCCGCCAACGGGTGGGCGCTGGATGCCTCCAAAGCCCCAGCCAGCGACAACAAGTCCCCCCGCGAGATGCCAGGCGAGGTTCGTACGTCCACCACCGCGGGGTCGTTCCGGGTCAGGGTGCCGGTCTTGTCCAGCGCGATCGTGCGAATGGTCCCCAATTGTTCGAACGCTTCGCCCGACTTGATCACGACACCGAACTTCGACGCCGCGCCGATCGCGCTGATCACGGTCACCGGCACCGCGATGGCTAAAGCGCACGGTGACGCCGCGACCAGCACCACCAGAGCTCGTTCGGTCCAGGTCCATGGATCACCGACGATGAACCCGAAGACAACCACCAGGACCGCCACGACCAGCACCACGGGCACCAGCGGGCGGGCGATCCGATCCGACAAACGCGCCCGTTCCCCCTTGCGGGCGTGGGCCTGCTCGACCAGCGCCACGATCTGAGTCAGCGAGTTATCCCGGCCATCCGCGGTGGCCTCGACCTGCAGGGTCGCCGAGCCGTTCACCGACCCCGCCGGCACCTCATCGCCCGGACCCACCTCCACCGGGATCGACTCTCCAGTCACTGCCGATGTGTCGATGCTCGATCGGCCCATCACCACGACCCCATCGGTCGCAACCCGCTCACCAGCGCCGACCACCAGGATGTCCAGCACCTGCACCTCCGCGGCCGGGACCGTCACGTCTCCGCCCAGCCGCGAGATACGAACGGTCTGCGGAATCAGCGCCAGCAGCCCCCGCAGACCGTCCTTCGCACGATCCATCGCCCGGTCCTCAAGAGCCTCGGCCAACGAGAACAAGAAGGCCAGCGCAGCCGCCTCCCCGACATGTCCCAGAAGAACCGCCCCGACCGCCGCGATCGTCATGAGCAGGCCTACGCCGAGTCGGCCGCGAGCCAGCCGCCGGAGAGCGCCCGGCACGAAGGTGTAGGCCCCAGCCGCCAGGGCAACGGCCTGAAGCCCTCCAGCGGCCAGGTCGAGCCCGGCCCATGCCAGACCATAACCGGCAAGCAGAAACACCCCAGAGACCAGCGACGGCAGCAAAGCGGGATCCCGCCACCACGGTGGCCGCACCCCCTCAGTGTCCTCGTCGCGCTCGCCGCGACCATTGGAAGCCGGCTCGCAGCACGCGCCGCCCGGTGTGTGCGCCGCAACTCTCAGGTCTCCGGCGGGTCCGGGTTGGTTTGTTCCAGGTTCCCGCAGCAGACTCATCGGCAAGGAGCCGTCCCCACGTGGAGCGTCCTCGCCGCAGCACTCCCTGCTCACCGGGCCTCTCCCGTCCTGCCAGCACCCGGGCCACAGCACAACGGCACGTCACAGTCCTCATTCACACAGGACACGCCGTCGTCGTAGGCGACCACCGCCTCCACCAGCAACTCCAGCGCTCGCGTCAGATGCGGGTCAGCGATCTCGTACCGCGTCTGCCGGCCCTCGGGCGTTGCCACCACCAATCCGCAGCCGCGCAGGCAGGCCAGATGGTTCGACACATTGGTGCGGGTCAGGCCCAGTGACTCCGACAACCGAGCCGGGTACCCCGGCGCCTCCAGCAACTGGAGCAGAATCCGCGAACGGGTCGGATCGGCCATCGCCCGGCCCAACCGATTCATCACGTCCAACCGGGAAGCAAGAGTCAGCACACACTGACCATACATCGGATGCTGACCTTATGCGTGAGGATGGGTCACCCAGGCAGCCCGGTTTCTTTTGACGCCGCAACGTGGCTCACGCTGATCCCGGCGGTGAGTACGTGGATCGGTGTCGGGTCAGACCGGCAGTGCAAAACTGCTCGCCCACTGCCGTACACCGGCCATTGCGATGTCCCACCAGCCGGTGATCAGCAGCACCCCGATCACCATCATGGTCACCCCGCCGGTGACCTGAATGGCACGATGGTGGCGGCGCACCCAGCCCAGCGTGCCGCCCAGCCGGTCGAAGGCCAGTCCAGCGACAATGAACGGCAGCCCGAGGCCGAGCGCGTAAGCGAAGGCAAGCACGGCGCCGCGCAGCGCAGTGCCCTCGTTCAGGGCCAACGTGAGCACGACCGATAGCGCCGGGCCGATACATGGCGTCCACCCCAGCCCGAACACGATTCCCAGCAGCGGCGACGCCGCCACGCCGGCTCGGGGGAGCACTTGCAGCCGCCACGTCCCGCGACCCCACGGCAGCCAGTCGGTGAACACTAATCCCAGGGCGATGCTCAACACGCCGGCAGCCACCATCAATGGCCGCTGCCACGCGAAGAGCGCGGCACCCACCGAACCCATCAGCGCTCCGGTGGCGACGAACACCGCCGCGAAACCGCCCACGAACCCCAGCGTCCCGAGCAGTACGCGACCCCGCCCGGCCACCCCTTTCGCGCTCTGGCCGGTAGTGATGTCCGCAGCCCCCATCCCGGTGGCGTACGACAGGTAGCCAGGCAGCAGCGGCAGCACGCACGGTGAGAAGAACGACACCAGCCCGGCGAGGAGCGCGATCGGCAAACCCAATGCGACCGAGCCGCCCACAGCCTGGCGGATCCAGTCGCCCAACTCCAGCGGGATCACTTGCCCGCTGCCACGTCTTGGATCAGACCCACCAGGGTCGATTCTGTGGTCTCGCCGATGATCCGGGCAGCGACCCGGCCCTCCAGGTCGACCACGATCGTGCTTGGGATGGCGTTGGGCGGCAACTCGCCGGAGAAGTTCAGCAGAAGCGCACCCTCAGGGTCGAACAGGTTCACATAGGGAACCTCGAATGCCCGCACGAACGCACGGGGCGCGGCCTTGTCGAAGTCTCGGGTGTTCAACCCGACGAAGACTGCCTGGTCGGCAAGCTTCTGGCTGGCGGCCACGAGCGCGGGCGCCTCGGAGCGGCATGGCGCGCACCAGGAACCCCACACGTTGTAGACGATCACCTTCCCGGAGACGTCAGCACTCGTCCACCGCTCGTCATCCAGCGTGACGCCCTCGATCACGGGCGCCTGCGGACGCTCATCGGCAGGCAGCACCGTCAGGCTGCCATCACCCGACACGAACCCTCCAGTGTTGGCTTGTGTCGACCCGCAACCCGCGAGCAGAACACCCGACGCGATCGCAACGGCCGCGCTCCAGAGCCGGCGCCTGACCGTGTGCGGAAGGCTCCCAATGTGCGACCGTTGCACTGATCCAACCTCTCAGAGTCACAGTTGCGGTCCCGACCACTGCCAGGGACCGTCCCTGGCCCACAAGACTGCCACAGCCGAAAAGGGCCTCCGGCAAGCAGCTTCGTGGCCTGGTAGTCAAACCCCATCAGCCACGTGATCTCGCGTCAACCCTCTATCGCTGCGAGTACTGCCGTCGTCGGACAGAGCGCAGCGGCACGCTTCGGCCAGTAGCTAGACTCATCGACAACCCGAGGAGCGAGCATGAGATCACAACGCGGCGGCGCCGCAGGCGCCGCCGCGTTGATGCTCATCGGTGCGAGCAACCTTGCTACCGGAGTGAGATCGGTGAACATCGCCGATACAGCCTGTATGCCGCAGGTGCCCCTGATCGCGCCGTTCGGCGTCCACCTCGATCTGTTGGTCGAGTCCGAGCTGTGCCCAGAGCACAGCTACCTGCCAGGGCTGAACTTCGGACGCTTCGCACAGTCCTTCATGGTGCTCTCAGCAACCACCTTGATCGCCGGCCTGGTCGTTCTGCTGCTCGGGCTCGGCGTGGGACTCTACGCCCGCCAGGCAGCAAAGACGGCCCGCGACTGGTTCCGGACACGCCTAAGTGATGCCAGGCCGGCGACCCTTACCGTGCCTACCCACGTTGCCGTCACGGCCCTCGTGGTGGCCACCCCCGGACGTCGCCCCTATCACCCGCTTCAACGCCGAGGCCCACCCGCCCTGTCCTGCTGATCGACTCAACTCGCACCCGTGCGCAGACGAGCGCCCTTTCGGTGAACGCCGAGGTCCTGGTGCTCGGCGCGGCGCTGCGGTGCGTCCGAACGACGACAGACAGGTCCAACCACCTTGACCACATCAGACGACCTTTTGGAGCGCATCCACCGTTTCAGACAGACCGACAGGTGGATCTTCTCCACCATGCTCTTCTCGGCCTGCCTCAGCCTGTACGCCTCCTTCGTCCTGTCAACCGACGCCATCCGGCTAGCGGCCAACCCCAAAGTCGGACTCCCATGCAACCTCAACGAGGTCATCAACTGCAGCGCAGTCGCCAGATCCTGGCAGGCCGGACTGTTCGGATTCCCGAACGCGTTCCTCGGCCTGATGGCCGAGCCCGTAGTCATCACCATCGCGGTCGCCAGCCTCGCCGGCGTCAGGTTTCCGCGAGGCTTCATGCTCGCCGCCCAGATCGTCTATGGCCTGGGCTTCGTGTTCGCCTACTGGCTGTTCTTTGAGTCCACTTTTGTCATCGGGGCGCTGTGCCCCTGGTGCCTGTTGGTGACTGTGTCCACCACCTTGGTGTTCGCATCACTCACCCACGTCAACCTGCGCGACAACAACCTGTTCCTCCCAACGAGCCTGCACAAGACCTTGACCAAAGGGCTTCGCCTGGGAGTCGACAACCTGCTCGTCGTGCTCTGGCTCGGAGCGATCACCACCTTGGTGCTCGCCAAATACGGTCCAGCCCTCTTCGGGTAAGGACCCCAACCAAACGACCTGCCCACACACCGCGTCGCCGCCAGTCAGCACGCGTCCTACCCACATCTTCCGGCAAGGAGCCCTACATGCCCAGCAATCAGAAGCCCAAGAAGCCAATCGTCGACGAACGCCCCGAACCAGGGGAACGTGGCGCCCGAAGAACCATCATCTTGATCTGCGCGGTGCTGGTGATCTCGGTGGTCATCTTCGGCATCATCCAAGCCAGTCGCCAGCCCGCCGCCGTCGTCGAGCCGTCCACACCCGTCCCCACCGAAACCTCCGGCGCGCTCGTGGTACGCGAAGACTCCCGCCGACTCAACGACGTGCCAGATGCCACTGTGACCTTCGTAGAGTTCCTGGACTTCGAGTGCGAGGCCTGCGCCGCGGTCTTCCCGGCGATCGAGCAACTCCGGCAGACCTACGGCGATCGAGTGTCCTTTGTCATCCGGTACTTCCCGCTACCCAGCCACTTCAACAGCGAACGCGCGGCCAGAGCGGTCGAAGCCGCCGCTCAGCAAGGAGAACTTGAAGCGATGTACACCAAGATGTACCAGACCCAGACCGAGTGGGGTGAACAGCAGATACCCAAAGACGACCTGTTCCGCCAGTACGCCCAAGAACTCGGCCTCGACCTTGAGCAATGGGACGCCGCGTACAACTCTGAGGCCACGCTCCAGTTCATCCGCAACGACTTCAACGACGGTGTGGCCCTGGGCGTGACTGGTACGCCAACCTTCTTCCTCAATGCAGAGTTGATCAGTCCTGAGACCCTTGATGACCTCACCACCATGCTCGACCAGGCGCTCGCTGAGTAGACCGCTGCGGGTGCGGTACTGCCTACATGTCTGAGCCACTGCGGGTCGGCAGCGACTACTGGCCGGTTTGGGCATGCACGTACGCCGGCTCTCGCCCCATCGGCCCCGCGGCTCTCGATTGTGTCAGAGTCATCGTGATCCGTAGTGGTAGCGCACTCCTCGTTGGCGAGTTGGGGCAAAGGCTTGTGAAGACGGGGGATGTGGTCCTCCTTGCAGCAAACGTCCTGTGCGGAAGCGAGCCTGAGGGCCACATCACCTTGACCACGATCCATGCGGATACGGACTATGTGATCGATCAGGTCTACTGGCAGCACGCTGGGCTCGTGCGGGATCGGCTTGATGCTCAGGACTTCGCGGCGACCATCTACGCCGAGCCAGCGCAGGTTCTCAGCCTCGGTGAAAGGCAGGCCGAGACACTCACAACTTGGCTCGACGAGATGGTCGCGCTGAGCGCCGAGCGGCCCGTTGCTCGCTACTTCTTCCGGATGCAGGCCCTGTGGTTTTCCATAGCACACGTCATTGCCCCGTTCATCAAGGCGTCCCCGGTGCGGATATCAGCCGCCCGGCCGAGTCATGTCCGGCCAACCTTGCCGAGGGAACGACGGTTCGCTCCCATCAGGGAGGAGGCCCGCAGAGTTGCTGAGCTGTTGCGGACATCACCCGAGCGGCGATGGACTCTCGCCGCTTTGGCCATGGAAGTACACCTGTCGCCTGCTCAGCTAGGCAGGGTGTTCGTCGACGCCTTTGGCAAGACACCGCTCGCGTTCCTAACGATGGTGCGAGCCGAACGCTTGGCAAGGTACCTGCGCGAGACGGACCTCACTGTCACCGAGGCAATGTGGCGGGTCGGATGGCGCAGCCGAAGTCACGGCACGGAACTGTTCCGTCAGTACGTCGGACTGACGCCGGGTGCCTACCGACGACGCCAAGGGTCGTGTGGGCGCAACTGATGTACCCGATCTCGTCGTGTTCAGTGCCCGATTTCGGGACGTCTGTCTTCCCTGGGCCTCTCATAGCCGGTCGGTGATGTAGTCCGGTAGGGACTCGTCAGGTTCGTGTTGTCGCCTGGCGGTCTTGGTCGCACCCCTGGCCCGCCGTGCTTCTTGATGTTCCTGGCGTACCTCACGGTCACCGACGATCGGGTGATCTCGGCGGAGGGAAGGTCCAGGATGACTGCGACGGAGGAAGTACGAGCCAAGCGGGACGCGAAGCTCGATGAGCTGCACGAGAAGCTGACTGGCGCGGTGGAGACGCTGGTCTCCGGGCGGGACTGGGCCCGCGCGTTGGCGTTCGCGGCCCGGTTCCGATCGCGCTCGTTCAACAACGCGCTGCTGATCTGGGTTCAGCACGAGGCTGCGTTCGAGGCTGGCCGGGTGCCCGGGCCGGTGCCGTCGTATGTGGCTGGGTATCGGCAGTGGCAGCAGCTTGGCCAGCAGGTGCAGAAGGGCCAGCCGGGTTACATGATCTTCGCTCCGGTGACCGGCCGGTTCGCCTCGTCGAATCCTGGTGATCCGTCGTCGTGGCGTCGTTTGGGTCCGCGCGAGAAGCACAAGGTCAACGAGGTAGTGCGCACGAAGATGGTGGGCGCTCGGCCCGCCTATGTGTGGGACGTGACGCAGACCGAGGGCGATCCGATCCCTGAGCCACTCGCACCGAAGCTGCTGGACGGCGAAGCCCCGCAGGGACTGTGGGATGGCCTGGCCATGCAGGTCGAAGCGTTGGGGTTCGAGGTGCTGCGTGTCCCGGATGACGGGCGGATCGGCGGCGCGGACGGCCTGACCGACTACGTCGCTCGGCAGGTATCGGTGCGTACCGATGTGACGGAGGTCAATCAGATCGCCACGTTGGCGCACGAGCTGGCGCATGTGCTGATGCACGACCCCAAGGATGAGGACGCTCGCCAGCATCGGGGTGTTCGTGAGGTGGAGGCCGAGAGCGTGGCGTTGATGGTCGGTGCTGCGCACGGGTTGGATACCAGTGGTTACACGATTCCGTATGT